>JAFQIF010000026.1 GCA_017397695.1 Clostridia bacterium
GCCGGCAGAGAACATTGTGACGCAAATTTTCCAAAGTACCGAATCTCTGCCGGTTTTCCTGCTTTTTTCTCCCTGTACGCCATAATCAGGAAAGCTTGTTCAGATTTGTGTTACAAAGCGAATATTACTTACGATATCTGTTTTCATTTCCCGCTCAAATACAAACATCACAAAATGTTCACGTTTTGTCTCAAAAGTACCCACATTTTTCCTCTTTAGGCACAGATTTGACTCATATAATCTTGTCAGCATCTGAGAAAGGAGCACATGCCCTGTGATATACCGCAATGAGATCAAGCACCTGATTACCCCAGGCGACCGGGCCGCGATATGCGCCAACATGCGAGCCATCGCGAAGCTTGACCCTCACGCCAAAGAAAAAGGATACTATACCATACGAAGCCTGTACTTCGACAATCTTGCCGATAAGGCGCTCCGCGAGAAAATTGACGGCGTCAACGAACGAGAGAAATTCCGGATTCGCTATTACGACGGCGACGCCTCCGTCATTCACCTTGAGAAAAAGGTCAAGCGGGACGGCGTAGGCTATAAGATCTCCTGTCCGCTGAGCAAAGAGGAGGCACAGAAGATCGTCGATGGAAACCTCCTGTGGATGGCTGCATGCGACCGCGCACTGGTCATTGAGCTCTACGCAAAGATGATGGGACAGGGGCTTCGGCCTAAGACCATCGTCGATTATGAACGGATTCCTTTCGTCTATGCGCCGGGGAATGTGCGCGTTACCATCGATTACAACATCCGCACAGGACTTCGCTGCATCGATTTTCTCAATCCGGACTGCGTAACCCTGCCGACCGGAAATGAAATCATCCTCGAAGTAAAATGGGACGATTATCTGCCGACAATCATTCGGCACGCCATTGCGGTGAAAGGCCGCAGAGCAACCGCTTTTTCCAAATACAGCACATGCCGCATGTACGGCTGAATATGAAAGGAGCCCACTTCAATGAACTTTAATGACATCTTCAAGTCCTCTTTCCTTGAGAACATCACCAGCGTGTCTCTGCTGGATATGTTTCTGACACTCGGCCTCGCCTTTGGCCTCGGCCTTTTCATCTTCCTTGTCTACAAGAAGACGTATTCCGGCGTCATGTATTCTTCTTCCTTCGGTGCAACGCTTCTGGCCCTGACGATGATCACGTCTATGACCATCCTCGCTGTGACATCCAATGTCGTTCTCAGCCTCGGCATGGTCGGCGCGCTTTCCATCGTGCGCTTCCGTACCGCCATCAAGGAACCGATGGACATTGCTTTCCTCTTTTGGTCCATTGCCGCAGGCATTGTGCTTGCCGCAGGCATGATTCCGCTGGCCGTATTGGGCAGCATTGCAATCGGCGTCGTCATGATGCTCTTCATCAATCGCAAATCTGTACATAATCCGTATATCGCTGTGATTTCCTGTGCCAATCCCGATGCTGAAAAGGCAGCTGAAGCCTATCTGCATATGAACGTGGAAAAAGCCGTCATCAAATCCAAGACGGCGCAGGCAGGCAATATCGAAACGACGTGGGAAATCCGCCTGAAAGGAGACAGCACGGACTTCATTACCTCTCTTTCCACGATGGACAACGTAAACAGCGCCGTGTTGGTCAGCTACAACGGCGACTATCTGGGCTGAGGTGAACAGCATGCTTCGGCACAAGAACATTGAACGCGTATGCCTGTATGCCCTCGCGGTCATGCTTCTGATCACGATTCTGTTTCTTGCGCTGGCATCGGCAGGCGTGATCGACGATGACACCGGCATGGGTTATGAAGCGCGTCTGTTTGATCAAAGCCGTGTGCACACCATCGATATCACGATGGATGATTGGGACAGTTTCCTTGAAACCTGCCAAAACGAAGAATATGCCGCATGTACAGTCTCCATTGACGGCGAGCCTCAAGGCAATGTCGCCATCCGCGCAAAAGGCAATACGTCACTTTCCTCTGTCGCTCAGTACGGCAACAATCGTTACAGCTTCAAAATCGAGTTTGATCAGTATGAAAACGGTAAGAGTTATTACGGTCTGGATAAACTGAGCCTCAACAATCTTATTCAGGACAAGACCTATCTCAAGGACTATATGGCCTATACCCTGATGAATGAGATGGACGTGGCCGCGCCGCTGTGCAGCTTCGTGAATATCACAGTCAACGGCGAAGATTGGGGCGTCTATCTGGCCGTGGAAGGCGTAGAGGACAGCTTCCTTGAGCGCAACTACGGCACAGATCACGGCGAACTCTACAAGCCGGACAGCATGTCCTTTGGCGGCGGGCGCGGCAAGGGCAAGGACTTTAACATGGACGAGTTCAATGAACAATTCGCCCAGATGAATGAGGATACTGTCCATGAATCGAGCGCGCCAAGCCTGCCCGAGGGGCTCAATCCGCCTTCCATGGAAAGCGCCGGATCCGATCTCCCATCTATGCCGCAGGGAATGCCTGAATTGCCGGGCGGCAGCATGCCCGATTTTTCCGGCGGCATGCCGGACTTCTCCGGCGGCAGCATGCCGGACTTCTCCGGCGGCAGCATGCCTGATTTCCCCGGCGGCAGCATGCCTGATTTCCCCGGCGGCAGCATGCCTGATTTCCCCGGCGGCGGACCGGATATGGGCGGTAGGGGCGACAGCGACGTCAAGCTTCAATACATTGACGATAACCCGGACAGCTATGAAAACATCTGGAACGGCGCGAAGACCGACATCACTGAAAACGATCAGAAGCGCCTGATTGCTTCCCTCAAATCACTTTCTGAGCAGGAGAAGATCGAATCGGTTGTGGATGCGGAAGCCGTGATCCGCTATCTGGTGGTGCACAACTTCATGTGCAACGATGACAGTTACACCGGCATGATGGTGCACAACTACTACCTTTACGAAGAAGACGGCCAGCTTTCCATGATCCCATGGGATTATAACCTCGCCCTCGGCGCATTCGGCGGGGGCGGCATGGGCATGGGCAGCAGTGCAACCTCGACCGTCAATTCTCCTATTGACTCCCCGGTCTCAATGGGCGACATCAGTTCCCGCCCGATGGTCGCGTGGATATTTGACAGCGAAGAATACACCGCGCTGTATCACGAGATCTATGCGGAGTTTATCAGCGAATTCTTCGACAGCGGCTGGCTTGCAGCGCATCTGCGTGACGTCATCGCGATGCTTTCTCCCTACATCAGACAGGATGCAACCGCTTTTTACACCTACGAGGAATTCAGAACAGGTACAGATGCGCTGCTCGAATTCTGCGATCTGCGTGCGCAAAGTGTCGTCGGACAGCTCAGCGGCGAGATTCCAGCAACGACCGTTGAGCAGCGAACCAGTTCTTCGTCCCTGATCGACGCTTCCCATCTTTCTCTGTCCGATATGGGTGAATTCAATATGGGCGGCGGCGGATTCCCGGACATGCCGACCGGCGGATTCCCCGGCGGTTCCTCATCTGATCCTGACGATCAGGCAAAACCGGAGAAAAGAAGAAGCAAAACTGCTCTTGATACTGACTCCAATGGCTCATCCGATTTCCCCGGTGGATTTCCGGACAATTTCTCGCCGCCCGGCATGCCCGAAAGCGAAGCCGTTGTCAATCCGGCAGAAGCATGGCTACTGCTTGCGCTGAGCACCGCACTGCTGATTGCAGCACTCATACTCGTCCGACGCAGTAAACCCCATCAATAAAAGGAGGAATACCCCATGAAAAAGACCCTTACCCTGTTCGTTTCCCTGACTCTGCTCTGTGCGATGACACTGAGTGCCAGCGCGCAGACTGCCGTGGATACCATTCTTTCTGCGGGCACGACGCAGGCATTCAAGGCCGACGCCATTGCCGAGGATGACCTGAACATCATTCTTCAGGCCGGACTCTCTACTGCCAGCGCAATCAATCAGCAGCCGTGGCACTTCGCCGTGATTACCAATCAGGCCATCATGGAAGAGATTGGCGGCACCATGAGCATGGGCGGTGCACCTGCTGGCGCTCCTGCGAACATGCCTGCCGGCGCTCCTGCTCCGGCGGATGGCGCAAATGCACCTGAAGGTATGCCGAAGATGCCTGCTTCCACCGGCGCAAAGGCAGGCTTGGGCGACTCCCCGGTTGCGATTGTCGTTTACATGAATGAAAGCACGCCTTCTCCCGACGAAAGTTTCGACTGCGGTCTCGCTACGCAGAATATGGTCATTGCAGCAAATGAGCTCGGCTATGGCACCAAGATCGTTTCTGCTCCGACGATGGCTCTCAATGGCGATCAGCACGATGAAATCTGCGAAAAGCTTGGTGTAGATAAAGCATATCATGCGGTTGCTGTTCTGCTGCTGGGCTACAC
>JAFQIF010000027.1 GCA_017397695.1 Clostridia bacterium
GCGCCTTGGCCTCTGCCAGAAAAGCATGTTCGTCGTGCCCAATCATCTTACTGAGCAATGGGCGTCTGAATTCCTGAGACTCTATCCTTCTGCCAACATTCTGGTGACGACAAAAAAGGGTTTTGAAAAGAGCAGGCGCAAGAAGTTCTGCGCGAGGATTGCAACCGGCGACTACGATGCGGTCATCATCGGACACAGCCAGTTTGAGAAGATTCCCATTTCCCATGAGCGTCAGGAGCAGCTGCTCCAGTCGCAGATTTGGGAGATCATGGAAGGGATCGAGGAACTCAAACGGAGCAACGGAGAGCGTTTTTCTATCAAACAGCTGGAAAGATCCAAAAAGCAGTTGGAAACCCGATTGCAGAAACTCAGAGCGGAAGATCGCAAAGATGATGTGGTGACATTTGAACAGCTCGGTGTGGATCGTCTTTTTGTGGATGAAGCGCATTCATATAAAAATGCCTTCCTCTACACGAAAATGCGCAATGTTGCCGGTCTTTCTACGACCGATGCGCAGAAATCCAGCGATATGCTGATGAAGTGCCGGTATATGGATGAGGTCACCGGAGGGCGGGGCATTGTGTTTGCCACCGGTACGCCGATCTCCAATTCCATGACAGAAATGTACATCATGCAGCGCTATCTGCAATATGGGACGCTCAAGCAAAAGAACATGGTTCATTTTGACTGCTGGGCTTCTACGTTCGGGGAGACGACAACCGCGATAGAGCTTGCGCCGGAAGGAACGGGATACAGGGCGAGAACGCGCTTTGCGAAGTTTTTCAATCTGCCGGAACTGATGACCATGTTCAAGGAAGTTGCGGATATCAAGACTGCGGATCAGCTTCATCTTCCGACGCCGGAGGCACACTATGAAACGATAGTTGTTCAGCCTACGGCGCAGCAGGAAGAAATGGTTCAGGCACTTTCTGAACGTGCGGCGGAGGTTCACAAAGGCAATGTTGATCCTACGCAGGACAACATGCTTAGGATTACCTCGGATGGACGAAAGCTGGGCCTTGACCAGCGGCTGATCAATCCGCTGCTGCCGGACGATCCCGACAGCAAAGTGAATGCCTGTGTGCGCAATGTACACCGCATCTGGCAGGAAGGACAGGCTGACAAACTGACACAAATCATTTTCTGTGATCTGTCAACGCCTAAATCCGGTTCGGCTGCAACACCGCTGGAACAATTGGGTGAACAGCAGGAGTCACGCGAACCCACCTTCAGCGTTTACGACGATATCCGCAGCAAGCTGATTGGACTGGGGGTTCCGCCTGATGAGATCGCCTTCATCCATGATGCCAACACGGAAGTACAGAAGAAGGAACTGTTCGCCAAAGTAAGAAGCGGACAGGTTCGTGTACTTCTGGGAAGCACGGCGAAAATGGGCGCAGGAACGAATATTCAGGATCGGCTTGTGGCGTCGCACGATTTGGAGTGCCCGTGGCGGCCGGGAGATCTGGAACAGCGGGCAGGTCGTATCGTCCGGCAGGGCAACATGAACAAGGATGTGACCATCTATCGCTATGTGACAGAAAGCACATTTGATTCGTACCTGTGGCAGACGGTAGAGACAAAACAGCGATTTATCAGTCAGATCATGACGAGCAAGAGCCCGGTGCGCTCCTGCGACGATGTGGATGAAACAGCACTCTCTTATGCAGAAATCAAGGCGCTGTGCGCTGGCGATCCGAGAATCAAGGAAAAGATGGATTTGGATGTAGATGTTGCGAGACTCAAAGTGATGAAAGCCGATCATCAGAGCAGACAGTATCGGCTTGAAGATCAGCTTTTGCGGTATTTTCCGCAGGAGATCGAGCAGCACACGGCGATGATCGCGGGCTTTGCCAAGGACATCGAGACGGCAGCAGCGCATCCGCTGCCGGAGAAAGATTTCGTCGGCATGGAGATTCGGGGAAAGCAGATCATGGACAAGGAGCGTGCAGGCGCAATGATTATCGAGGCCTGCAAAGAAGCGGTGTCAGGCAAACCAATGCCGCTGGGCAGCTATCGCGGCTTTGCGATGACGCTTGAATATGAACCGTTTGCTCAGCATGTGATGCTCACGCTCAAGGGAGAATTGTCGCATCGCGTAGAGCTGGGCACAGACCCGCGAGGCAATCTGACGCGTATTGAAAACGGACTTGCCGGTATCCATCAGCGCATGGAGCGTGCGCAGGCACAGCTTGATAACCTTCGGCAGCAAATGGAAGCGGCGAAAGCGGAGGCTGGAAAGCCGTTCCCGCAGGAAGCAGAGCTTCGGGAAAAGAGCGCAAGGCTGGCAGAGCTGGACGCCAGCCTGAATATCGACAAAGGCAGCAAGAGTGAAAAGGAAGAACAGGTTGCCAAGAAACCGCGTCCGTCTGTGCTGAAGCAGCTGAAAGCCCCCACGCGCAGCGGATCGCTCAACAAGAAGAAAAGAGAAACGGAGGTCAGGTAAATGGAAAACATGAAACAGATTCCGGTGTACAGGCAGACCGGCATGTACGCGAGAGAACACAGCGAGCTCGATCAGTTCCGGCAATCGAATGTCGCCAACATCGCCTGCCGCGCAGCGATTGAAAAAGCGATTGCTGAAAACTTCGATGGCATGAGGCTCAAGGCAGACGCCGCTGCACAGGTTCTCAGCGAGTTTGGAGCTGAGCGCGTGCAATTCGTGCTGGCGAACACGGTACAACAGAAAAGCTGGGATGGTCGCTTCTCGCGCGAGAACAAAGCGTGGGCAGCGGCCTTTGCGATTGAGCCGGATGTGGTCATGGGCATGGATCGTCGGTTGCAGTTTATCGTAAACAGC
>JAFQIF010000028.1 GCA_017397695.1 Clostridia bacterium
CAGCGCCGTTGCCGAGATCATCATCAAACTCATCAGTAAACCCAGCTTCGCAGCGCTGATGCAGGAAAAGATCAACCTGCAGATCGACACCTCCGCACTTCAGCAGGAGATCGACCACTATGAAAAAACGCTCAGGCAGCAATACGCCGTCAAAGCAAATCTCGCTGATGAAATCGACTCGCTCGATCCTGACGACAAGCATTACCGTCAGCGCAAATTGGATCTTGATGAACGCCTCTATCGGATGTATGATAGGATTCAGGAGACCGAATCTGCCCTGATCGAGTGCAAAGCCAAGAAGCAGGCCATCGAGGCAGACAAGATCACCAGCGACAACATCTACCGGATTCTCACCAATTTTGATAAACTCTACGCCGTCATGAGCGATGCTGAAAAGCACGAACTGCTGGAAACGCTGATCTCTGAAATTCACGTCTATCCCGATCAAAAGCCCAGCGGCCAATGGATTGAATCCATCGGCTTCAGGCTACCGATTATTGAAAACAGCTTCGAAATGAGTTTAGACAAATTAGGTAGACTTGAGACCGTCGCCCTCTTCACCCTCGCCGACCGGTAAATCCACCCCCTGAGAGGAGGCGGCCAGTATGGATCAGCAGACGACAGGCATCGTAATTGCAGCGGCCAGACAATGGTGGCTCAAGGTCAATACAAAACCCTTCAGAATGCATGCGCTGGACGGCGCGATATTTCCCTATATCATCAAAGTCAGGTATACGGTAGACGGCAGAGAATATATTAAGCGCAGATGGATCCACGCCGGAAGCCCCGTGCCTGCCGTAGGCGCTTGCGTCACGGTGATCTATTGTGAAGATAAGCCCTCAAAAGCAAAGATTCTGTAATCACAAAGAATAAGCGGGCAGCCGTATTCCTGCCGCAGATGGTCAAGCCAAGAGAACCGTATATCAAACGGTCATACGTATTCCTCCGGGTCTGATCCTTTTCTCCGGCAGGCCATTGCTTCATATTTACTGCAGCACGCATGATTTCCAAAGGAAAGAGGTGTTCTCATGGAACGAATCTCTCTGAACGGCGCATGGCAGATGCGCGCCTGTGACGACAGCACATGGATTCCCGCACAGGTGCCCGGCAGCGTCTATGCCAATCTGCTCTCTGCAGGTAAAATGGACGATCCCTTCTGGCGCGACAACGAGCTTGACGCCTGCCGCCGCATGGAAAAGGACTATGTGTACCGGCGCTCATTCACGCTGAGCGAAGCCGATCTTCAGGCGTGCGATCTGGTGCTGCGCTGCGAGGGTCTGGATACGCTGGCGGAGATTTCCCTCAACGGCAGCATCGTCGGCAGCGCCGACAACATGCACCGCATCTGGGAATATTCCATCCTTGAACATGTTCATGCAGGCGAAAACGAGCTGAGCGTCCGATTCGCCTCGCCGATCCGCTTCATCTACGACGCCAACGAAAAGCTCTTTACCGACGGCTCCACCGACTGCATGAGCGGTTTCCCGCAGCTGCGCAAGGCGCACTGCATGTTCGGCTGGGACTGGGGCCCGCGGCTTCCCGATGCGGGCATCTGGCGCGACATCTCTATCCTGAAGCTGGACGAAGCGCGCATCGAAGATATCCGCATCCATCAGGAGCATGACGGCACTCGCGTGCGGCTCGACTTTATACCGAATATCAAACACGTAAAGGGCACGCCAAACTATGCGCTCCATAAAACCGTGATCTGCCCCGACGGCAGGCGTCTGAGCACGCTGCAGGACAGCATCGTCATCGATACGCCCGAACTGTGGTGGCCCAACGGCTACGGCAGCCAACCGCTGTATACCGTGGAGGTTGAATTGATCTGCGGCGGGCGCGTCCTGGATACATGGACGCGCCGTATCGGCCTGCGCACGCTGACTGTGCGCAATGAGCCCGATCAGTGGGGCGAATCCTTTGAATTCGTCGTCAACGGCGTAGCAATTTTCGCCATGGGCGGCGACTATATCCCCGAGGACAACCTGCTCGCCCGTGTCACGCCCGAACGCACACGCCGCCTGATCGAGGACTGCGCTCTGGCGCATCACAACAGCATCCGCGTCTGGGGCGGCGGCTATTATCCCGACGACTGGTTCTATGACGCGTGCGACGAGCTCGGCCTGATCGTCTGGCAGGATTTCATGTTCGCCTGCGGCGTTTACGAGCTGACGCCTGCATTCAGCAAAAACATCACCGCCGAATTTGTGGACAACATCCGCCGCCTGCGCCATCATGCCTCACTGGGTCTCTGGTGCGGCAACAACGAGCTCGAATGGCAGTACGGCAACAACGACTACCGCATCTCGCCCAAGCAGCGCGCCGATTACATCCGCCTGTTTGAAACGCTGATCCCCTCCGTGCTCGAACGGGAAGATCCTGATACCTTCTTCTGGCCGGCGTCGCCCTCGTCCGGCGGCAGCTTCGACGAGCCCAACGCGCCCAACCGCGGCGACGTGCATTACTGGGAGGTTTGGCACAGCGACAAGCCCTTTACCGCTTATCGCGAGCATCTGTTCCGTTTTGCTTCGGAATTCGGCTTCCAGTCCTTCCCCTGCCTGAAGACCGTCGAAAGCTTCACCGAGCCAAAGGACCGCAACGTATTCTCCTATGTGATGGAAAAGCACCAGCGCAACCAGAGTGCCAACGGCAAGATCATGAACTATCTCGCCCAGAATTTCCGCTATCCCAACAGCTTCGACGGCGTGCTCTACGCCTCCCAGCTGCTGCAGGCGGAGGCCATCCGCTACGGCGTGGAGCATTGGCGGCGCAATCGCGGGCGCTGCATGGGCGCCATCTACTGGCAGGTCAACGACTGCTGGCCTGTGGCAAGCTGGTCGTCCATCGATTACTTTGGCCGCTGGAAAGCGCTGCACTACGCGTCCAAGCGCTTCTTTGCGCCGCTGCTCATCTCCTGCGAGGAGGAAGGCACCCTCACGCAGAACATGAACGTCAATGCAGAATTTCCAGTCACGCGAAAGACTGCGCGCCTGAACATCGCCAACGAAACCACAGCCGACGTGCAGGGCACGGTGCGCTGGGCGCTTCGCACGCCCGATGCAGCCATCGTGCTCTCCGGCTCACAGGACGTGACCGTGCCTGCGCTTACCAGCCTGTGGCTGGAACGGATGGACTTTTCGGCGTATACGCTGCGCGGTCACTATCTCTCCTACGAATTCGCCGTATCCGGCCGCGTCGTCTCCTCGGGCACGGTGCTCTTCTGTGCGCCCAAGCACTTCGAGTTCGAAGACCCGCAGCTGCGTGTCGCGCGCGAGGGCGATTGCCTGCGCGTTTCAGCCGCTGCCTATGCCCGCGGCGTAGAGATCATCTGCCATGACGGCGACGTGCTGCTGGATGACAACTACTTCGACATGAACGCCGGAGAAAAGACCGTGCGCATCCTGCGCGGCGGCCAAGCAGCCGCCTTCAGCGTCCGCGCGCTGTATCACCTGGATCAATAATCATAGAAAAAGGGAGTATCCTTCCGGATACTCCCTTTTATCTTGCTGCAAAGCAGTTTTCAAGCGCCCTTTGCGCGCAGAAAACGGATTTGGCACACCGTAGCCTTCGTCATGCCCAAGCAGTTTTCGAGGGCCCTCTGCCCGAAGAAAACGGTTTCAAACCGCCGCGAAGCGCATCGGGTGCAGGCCCTGCCTGCTTACTTCTGAACGAGGTGCAGCGCGAAGCCCGCGATTTCGTCCTTGAAGTAGATGGCCTTGAGCTTGCCGTCCTTGTAGTTGGCAGAGGTCTCGTCAAACTCGAAGCCCTGGCGCTCCATGTAAGCCTTGGCGCGCTCGATGAAGTTGGTCTTGATGCCGATGTGGCCGTTGGTGCCGCGGAACGGAGTCTTCATGACTTCGATACCGGTGCCGGCGAAGATGGAGCTGTTGCCGACCTTCATGGTCCAGCCCAGCAGCTTGCACAGCTTGGTCGCGGTGTCCATCGCCTCTTCCTCATTGGCAGAGTTGATGCCCACGTGCGCGATCTCCAGGCCCAGCATCAGCTGAACGGCAGAAGCGGTCAGCGCCTTGATCTTGTCCCAATCCTTGGCCTTCACAGCGTCGCCCGGAACCATCCAGGTGCCGCCACAGCACAGAATCTTACCAAAGCTGAGGTAATCCAGCAGGTTCTTCTCAGAAACGCCGCCGGTGGGCATGAAGGTCACGTCGCCGTACGGAGCAGCGATGGACTTGATGTACTTCAGGCCGCCAGCCGCCTCGGCCGGGAAGAACTTCACGCTCTTGAGGCCCAGGGACAGAGCCAGCTCGATATCGGACGGATTCGCAGTGCCCGGGCAAACCGGAACGCCGATCTCCTGGCAGTACTTAACGGTGGTCGGATTCAGGCCCGGGGAAACGATGAACTTCGCGCCCGCAGCAACGGCCTTGTCAACCTGCTCGGTCGTCAGCACGGTGCCCGCGCCAACGATCATCTCCGGGAACGCATCGGCCATGGCCTTGATCGCCTCGGCAGCGCACGGAGTACGGAAGGTAACCTCAGCAGCCGGCAGACCGCCCTCAATCAGGGCCTTGGCCATCGGCACAGCGTCAGCAGCGTCATTGATCGCGATAACCGGAACAATACCGATCTTGGAAAGCTCCTTCATAACGTCCATGGGAAAAACCTCCTCAAATTAAATTGTCTTCTTATGTTTCACGCAGAAAGCATCCGCGCAAAATCGCTTATCTTGACCTCAATTCGCCATGGGCAGGATTTCTCCTGCCCACAGCTTGCCGTATTACTTCACAAAATCCTCACGCATCGGAGCAAAGATATCCAGCAGCACGCCGGCCTTCAGGCAGGCGCAGCCGTGTACCCTGCCGCCCTGTACGACGATGGCGTCGCCGGGCAGCATCGCGCGCGCTTCACCCTCGATATGATAGGTAAATTCGCCGGAGAGCACATAGGAAATCTGGGTATGCGGATGGCTGTGATCGCTGCCGGTCGCACCGGCCTCGAACTTCACCTCCACCGCCATCATCTCTGCGTTATAGCAGCGGATGCGCCGCTGCGTGCCTCCGCCCAGATCCTGCCATGCGCCCTCATCATGCTTTACAAAGGTGTGCATAACGCTTAGTCAACATCCATGCCAAAGTAGGCCACGGCGTTGTTGTAGCTGATGCCCTGAACGAGCTCGCCCAGCACCTTATAGTCTTCCGGATACTCGCCGTTCTCGACCCACTTGCCGATCAGGTTGCACAGGATGCGGCGGAAGTACTCGTGACGGGTATAGGAAATGAAGGAGCGGGAGTCGGTGAGCATGCCCACAAAGCGGCCCAGCAGGCCCAGGGAAGCCAGAGACTTCATCTGCTCGATCATGCCGAACTGCTGATCGCAGAACCACCAGCCGGAACCGAACTGGATCTTGCCCGGGATGCAGTCGCCCTGGAAGTTGCCCAGCATGGTGCCCAGCACGTAGTTGTCCTTCGGATTGAGGCAGTAGAGGATGGTCTTGGGCAGGTCGCCGGTGGCCTCCTGATCCGCCATCAGGTGAGACAGGTTGTACGCGATGTTCTGGTCGTTGATGGAGTCGAAGCCCACGTCAGCACCGTACTTCTTGAACATCGCGGGGTTATTGTTGCGCAGCGCGCCCATGTGGTACTGCTGCACCCAGCCGCGCGCCTTGTACATGGCGCCGAGCTTGACGAGCAGGTAGGTCTTGTACTCGTCGACTTCCTGCGCGGTGAGGATCTCGCCCGCCAGGCCCTTCTTCAGGGCGGCGTCAGCCTTCGCAGCGTCGGTCACAGCATACGGAACGGTATCCATGCCGTGGTCGGACACGCGCGCGCCGCACGCATGGAAGTAATCCAGGCGAATCTCCAGCGCCTTGAGCACATTCTCAATGTTCAGGCACTGCACACCGGACACGCGGGACAGGGTATTCATGTACTCCACAAAACCGGCGCGGTCGATGTTGAGCAGTTTGTCCGGGCGCCAGGCCGGATACACCTTAAAGGAGTTGTTCTGCTTGGCAATCTCCTTGTGATACTCCAGATCGTCGATCGGGTCGTCGGTGGTGCACACCAGCTTCACGCCGAACTTCTCGATCAGGCCGTGGCAGCGGTATTCTTCGGTAGCCAGCAGGGCGTTGGCGCGGTTCCAGATATCCTCGGCAGTATCCTCGTTGAGGACGTCATAGATGCCGAACACGCGCTGCAGCTCCAGGTGGGTCCAGTGGTACATCGGGTTGCCCACGCAGTACTTGAGAGAGGCAGCGAACGCCTTCCACTTCTCCAGCCAGGTGCCGTCGCCGCGGATGTACTTGTCGTCAATGCCGTTGGAGAGCATCACGCGCCACTTGTAGTGGTCGCCGCCGAGCATGAGCTCGCCGATGTTGGCGAACTGATGGTTCTCCGCGATCTGTGCCGGCGGAATATGGCAGTGATAGTCATAGATCGGCATCTTTTCCGCGTAATCATGATACAGCTTTTTCGCCACATCATTTTCAAGCAGGAAATCGGCGTCCATAAACTTTTTCATGGGAATCGTCCTCCTTCAAATGTCTCACAATATCTCATCCTGCATGATGCAGGTATCGTTGCGTTTTACAGCGTTACGCCATCCTTGAAGATTGCAATCTCTCGGTAGCCGTGCTTCTCGCTCTGGGTCTGCTTGCCGGAAGCGATGGCCAGCAGTTCCTTGAAGAACTCCTCGCTGGTCTCCTCCATCGTCGCGCCCTGAACCAGCACGCCCGCATTAAAGTCGATCCAATTATGCTTCTTCTGAGCCAGCGGCGTGTTGGTCGCCACCTTCACCGTCGGGATCGGCGCGCCCACCGGCGTGCCGCGGCCCGTGGTGAAGAGCACCATCTGTGCACCGGAGCCCATCAGCGCGGTGATTGCGCAGATGTCGTTGCCCGGGCCCTGAACGAGGTTGAGGCCCTTTTCCTTCACCGGCTCGCAGTATTTGAGCACATCGCGAACCTCCGCCGTGCCGCCCTTCTGCGTGCAGCCCAGGGACTTATCCTCCAGCGTCGTGATGCCGCCGGCCTTGTTGCCCGGGGACGGATTCTCGTAGACTTCCTGATTGTAGCGGATGAAGTACGCCTTGAAATCGTTGATCAGCGCCACAGCCTTCTTAAACGTCTCTTCGTCCTTACAGCGGTCCATCAGGATCGTTTCCGCGCCGAACATCTCCGGCACCTCGGTCAGCAGCGTGGTGCCGCCGTGGCGCGCCAGCAGATCGGAGGCAGCGCCCAGCAGCGGATTCGCCGTGATGCCGGACAGGCCGTCGCTGCCGCCGCACTTGAGGCCGATGACCAGCTCAGAAGCCGGAACGGTCGTGCGCTTAAACTGGCCGGCATACGCTGTCAGCTCGTCCAGCAGCTTCATGCCCTCCTCGATCTCGTCCTCGTGTTCCTGGGTAATCAGGAACTTGACGCGGTCGGGATTGTACTCGCCGAGTACTTTCTTGAATTCGTTGACATTGTTGTTTTCGCAGCCGAGAGAAAGCACCAGCACCGCGCCCGCGTTCGGATGCCTGACCATGGAGGCGAGCAGCTTCTGCGTGTTCTTGTGATCCTCGCCCAGCTGGCTGCAGCCATAGGGATGCACGAAGCAGTGTATGCCGTCCACGCGTTCGCCGTATGCATCCTGCGCAAGCTTTTCAAGCATCTTGCTCGTGCCGTTCACGCAGCCGACGGTATTCACAATCCAGACCTCGTTGCGGATGCCTACGCGGCCATCCTCACGGACGTAGCCCTCGAAGGTTGCCTCACGGTCGACCGGCACGCTGCATTCATGCGGATTGTAGGTATACTCCAGCAGGCCGGAAAGATTGGTCTTCACATTGTGGGTATGCACCCAGTCGCCCTTCATAATCGCCTTGGTCGCATGGCCGATCGGGAACGCATACTTGATGACGTTCTCGCCCTCGGCGATGTCGCACAGCGCAAACTTATGACCCGCGGGCACATCCTCACTCAGGATAACGCCCAGGATCTCTTCGCCCTTTTTGAGGGGTTCGAGCGCGACAGCGACATTGTCGCGCTCGGTGATCTTGATAAACTTGCTCATTTTTTAGCCCACAACTTTCGCAATCGCAGCCTTCGCATCGGCGAGGATCTCGGCCAGATAGCCGGCCACAGCCTCTTCAAAGCCCGGCAGCTCGGCAGTCAGGTCGCTGCCCCAGAACGCCTCGTTGGTCAGCACAGCCTTGGCAATTTCCTCAGCAGACTTGCCCTGCATATCCGCGAAGAAGTCCAGCACAAACTGATCATCCACGATCGGGTAGCTGTTGCCCGCAGCGCGCACGCCCGCAAAGGAGCCGTCCGCCTGCTTGCTGCCGCAGTAGAAGGCGATGAACGCCGCCATGGAGAAGGTGAGGATCTTGGGCAGCTCGCCCTTGCGCTTCACATATTCCTTGATGGTCGGCAGCACGCGGGCGCGGAACTTGGACTGGCTGTTGAGGGAGATGCTCAGCAGCAGATGGCGGTTGAAGGGATTCTCAAAGCGCTCAAAGATCGCAGACGCGAAGGCCTCCAGGTCCTCCTTCGGCAGATCCAGCGTCGGCATGATCTCGTTAAAGAGCGCATCGGACATGTACTTGCGGGTATCGGGATCGGCCATGCAGTCGCCCACGATCTCGTGGCCGGCCAGATATGCGCCCAGAACCATGGAGGTATGCGCGCCGTTGAGCATGCGCACCTTGCGCAGCTTGTACGGGGAAACGTCCTGGGTGAAGATCACGTTGCAGCCGGCCTTCTTGAAGGGCAGCTCGTCCTCGATCCAGGCCGGACCCTCGATGACCCACAGACCGAACGGCTCGGCGGTGTTGAGCATGTTGTCCTTGTAGCCCAGCTCTTCCCAGATGCCCTCAGCCTCGCCGCGCGGATAGCCGGTGACGATGCGATCCACCAGGGTGGAGGTGAAGACGTTCTCTTCCTCGATCCAGGCCTTGAACTCGGCAGAGAGACCCCACTGCTCAGCGGTCTTCAGGCAGCACTCCTTGAGGTTCTTGCCGTTGTAGTCGATCAGCTCGCAGGGCAGCAGGATGAAGCCGGTGCCCTTCGCGCCGCCGAAGGCGGTAAAGCGCTCATAGAGCAGGCGGGTCAGCTTGCCCGGGAAAGAGGCCTGCGGCTTGTCGTCAAACTGATCCTTGCCGGTATAGACAATGCCGGCCTCAGTAGTGTTGGAAATGATAAAGCGCATGTCCTTGTTGTGCGCCAGCGCCAGATAGCCCTCAAAATCCTCGTAGGGAGAGATGCCGCGCTTCACGCACTGGATAATGCGGGTATCCTTCATGGCCCGGCCGTCGACCTGGCCGCGCAGAATCTGGGTATACAG
>JAFQIF010000029.1 GCA_017397695.1 Clostridia bacterium
CTCCGGGAACAGCTTCTCCAGGATCGCTCCGGTCTGAATGAGCCTGTGCGTCCGCTGCCTGCGCTCTCGGTCGCGCTCCCGTGCCTGGGCTGCCTCCAGTCGATGCTGCGCCTGCACGTGTTTCTTTTCTTCGGGTGTCATGGTGGTCATGTTTCGCTTCATGTCTGTTCCTTTCTCGCACCGTCAGCCGCCGAGGAAGTCCCAGTCCACGTTGGGCGTTGATGCTGCTTCCCGTTCGGTTTGGTGCTTGTTTTCAGTTGTTGGTGTTGTTTGAGGAATGCGTTCGTTCCAATATGCGGGGAGCGTCCGGTCAAGGCTGGCTTCAACAGCGGTCACGATTCGCTCGACAAACTGCTCCTCGCGTTCGCGGGTTTCCAGATAGGGATCATCCTGCTCCTTGTAGTAGCGGTCAAAATAGTCGTTCAGCGCGT
Organism: Clostridia bacterium; assembly: GCA_017397695.1. The sequence goes on from JAFQIF010000029.1 coordinate 432, forward strand.
CGATCGCCGCGTTGCTATGGGATTTGAATATGCGTTTGTCCATGCGCTGCAGGTGCTCCCACGCCCTGCGGTGCTTCTCCTTGTTCAGGTTGAAGCGGAGGTTGGTGTTGCGGATGTTCGTCATGCCTGCCCCTTCCGCTGGAGCTGCGCGAAACAGAGGGATTCATACCCCTTGGCTGTCGCGCAGAGGTCGCTGATAATCGTCACGCGCTCCTTGGGATAATCGCCGAAGTGCTTCACCAGACAGCCGCCTCCGCCGACGATGTACAGCCGCATGAGGTCGGGGTTGTATTCGTACCGGCGAAGCGTGGCGAACAGGTCAGCCACATACTGACGGGCGACTGCGGTGATGCAGTCCAGATAAGGCTTGCCGATGTCTGCCGTGCCGGTACGGAGTATCTGCTCGATGATCGAATCGTCGATCTTCACGCCGAAGCTGTCCATGACGGCATTCCGCGCGGCGATGACGCACTGGTTCACGCCCTGCTTCTCCGTCCAACTGCGGGATTCGGAGGGCTGACCATTGACGAGGTAGAGGATGTTCATGGTGCCGTTACCGATGTCGGCCAGCATGGTCGTGCCCTTCATCTCGCCAAGGCGGCTGTACAGCGCCGGATAACCCTGTGGGTACACGGTGCAGCCGACGAAGTGAACGCGGTAGGGCTTTCCGCCGTAGCTGTACTGCACGTCCGTTTTGCGCATGAGGTAAGCGCGGAAGCTCTCGCGCTGGGCGCGTACCCAGGTCATGGGCAGACCGACGACAAGGTGCACGTCAGCACGAGTGAGTCCGGCAAGGCTCAGTTCACGGGCGACGGCCATGAGGGTCAGGATGTAGTAATCCTCGTCCATGGACTTGTCGGCGATGAACTCCTTGTGACCCTCGCCGATCAGGTAGTAGGTACCGGCGTATTCAAGGATGTCCCCGCCGAAGATGGGCTTGGTGGGGTAGGCCTTGATGCCGGTGGGGGTGATGGTGTTCGCGGTTTTCACGTTGCCGTAGCCGTGATCCACCGCGATAATGCGGATGTTGTGCAGGTTTCTCATTTGGGCTGCACCTCCCGGGTGGTGTTGGACATGTATCGTCCTCCTTTTGATGATTTGCCCGGTTGCAGCGAGTGGTGCTGGTTTGGGGGCGATTTCATTCTAATCCGGAGGCTGGAAAAGTGCATTGAGCGCGGATTGAGGGCAAATTGAAGAATTTGCTCAAACGGGATGATGGTACAAGAAAAGGATGCAGCCGTGGCGGACTGCATCCTGTGTCAGTTGTGGTGATTATGCGATGCGCGTTGTGGAGGGAGTCATGATAGCACCGACTTGCTCATACAGCAAGCGGAGATCGGATTTCTTCGCCGACAGTATATCTGGCTGGTCAGGGAATAGTGCGGAGTAAATGGCAAGGCACTTCCGGTGCTGAATAGCAGCCTGCTCCATGTTGCCTGTCATGAGGTAGGTGTTGCCCATTGCTTCATGGATGGCAGCGGTGTCCATGCATACATCAGAGTTATGCTCCTGAACAACCTTTTCTATCTGCTCCAATACGGCGATGGCCTTGTCCGGTTGCCCCATTTCAGACAGCAGCATGGCGTAGTTCACCACTTGCGGGATACTGTCATGACGGACAAGCAGATTATACTGACGCAGCAGGATGATGGCTGTCTCCATGTGCTCCTTTGCTTTGATGTAGTTGCCGGACTCGCGGTACATTCCGCCGAGGTTGGCGTGTAGATTGGAGGCAAGCAGAGAATTGTCTGCGTTGATCTCTGCCAATGTGGAGAGGGCCTGTTCCTGCAAGCGAATAGCGGCAGTAGGCGTATCGGCACACATGCTCTGATAACTTAGCAACAGCGCGCGATCTTCCGATGTGCCGTTGGCGCTGTCTGCCAGTAAGTTTTCCATTTCATGCAGCAGAGCTGTTATACCACGCTGACAGCGATACTTCTCTGCAAAGGAGATAGCATCCTCAACAAAACGGAGGTAGCAAGCTGGTTCGTCCTTAGCAGCATAGCTGACGATACCTTCGATACTCTGCATGACCAGTTGTGTGTGCGGTGATTCTTCTCCGTGACGCAGACAGATTTCGTGTAGACTGTCCAGCAGGGTGCGGCAGTTGTGAATGGAAGGCTTCAGTTCCTCCAGCGCGATCTCCTGCACAAGCGGATGCAGAGCGATGATGCACTCCGGTTGAGCTTGGATGAAGCCCATCTCTATAAGGCTGTTGATGGTGTTAAGGCTGTCCTGCTGGAGCCACTTTGCCAGTAGCCGGGCAGATATGCCGGTCGGAGGCGTGAAGCACAGGCTGCGCATGACATCTTGCTCGGCTGTTGCCAGTTGGTACAGGGAAAACAGCGTGTGGATATGTCGGTAGTAGGTTGCCTTGGTGCTGTGCCCGTCCTTGTGAATGTTGACGGTGTCGGCAGCGCTGAAGGCGGCCTTTTCTGCTTGCAGTTTCACAAGCAGGGCATCAGGTTCCATCATTCCTGTTTCAAGCAGTCGTGCGGCCAGTTCAACCGCCAGCGTGTGGCTGTGCACAGCGTCAATGATTTGCAGGAGCGTGCCTTGATGCCACTCTGCCTCCGAATAGAAGTTGCTCATGAGATGCAGGAGTGTCTGCTTGTCGATGATCTCGTTCAGCTCCAGCATAGGATATTCCTCAAACCGGCAGCGTGTAGTAAACAACACCTTACATCGGTACGCCATGACCTCTGCCAGTAGATCATCTTCTTCAGCGGTAACATTGAAGTTGTCTACGATCAGCAGCGTATCCTCTTTCAGTGTGCGCAGGAAACGGGCGTGGCGCTCATAGCGAGCATCTGCTGTATCGTCAGGTAGATCGTCCGCAAAGTCCATGCGGGCGATGTCCTCATGCAGACTACCGGTGTAGTACAGATGGACGATGTTGGTGTAGTAAGCCTTATGCTGCTTGGCGTATGCCTTGGCAAGCTCGCTCTTGCCGATACCGGGAATGCCGCTAATGGACACCTTGCCATGCTCGTTCAGCAGGTCATGCAGGGCGGACAATTCTTCCTCTCGTCCACAGAAATGTCGGCAAGGTGTGGGAACACGGTTGTTCAGGATGAAGTCGGCAGACGCGGGCGATAACGAGCCAGTCGTCATAAGCGCCATGTTCCCCGGTGTGCGCCGGACGAAGGTACGTTCCATACTGAAGCACAGCAGGGCGGCAATCAGACAAGCGGCATCCTGTTCAGTATCGCAGGGATACGCTTTCAGCAGCTTCTTCTTTTGCCGGTCTGATATGGTTGCATCCTGCACAGCCAGGCGGTACAGCCCCTGCACAGCCATGTCGCTGTCATACATAAGGGGCAGAATGTACTGCTCAATATCCTCTGCCAGCTTGGCACGATTACGCTTTTTCAGATAATACCGGCTGATGATGGGGCTGACGCGCTCCGCGCCTTTCAGCCAGCGGTTGACGGATGCGCCGTCAAAGATAATGGGTTCTTTACTTTCTGCGTGGAGGCTGTAAAACAGCTCGTCCAGCAGTTCACCCTGGTTCATGCCATGGTCAGGGCTGATGTAGTAGCGGATCACCGCCATAATGGATGAAAAGTCAAGTCGGTTCATGGGATACCTCTCTGGTCATAGTGTAGCGCGCTCAATCACCTCCCGTATTGAATTGGGACGAAAAATCGGTTGCATTGATACAACGAATCAACGCTGAGAAATATTCCCACCAGAGCATGCTGTTCAGCTTATTCTTTTCATGAACACTGCCATGTAGCTCTTTGCCGGCATAGGTATCCTGAATGTCCCGGAGTGTATACCGCAATCCGTGCGTGACATGTTCCATGTGTCGATGAGCTCCACCTGATAAGCTGTTCCCAGCGGCACGGTGTAGTCTCTGAAACTGGGCCGCATGAAGGAGTAGTAATACAGGTACAGGGGTGCTGCTTCGTCCATGCAGCCCTCGACCGTCGCACAAACCTCGTCCCAGCTGGCGGGGATCCGCATCAGCGGCGCTGGCAGTTCCTCCAGGAAGTCCCGCAGGAAACGCAGCCGCGCGGGTGATTCGCCATGCAGCACATCGCCGTGCGACCACCACAGGATCTCCTGCTCATTCAGGTATGTTTCACCATGGCCGCCGTAGCCGCCGCGCACCGTTGCTTCCCAGAAGCGCCGGGTGATCTCTTCGCCGGTCAGGTTGCCCCAGCCATGCTGGATGTCGCCCTCGTAGCCCATCTCATCTACGATGACAGGCTTTCCGTATTGCCTGCGCCATTCGTCCACATACTCCGTCGTGCGGTAGAGATCCTGCCGCTGCAGGCAGCAGTGAGTGACCCATGGGCGTGTGTGGTCATAGAAGGGAATGCAGTTGTGGATGGACATCAGGTGATGGTATGGGTCGCAGTCCTGCAGCGTTTCGGCACAGGATTCCCAGTCGGCAGTTGTTCTGTCAGGCATCAGGTCGTACTCGTTTGCCAGCGACCACCACACGTTCCGGTATGCACCGATACGGCTTGCCAGATACTGCAGATAACGCCGCTCATCCTCGCGTGGAATCCGGCTGAAGCCCCAGCGGTCATAGGGGTGCAGCAGAATGATATCTGCCTCGACGCCGATCTCGCCAAGGCGGGTGATCGCCTTCTCCAGATGGCGGAAGTATTCCGGGTTGAAACGAGTGAAATCCCAGTGAAAGCCGGGTTCGTCACGGGGCGCAGTCTGCTCAAAGGGGTAGGCAAAGGGCTCGTTGTGATTGTAATCGTAATGCTTGGGAAACACGCAGAAACGGATCTTGTTGAAGGGAGCCGCCACCAGCGTCTGCAGCGTGTTTTCAAAAAGCTCCGGTGATTTCAGGTGCCACACATAGCAGGTGGTGCCCACGGGGATATAGCGCGTGCCGTCTGCATAAGCGAAGTGATAGGTCTGGCTGACCTGCACAGGGCCGTGGTTGCCTGCCGCAGCAGGAGTCACATCGAATGCGCCGGTGTATTCTTCATCGCTGAAGCTGCCCCACACGCGAAATGTATGGCGACCTTCGCAGGAGGGCATGAAGCGGACAACATAGCGGGCCTCGCCGTCATAGAAGCCAGAGACGATTTCTGTTGCACGGGCAGAAGTGAATTCCGCCTTGATTTCGTAGTCAACGAAAGGATTGCCATCAGCCCGTCCAAGACAGACGATCTCCTGAACGCCCCACCTTTCGACCGATGAAAGATAGCCGTACTCCATAACATTTCCTCCTTAATGGTGATCAAAAAATCCGGACACAAGTTCAGCTGCGTCCGGAAAGATGGGAAAGTGGTCATGGTATATGATCTGTGATTGCCTCGACGATCTCCGGAAACATCCACTCGCGGCGATAGCGATCATAGAGTGCCATACCCTTGTAATACCCCAAAGCTGGGTCGATCTCAACTTTGCCGCCGGTGTCCCACCAGAAGCATTTGATGCCGAGCGACGCAGCATTCTCAACGATGTAGCCTGCGTACTCCGCGCGGTCTGCGGTGTTGTCCTTATTGGCTGCGCCGAACTCGCTGATGATGACCGGGACGCCCTTGCTGATGAAATGCCGGTGCAGGTTGTCCAGCATTCTATCCACACCCGCATTGCCACCCTGTTCTGTCCAGACGGCCTGCGTGTTGGATGTGCCGGATATCTCGCCGCAATACGCGCCGGGATCGTAGTAGTGTACCCCGACGATCAGGCAGTTCTCCGTTGTGTCGGTAGGGACGACAAAGTCTGCCAGGGAGGAAGGCTTCGTGCCGCCCGCATAGGTGTTGACCAGCAGCACACGTGAGGTGTTGTTGCCACCTGTCGAGCGGATGGTGTCCACGAACATCTGATTCAGCACGTTGACTGCGGAGGTAGCCGCCTTGCCGGGATAGTTCCAATTGTTCTGCTCGTTAAGGATCTCGTTGAAGCCTTCGAACATCAGGCGGTTGTCGTAGCCCTCAAAATGGTTTGCAATCTGCGTCCACACAGCGCAAAATTTCTCGCTATTCTCCGCGATGTTAGCCTCACTGGCCTTCAGCCAGCTGTCGCCGCCCACATCGTGGTGTAGGTTGATGATGCAGTACATATCATTGTCGATGACATAATCGACCACCTGCTGCACGCGGGCCATCCAGTTCTCGTCGATCTGCCAGCCATTTTCGTCGTCGATGTGCTGCTTCCAGGTCACTGGGATACGCACCGCATTGAAGCCAGCCGCCCTGATCTCGTTAATCAACTGCTGAGTTACTTCCGGATTGCCCCATGCGGTCTCATAGCTGCGGGGCATTCCGTCCGTGTGCTGGTCGATCCAGTCACCACAGGAATCCAGCGTATTGCCCAGATTCCAGCCGGCGGAGATGTCTCTTGCGATTTCTCCCGCAGGGCCGGTGTAGACCACCTGCGTCATCTCGTTCTTATCGCTGTCCGCCTGTTCAGCGGATTCATAACAGAACGCCACCTCCGTAACCGTCAGGTCAGCGCCCCCCGGCATGATGTTGATACCGTTGAGCCGGGAGAAATCGCTGCCATAATGGGCACAGATGGTTTCGTAGGAGTAGTAGGCTGTACCGTTTTCTGTGTAGTCAGGAGTCATCTGCGCCCAGCCCGGACCGCCCGTCCAGGAGAAGAACACCAGTACAGGCTCGCCGTCGCTCTCGTAGTTTACTGTGACGGTGAAGGGTTTGTTGAACGCGCCGATGTCGAATTCGTTGTTGCCAAATCCGACCGCTTTATCCCATTTGTCCCATGTGGTGAAGGGCATCGTGGCGCTGCCGGAAAACAGAATGGTCTTATCTGACTCAGCCGCAGCTGCCGCCGTCATGCACAGCAGCGCCAGAAGAATCATCAGCATCCTTTTCATTTTTGAATCCCCTCTGATACAGTAAACTCATAATGCCCCGAAACCAGCTCGCGCTTTGAACCATCGGGCAGCATTAGCGTGGCAGAGGTATTCGCCGGAATGGTGCAGGTGTAATGGATGCAGCCGTTTTCGCGCTTCCAGCCGCTCTCGATCTTGCCTGCCGGGCTGGCGACACTGCCGCTGGCATAGTCCAGCATGCGCACGTCCGGCTTGAGCATGAAATGGCTGAAGCCCGGATACCGCTCCTGCCGTTGTACTCCGAGGATCTCGTCGTACATCCACGACAGCACGCTGCCCAGCGAATAGTGATTGAAGGAGTTCATGGCGTTGTAGTCGCCAAAGCCGTTCTCCTCGGTGTAGGAGTCCCAATGCTCCCAGATGGTCGTCGCGCCCTGCGTCACCGGGTACAGCCACGAAGGGAACTTCCGCTGGAGCAGCATCCGCCACGCCTCGTCCCGGTAGCCGTTCTGGCTGAGCGCCTTGTTCAGCAGGCCCGTACCAAAGAAGCCCGTGCTGACGCAATAGCCATTCTCCTTGACTTTGCGCGCCAGATGAGCACTCATGCGCACGGGGTTATCTGCGATACCGTATGCCAGCGCAAGGGCATAGGAGCATTGCGTGTCGCACAGTTTACCAAAGGAAGTCAATGTGCGGCCTGTTTCAGACTCAACAAAAACGTGGTTCCAGAAGCGGCGGATGTCTGCCTTCAGTTCAGCGAACCTCGCCTGATCCTCCGCCTTTCCGAGCAAACCAGCGATCTTTTCAATCAGTGCAGCCTCGCGGTAGTAGAACGCATTCCACATCAGCCAGGAATCCGTCTCGTCAAAGGCCAGCCAGTCCGCCAGCGGCCCGATGCGGTCTGCGCGGCCAAATCCCGGCATGCCCATGCCCGTCATGTAGTCCATGTAACGTTTCATGCCGGGGTAGAAGCGGGTCAGAACGCGGAGATCGCCGTATTGCTGGTACAGCTCCCAAGCCATGAAGATCGTCGCGCATTCATAGGTCACGCCGCCGAAGCCTGCACCCACCGGAGCGATCTCCGGATAGCGGCCTTCTTCGTTCTGCAGGTCGGCCATGGCCTGCAGGTTGCGCTCGTAGAACAGCTTCAAATTGCTGTTGTGAAGCGCTGTGTTGCAGAACACATGGGTGTCGCCGACCCAGCCCATGCGTTCGTTGCGCTGGGGACAGTCGGTAGGAATGTTGATGAAGTTGCACCGCTGCGACCACTTCACGTTCTCCACAAAGCGGTTGAGCACCTCGTCGGAGCTGTGGAAGCTGCCATCGAATTCGGTGATGGAGGAGTACTGGTGTGCCCTGACCTCGTGCAGCTGAGGCGCACGGGTCACGCCGTTCAGTTCCACATAGCGGAAGCCGTGGAAGGTGAAGCGCGGGCGGTAGGTCTCACCAGCCGGGTCGCCGCAGCAGATGTACACATCCGTGCTTTCCGCGTCGCGGTAGTTTTCCTGCATCAGCCTGCCGATGTTGCGCCCGTAGCGCGGCAAATCGGGATAGAGCATCTCGCCGTATCGGATGTAAATCCGGGTTCCCGCCTTCTCGTGGAAGGTGATCTCCGGCACGCCCGCCATCTCCTGACCGAAATCGTAGATGTGGACACGGTCGCTTTGACGAATATGCTGCTGAGCCTGACGCGTTTCCACGATGTGCACCGGCGCGTCATAGCCGCCGATGAGCAGCGGCTCCGTCTCGTTGACCGCAGGCCATTCGCGCCCGAAGCCGGGATTGAACGCCGGAATCGGCGTGGGCTTGTACACCACGGGATGCTCCCATGCGGAGTCATCGAATCCCGGCAGCGCATGAGCCGTCGTCAGCGCGCTTTGCCGCGCGTCATACTGCTCGCCCATGAAGAAGCCCGCGTACTGCCACGGGCCGTCGCCGCAGTAACGCCAGCCATCCGTTTCGGAGACGATCACCTCGCGGCTGCCATCCGCGTACTCCATGACCAGCTTGCACAGCAGGGCTTCCTTGTCGCCGAAGTAGTTGTAGTTGGCGACGGTGTAGGTCTGCGCGTCGCTCCACCAGCCGGAGGACAGCGTCGCGCCCAGGGCATTTTCGCCGGGGGTGAGCAGCTGTGTCACGTCGTAGGTCTGGTATTGCAGGCGCTTGTCATACTGGGTCAGGCCGGGAGCCAGCAGGCTGTTTGTGATGACCTGCCCGTTGACAGCCGCCTCATAGATGCCGCGAGCGGTAATGTACAGGCGGGCACGGGTCAACCCCTCGCGGACGGTGCAGGCCCGCCGCAGCATGGGGATGGAGGTGTTTGACGGGTCAGCGGTTATCTGCCGGTTCTGCACGACGAAGCAGCCGTCCGCCACCGGCAGCGTACCGAAGATCGCGGTGTTCGCCGGACATTCGTTGATGAACACCACCCCCGGTGCACGCACATTGGCGACGGTCAAGTTCCGGAACAGCACCTTTCCCTTTTCACCCGCGAAGAAGCCGATCTCATTCAGACGCGGATAGGTCAGCACATCGTTGCCGCCGCGCGGGTTGAGGAATCTGCCGGACAGCTCGCACAGGCCGGCTGGCACGTCCACCGCTGTGCCGTCCAGATATGCCTGTGCCTGGTTGCCGGAAACCAGCACGTTCAGGGTATGGAACTGGCCGTCGTCCGCAGCAAGCAGACCCTCCGGCAGTGCGACGCTGGCGAAGGGCACATCCGCCCTGTCCTCCGGCGCATAGCCGACCCGGTAGATGTCCAGCGTCTGCTTTTCCGCATTGACCTCATAGCGGATGTAGTTTTCTCCGGCAAGGCCGTACTCGTTGAGGGATTCATCCAGCAAACGGTAGTCATTCGCACCGAAGACGATGCCTGCGCGGTCTGCGCCATCAGCTAACCGGAAGGTCGCCTCAATGCGGAATACGCCCCGTGTCCGTGACATGACGCTGTAACGCGGCGCAGCGATCCATTCCGCCCCCTCCCATGCATCAATGGAAGGGTTCATCAGGCCGGTCTCAAAGAAGCCCTCTGCCTCCGCTGTATAGCCGGCCTCGTCCCAGACGCGCAGGGAAACAGCATAGCGCTCGCAGGGTTCCAGCGGCGCACCCTCATAAACGATGTTGGCAGCCCGGGGCGTAGCAACGCGCCCCGTGTTCCAGACCTCGGACTGATCGCGTTCCTTCCGCACCCGGAGCTGGTAAGCACGCTGCTTCACATTCTGCCGGTCGGAAGTGAGCTGCCACGAAAACGCCGGGGCAGCTTCATCCAGGCCGATGGGGTTCTCCTGATATTCGGTCAAAAGTTTGATAATCTTCATAAGCATTCCTCCCTCACGCGGAGGCTGCTGTATCAGCCTACCTGCGCAGGTGTTTCGTATCGGATTCGGAATTCGGGTGCCTTTTTCATTTCTGCATAGTAGTTGAACTGCCAGTCAGAATGACCGTCATCGTGGTTTTCGCCGTCGACAGGCGTGGCAAAAATGCGCACAGGCAGCGTCGTCTTTCCATCCAGACGGTTCTTGTAGAACGCGGGCATCAGGTCGATCGTCTTCACGCCGGGGGCTTTGTAGAACCACTTGCCGTTCAGCTCGATCATCAGGCTGATGGGATCATCCACCGTGATCTCGCAGAATTCTGGTGTGCCCTCGAAGGTCATGGGGATCTCAATGCCGTCCGCATCCTCCGAGCCGCCCCAGCGCAGGGTAGCCGGGAACGCGGCTTTTGCGCCAGTGGTCATCTCCGGCATGAAGTAGGGATCGAACAGCACTTCCTTGTAGTCCTCCATCACAGGCTGCTCGATGCCGATGGCGGGGTTGTTGGGATCCTCCATTTCCAGACCCAGCCTGCCGCGATCACGGAACTGGTACATGGAAATGCCCTTGAACCATTCCGCCTGATTGTCGCGGAAAATCCGGGCGAAGCGCTTGATAGATTCGCCCTGGCGGAACGCGCCGGTCACATCGCCGTCGGTGTTAAACTCGGCGGTGGACATGGGCTTTTTGCCGCACAGCTGCGTCAGACGCTCAGCAGTTTTACGGAAACGGTGATAATAGTATTCGACGCTGGAATGATTAAACCTGCCGCTATCCTTCTCGGCGATGTCGTAAGGCCAGCCAAAATGCAGCGCGAGATAACAGTCCGCCGACCAGATATCCGCCGTCTTGTAGGCGTCAAGGAAGGCATCCTGGAACTCGATCTCCGAGCCGTCATCCTTCAGGAAGCCAGCGCAAAAAATCGTGCTGACATTGGGTGCTTCCTCCTTGATGATGTTGTGGAAGCGGACGAAGAACGCGCCAACCTCCTCATAGGAGAAGCGGCGGTTGTGGGTGAACCAGTCGCCCGCGCACTCATGGTTGATGCGGATACGCATACGACCAAAAGGCTTGAGCTGACGCGCCACCTGACGCAGATACTCGTCATCCAGCGAGCAGTCCACCGTCAGCGTCAGCAGCACATCCTGTCCGTGGCGGCGGATGTCACGCATCTGCTCGAAGGGTTGGCCGTTCGCGCCATAGGGGAAATAGTCGTCATAGGGATAATCCCACTGGTAGTTGATCTCCATGTCCTTGCAGGCTTCGCTAATGCGCTGGGGCCACTGCTCGTCCTTGGGATAAAGGGTGTACATGATGTTCACGCAGCGGTGGGGTCTGCCCAGCTTGTGCAGGATGTAGTCCTGACAGACATATTCGGCGCGTTCGCTTCCGTCACCAAGATCAAGACCGCACTTAGCCTGACCCATGTGCAGCTTCTTGTAATCGCTCATTGTTGCTCTCTCCTCATGTAATTATTGTAGCTTAATCGAGGAAGTCCTCACGCAGGTTGACCTTGAAGTCGCGGGCGATGGCGCGGAGCTCGTCGTCCTGGATGGTCTGCAGTTCGGGCAGGCCGGTGGACTTCTGAAGCACCCAGATCTCGGCGGCCTTTTCGATCGTGTGCATCAGGCCGAAGGTGATGTCGAAATCGGGGCCGGAGGCGAACAGGCCGTGATGGGCCCAGACCGCCGCGTCGAACTCCTCCATCTTCTTGCAGGTGGCCAGGGCGATGTCAGCGCCGCCGGGCACCATCCACGGCACAACGCCCACGCCGCCGGGGAACACCACGGGA
>JAFQIF010000030.1 GCA_017397695.1 Clostridia bacterium
GCCATGATAGCCCATGTAATGGGTTCTGTGCTGCAAGTGCCCAGAAAACCAAACGTTGGAATCATCCATACCGCCGCCAGAATCTTCATGGAAAGCTCGATGCAGCTTGCCAGAATGGGGACCTTGTTTTCGCCCATAGCCTGCATGGAGGTACGCAGGCAGAAAACGAGGCCGAGCGCAGGGAAGAAGACGGTATGAAGGCGAATGCTGAGAACGGCATTGCGGATGATCTCGGGATCAGAAGAGCCGGTTACGAACTGAACGAGCGACGATCCAAGGAAGAAAAGCATGATGAAAGTGCCCAGAGCCAAGCTGAGCTCAAGCAGGCAGACTTTTCGAATGGCGTGGCGGATTCGCTCTTTCTTGCCAGCGCCCCAGTTCTGCCCGACGAACGTTGAGCAGGCAGTAGAGATTGAACCGAGCGGCTGCATGAACACGCTGACGATTCTGCGTCCGGCTGCATGCGCTGCGATGAATACTTCGCCTAAGACGTTGTTTGAGCGCTGGTAAATCACGGAACCGGCATCAATGACGGTGATCATCATGGCCATAGAGAAGCCTGTGATCAGCAGTTCACGCAGCAGTTTGCCGGGAACGCGAAAGTCTTCGCGAGACGGCAGATACTTCCTGTATTTTGAAAGCATGTATGCTGCGCACAGCAGAGCGGAGATCAACTGCGCGATGACGGTGGCGATGGCTGCGCCGGCAACGCCCATACCGGCGACGGCAACAAGCAGAATATCAAGAACAATGTTCAGCACGCTGGAAATGATGAGGAAGTAGAGCGGAGAACGGCTGTTGCCCATGGCGCGCAGGATGCCAGCAAGCATGTTATAGCCGATGGTTGCCGCCATGCCTGCGTAGATGATGGCGATGTACTGATAGGCATCCTGAAAGATTGCTGCCGGTGTATTCATGAAGGTGAGCAGAGGCTGGAGGAAGACGAGCGAAAGCACGGTGAGAATCGCCGTCATACCTGCATCCAGCATCATCATGCCGGCAATAGCCTGCCGCATCGAACGCAGATCGTGCGCACCAAAACGGTGAGTGACCACAATGGCATATCCGTTGTTGAGGCCCCAGGCAAAGTTGATGATCAGCTGATAAAGCGTAGTAGTCGCGCCGATCGCTGCGATGGCCTGATCGCCCAGCGTATGCCCGACGACCATGGTATCCACCATGCTGTAAACCTGCTGAAAGATATTGCCAATCAAAAGGGGAATTGAAAAGGCGAGGATGAGCTTAATCGGGTTTCCCGTGGTCATGTCCTGTACGCGAGCCTTTTCATGATCTGAATGCTTCATGATGTATCCTCTTGCAAGATTTCGTATGATTGAAGATGAGCCAGAAACCAGTCGCTGTGAACGTTGGTTTCTGGCTCAGTAAGTATTCTCCGATTGATGAGCAGTTCCTGCTGATTACTTCAGGATGGACACGGCGTCAGTGATCGTTTTTTCGAGCGCTTCGCGGCCGTACTTGTCGACCTCAGCCTTGTCCTTTGCTTCATGGGTGATGCAGCCGGCACCGCCGATGCAGCCGCCGACACAGGCCATGCCTTCGATGAAGTTTTCCTTGAGCACGTTCTTGCTCTTCTTCAGCAGCGCCATACGGCATTCTTCAATGCCGCTGCAAACTGCGGACTTGACGCTGAAATCGAGGCCCAGTTCCTTGACAGCCTGCGTAACGGCGTCGGACAGACCGCCGCTGCGGGCAAAGATTCTGCCAAAGTAGGAAGCGTTGTCCAGCACGTCCTCTCCCAGTGCAGTCATGTCGATCTCGCGGCTGTCGATGAGTGCCTGAAGCTCTTCAAAAGTCAGCACGCAGTCCACGTAGGGCTTCACAGATTCGAGATGTGCTTCGGCCTTCTTCGCGGTGCACGGACCGATGAAAACGACCTTGGAGCCCGGCGTCGTTTCCTTGATGTACTTGGCCAGCATGGCCATCGGGGAAGGATTGTGGGAGATGTAGGGGACAAGGGCAGGGAACTGCGTCTTGATGTACTTCACAAAGCCGGGGCAGCAGGAGCTGGTCAGGAAGCCCTTTTCCGCCAGTTCGCGCGTTTCTTCAAGCGCAACCATATCAGCGCCGAGAGCAGCTTCGATCACAGCGTGGAAACCGAGCTTCTTCAACGCGGAAATGACCTGACCGAGCTTTACAGAAGTAAACTGACTGGAAATGGAAGGGGCAACCAGAGCGTAGACCTTGTACTTGCTGTTGTGTTCGCTCCTCATGAGCAGATCGATCGCGTTGAGGATATACGACTTATCCATGATCGCGCCGAACGGGCATTGGTACACGCAGGCACCGCACTGAATGCATTTCTCGTTGTCAATCGCCGCTGCGCCTTCTTCGGTGATGGAGATGGCCTTCGGCTTGCAGGCGACCTGGCAGGGACGCTTGCGGTTCACGATGGCGGAATACTGGCAGGCCTTGGCGCACTGACCGCATTCCACGCACTTGCTCTTATCGATGTGCGCTTCGTGGTTGTGATCGAAGTAGATTGCGCCGCGAGGGCAGGCGTTCTTGCAGCGATGAGCAAGGCAGCCGCGGCAGGAACTGGTCACTTCGTATCCTGCAGCCGGGCACTCGTCACAGGCGATGTCGATGACTTCAATCTCGTTGGGATTGCTCGGATCGCCGCCCATGGCGATGTTGACGCGCTCGGCAAGGATGGCGCGCTCTTTGTATACGCAGCAGCGCATCGTCGGTTCCTTGCCTGGAACGATCATCTTGGGAATCTTGACCACGTTCTCCAGCAGCTTGTCTTCCCATGCGAGGCGGGCGACTTCACGAAGTACCCTGTATTTGAGGTACTGTACTTTGGTATCAAACTTAAGCATGAGGCATTCTCCTTTGGATCAGCCGCCCTTGATCAGCTTCAGGATCACGATGCTCTGGAGGCGCAGCTGTATGACGAGGGGGAAAGGGGGACATATGCGATTGGCGAAGCGACTGTATTGGGATGCAGGACGTCCAGAACATGTGCCTTGAAGAATTCACTGAAATTCACGGTCGTAATACCGGTATAGATTTCATCGTCCACCTGAACGGTAACGCCGATGGGATTGCATTTTCCAAGGCAGAAGCTTCCGGTGAGCGTAACTTCATTTTCAAGATGGTACTTTTCTACGGCTTCCTGCATGCGCCGTACGATCTCTGGCGAACCTTTGAGATGGCAGGAACTGCCTACACAGATCTGGATAATCATAGGCTTACAGCTTCGCCAGAACGTTCTCCCGGAAGAACGCGCCGACGGTGTCCGGGGTGACGGAGAAGAACTTGTCATCCACCATCACGCACACGCCCTTCTGGCACTCGCCCAGGCAGAACGTGCCGCCCAGCTCCACGCTGTCGCCGAGGCTATGCTCGGCGATCAGGCGCTGGAGTTCTTCGACAACCTGGCGGGAGCCCTTGATGTGGCAGGAGCTTCCGATACAAACGGTAATCTTCATGATCTTCATAAGACTCTCTCCTTACTGATAGTCAACGACGTTCACCCAGGACAGCAGGAATTCGCGTTCCTTGGCATTGCCCTTGACGGACTGGGAGGCGGCAACGATCGGCATCCACTTCTGAACGTAGCGCATGTCGGTGTTGCTCTTCTTGCAGAAGAGTTCAAGGTAGCGGGCGGCGCTGGTGATGTCGCCGGAGAGCCAGAAGAGCAGATAGGTTCTCGCGGCGTCGGCAGAGGCATTGCCCTGCGTGGCGTGAGACCAGTCGAGGATGTACGGCGTGCCGTCTTCCGTGATGATGATGTTGGACGGGTTGAAATCGCCGTGGCAAACCTTGTTGTGCTTGGGCATGCCCTCAAGACGGTGATGTAGATCAAAGCGGGTCGTAGCGTCCAGATCGCTCTGGCTGATCTTGCGAGCCATCTTGTCCTTGAGCTTGTTGAGCAGCGGGGCAGTGCAGCTATGCATCTTCAGCTGCAGATCGACGAAGAACTCCAGATACTCGTCCATCTTGTCCGGATCCTCAGCCATCAGCTGAGCGAGGGTTTTGCCCTTGATGTATTCGGAAACAATCGCCCACTTGCCGTCGATGACGGTAACTTCCAGAACACGAGGGATGTTCAGGCCGGTTTCCTCGATTCGCGCCTGATTGAGCGCCTCGTTGAGCACGTCGGCCTTGGAATAGTCTGCGGAGAACACCTTGATGCACTTGTCGCCATCGCGGTAGATGGTCTTGGTGTTACGTACAGCAATTACTCTGTCAAGATTCATCTGTTAATCCTCCTTCTTTACGCCTTGCGGTAGGCGTCCTTCACGCTGTCGGTCTTCACGCCGCCATCGAGCTGAGTATCATCCGGCATATCGATTTCCACGAACGTCTTGCCATAGTAGGCATTCAGGTACATCTGCTTGATTTCGCTCATGAGCGGATAGCGCGGGTTAGCGCCGGTGCACTGATCGTCGAACGCCTGCTCGACCATCTCATCCAGGGAGGCGAGGAACACGTTTTCATCGATGCCGTACTCGGCAATCGTCTTCTTCATACCGACCTTGGCCTTGAGCTCATCGATGAGGGCAATCAGGCCTTCCAGCTTTTCTTCGTTGCTTTCGCCCTTGACGCCGAGATGATCGGCGACCTGCGCATAGCGAGCGAGGGTGTGCGGATGATCGTACTGAGAGAAGGTGCCCATCTTGACCGGAGCTTCAGCAGCGTTGAAGCGCAGAACCTCGTCGATCATCAGCGCGTTGGCCACGCCGTGCGGCAGGTGATGGAAAGCGCCAAGCTTGTGCGCCATGGAGTGGCAGACGCCCAGGAAAGCATTGGCAAACGCCATACCGGCCATCGTGGCGGCATTGGCCATCTTCTCGCGGGCTTCAACGTCCGTGCGGCCATTCTCATAAGCGCGCGGCAGGTATTCAAAGACGGTCTTGAGCGCGCCCAGAGCGAGGGAATCGGTGTAATCCGTCGCCATCACGGAAGCGTAAGCTTCGAGCGCATGGGTCACAGCGTCAACACCGGAAGCAGCGGTCAGGCCCTTGGGGGCAGACATATGGAAGTCGGTGTCGATGATCGCCATGTTCGGCAGGAGCTGGTAATCAGCCAGCGGATACTTGACGCCGCTCTTTTCATCGGTGATGACGGCAAACGGCGTTACCTCAGAGCCAGTGCCGGCAGAGGTCGGGATCGCGATGAAGTAGGCCTTTTCGCCCATCTTCGGGAAGGTGTAAACGCGCTTGCGGATATCGATGAAGCGCATCGCCATATCCATGAAGTCAACTTCCGGATGCTCGTAGAGAACCCACATGATCTTCGCGGCGTCCATCGCAGAGCCGCCGCCCAGCGCGATGATCACATCCGGCTTGAAAGCGGACATCTGCTCAGCGCCGGCCTTTGCGCAGGCCAGCGTCGGATCGGGCTCGACGGACCAGAAGCTCGCATGGCTGATGCCCATCTCGTCGAGCTTATCGGTGATTGGTTTGGTGTAGCCGTTTTCATAGAGGAAGGAGTCGGTGACGATGAATGCCTTCTTCTTGCCCATGACATTCTTGAGCTCGTCCAGCGCGACGGGGAGGCAGCCCTTCTTGATGTAAACCTTCTCGGGGGTACGGAACCAGAGCATGTTCTCCCTTCTTTCAGCCACAGTCTTGATGTTGAGCAGATGCTTGACGCCGACGTTCTCAGACACGGAGTTGCCGCCCCAGGAGCCGCAGCCCAGGGTCAGAGACGGAGCAAGCTTGAAGTTGTACAGATCGCCGATGCCGCCATGGGAAGACGGGGTGTTCACCAGAACACGGCAGGTCTTCATTCTCGCAGCGAAAGCGGACAGCTTTTCCTGCTGGGTCGTTTCGTTCAGATAGATGGAAGAGGTATGGCCATAGCCGCCGTCGGCAACGAGCTGAGCAGCTTTGTCGAGCGCATCCTCGAAGGAAGTGGCCTTGTACATGGCCAGAACGGGGGAGAGCTTCTCGTGCGCAAACTCTTCGGACAGTTCAACGCTGTCAACCTCACCGATGAGGATCTTCGTGCCAGCGGGCACCTGAACACCGGCGAGCTCAGCAATCTTGGAGGCCTTCTGGCCAACGATCTTGGCGTTCAGACCGCCGTTGATGATGATGGTCTTGCGGACCTTGTTGGTCTCCTCGGGATTGAGGAAATAGCAGCCGCGGGCAGCAAATTCTTCCTTCACCGCATCGTACACACTTTCCATGACGATCACGGACTGCTCGGAAGCGCAGATCATGCCGTTATCAAAGGTCTTGGAATGGATGATGGAGCTGACGGCAAGCAGGATATCCGCGCTGTCATCGATGATGGCCGGGGTATTGCCGGCACCGACGCCGAGGGCGGGCTTGCCGCTGGAGTAAGCGGCGCGCACCATGCCGGGGCCGCCGGTAGCCAGGATGATATCGGCTTCCTTCATGACGGTGTTGGTCAGCTCAAGGCTCGGCACGTCGATCCAGTCGATGATGCCTTCCGGAGCGCCGGCTTCCACGGCGGCTTCAAGCACAAGCTTGGCAGCAGCGATCGTGGCATTCTTGGCACGCGGATGCGGAGAGATGATGATCGCATTGCGGGTCTTCAGTGCGATGAGGCACTTGAAAATGGCGGTGGAAGTCGGGTTGGTTGTCGGGATGACCGCTGCGACGACGCCGATCGGCTCGGCAATCTTCTTGATGCCAAAGGCCTTGTCTTCTTCGACGACACCACAAGTCTTGGTATCCTTATACGCGTTGTAGATGTATTCGGCGGCGTAGTTGTTCTTGATGACCTTGTCTTCGACGATGCCCATGCCGGTTTCTTCCACAGCCAGCTTTGCCAGCGGAATCCTGGCCTTGTTGGCGGCCAGAGCAGCAGCGCGGAAGATCTTGTCGACCTGTTCCTGCGTGTAGGTGCTGAAGATGCTCTGTGCCGCTCTCGTGCGGACAATGGCCTGTTCGAGCTTTTCGACGCTATCGATGATTTCGTAAACTTTGGTTTCCATAGCGACCTCCTGAAAAGTCATTTTTATCTGTAAACGCTCTTTTTGAGAGCGTTATAGGCGCAAAAAATACACCACCGGGTACTCGGCTCAGTTTTATCCCTGAGGGACGAAGCTCAAGGAAGGTTCGAGTTTGTCTGCCGGAGCGGCAGTCGGTGAGTTCGATGGTGTATCCTTTGCTTAAATAAGAAGGGGAATATCTATATCAAGGCACTAGGCCGGATACAGCGAAAGGGGAAGGTCAAGCGGCATTGACCATGTAGTTGAGCATGATGGAATAATCGCTCGGATTGGTGAGAGAAAGGGTCAGACCGTTCTTGTTCACGTCCATCATGCGGAGCATCTGAGCTGCAATTCGATCATTTTTCAGGCTGCAGGTGCTCTGATCCGGAAGGTGGAGAACAACGTCGCCGCTGCAGCTATTCACCTTCTCGAGAAATCTGTCGGTATTGGGGATCAGCAGGATCTTAAGCATGAAGATCATTCCTTTCTGATTTGAATGAGATGTATGTGAACCGCGTCAAAGCGCCAGCGGATTTGAAAAAAACACTTGAGGAGGTTGTGCTCTATGTAAATATGACCGACGCTTTGACGCGGGTTGTTTGACGATGGGTTACATCCAGCAGCGCACCTGCATGGACCAGGGCTCGCGTTTCTTGGCTTCGCTGGAATAGACTTCGTAGATGTCGATGCCAAGGATCAGAGTCATCATAGCGCTGTCGAAGAGCCAGAGATCAAAGGCGAAGGCCAGGGGGCTGAACAACGCGATCAGACTGAGCGCGAAGGTCAGCGCGGTGCTGAGTACAGGAAAGAGCAGGTAAGGCGTATCGGTGCTTCTAGCATCGAAGACGACAGCTACCTTGAAGAGGGAAACCATCAGCATCGTCAGACCGAAAGCAACGGAAGGCGTGGTATACGTTACAGAGAACCAGTACCGCATCGTTGCGATGATGAATCCGATGATGAGAAGCGTGACGCCTCTGCGAAGTTCGGGCTCATATCTGAGGTGCGTGGGCGTCGCGCGGTAGTACTTCCTGATGCAGTGCAGGCCGTAGATCATGGAGAGAATTCCGACGCAGACGGTAATGATTTCAACCACATCCGGCAGCTGCAGCATGAGCAGGACTGCGATGAACAGTTCAGTCAGAATCATGATGACTTCATAGATGTGACGGTTGAGCGTTCTGGACATGTTGGATTACCTCCTGTGGTGGAATTGGGAAGCGCATTTTGTGATGCCTGATAAGGCGATTTCTTTGGGGAAAAACTTTGTTAGAAGTTTGACTGCCTATTGGAGAAGCGTTATTTAATTGACGCCTAATTGCCTCGCTTCTTTTTGCGATCTGTTTGCTTGTTTCCCTCCTTGCAATGCCATTATATCTCAAAATCCAAATAATACAATAGAAAAAAGGCATCTAAACAGGTTTGTGCATGAAAGGGATAATTTAGTGCATGTGAAGAAAATATGATGGTTGTGATAAATAAGTAACGAGCGAAAGGCGCGAAGTAGAAGAGATAGACTCGGACTTCAGTGGCGCTTTATTGTGCTGAATTGTATCAAATTGTGCATGTCTAAACCATTTCGTGATATGTACGCTGAATATTGTGACGTGCTATCATTTCGTATAGATAATGCTCTGTGAAGGGTATTTACAGACAGGAGGTGACATCAGCCGTCCGAAAGGATGGGTCGACGGATAAGTAGGTAGAAGAACGATACTCTATATCATAGAGTAGGAGGTAGATATGGAGAATACGAAAGCGGTGTATTTGAACCGAGAGGTCAGATTGAACCACTGGCTTGAGACATATTCAGAGGCTCTCCTCCAAACTTGCTTATATATGCTTCCTGATCGTGCACAGGCGGAAGATGCTGTGCAGGATACACTCATCAAAGCGTGGAGATATTTAGGCAAGCGAAAAGAAAACAGCATTGTGAATGAAAGGGCATGGCTGATGCGAATTGCGATCAACACATGCAAAGACTATCTGCGAACGGGATGGTTTCAGTATGTGGATCGAAGCCGGCCTGACGAAACCATTCCGCCAAAGATGTTGTCGATCGATGCGAAAGAGCCAATGATAACGTTCTTGGTAAAAGAGTTGCCAGCGAAGTATAGGCAAGTTGTGCTGCTTCATTACTTTCAAGGAATGACTCAGCAAGAGATTGCTGAGAGGCTCAAA
>JAFQIF010000031.1 GCA_017397695.1 Clostridia bacterium
CCGGTCGTATAGGGGCATGAGCGGTTTTCCATGTCATGCAGAGAGTGAGCACGATCTCTTTGATACGGGTCATTCTTCTACGGCGATTTCTATGGCGCTCGGCCTTGCGCGCGCGCGCGATCTCAGACATGAGGCTCATCATGTCGTTGCGGTTGTGGGCGATGGAGCGCTGACCGGCGGCATGTGCTATGAGGCGATGAACGATGCCGGAGACGGTAAGACTCGCCTGATTGTCGTGCTTAATGACAATGAAATGTCCATTTCGCGCAATGTTGGTGCGCTTTCGGAGTATTTCAAGCATCTTCGCGCCAGCGCATCCTGGTACGGCGGCAAGAAGCATATCAAACATCGCCTGCAGAGCATTCCGCTGCTGGGTAAACCGATCGCCAATCTGATCGAAAAAGCCAAGGACATGATTAAATCCGTTGTGACGGAAGGAGAAATGTTTGAGGCGCTGGGCTTCCGTTATCTGGGCCCGTTCGATGGGCATAATATCGAAGAGATGACCCGCGTGTTTGAGGAGGCCAAGCAGATCAGCGATACGCCGCTGCTCATTCATGTCATCACCCGGAAGGGCAATGGTTATGAACTGGCCGAGCGCCAGCCAGAAAAATTTCACGGTGTGGCTCCGTTCCGCGTGGAAAACGGCCTCAAGCGCAGCAAGTCTTCCAAGGAGAGCGCGGCGCAGGTGGCCGGCAGGGCACTGTGTGAAATTGCGGCGCTGGACGACCGTGTGGTGGCTATCACCGCGGCGATGGCAGGAGGCACGGGCCTTTCCGGATTTGCGCAGCAGTATCCGGATCGATTCTTTGATGTGGGTATTGCCGAGCAGCATGCGGTCAGCATGGCGGCAGGCCTTGCCCGCGCGGGCGTCAAGCCGTATTTTGCTGTGTATTCTACGTTCCTGCAGCGCGCTTACGATCAGATTGTGCATGATGTCTGCCTGCAGAATCTGCCGGTGACCATCTTGTCTGATCATGTTGCACTGGTAGGCGATGACGGAAAGACGCATCATGGTGTTCTCAGTGTGCCGATGCTCCTAAGCATTCCAAACCTGACGCTGCTGGCACCGCGTGATACGAAGGCGATTGCGGACAGCATGCGCGTTTCGCTTGGCGTGGAAGGGCCTTGCGTCATCCAGTATCCCAAAGACGGCATTGAGCCATACGCACAGGATATTGCTGGAGAGCCGCTGGCGGCAGGCAAATGGCAGACGCTGCGCAATGGCGGAGACTGCACGATTCTGGCCTATGGCAGAATGGTGAAGCACGCGATGGAGGCTGCTGTATTGCTTGAGAAGGATGGAATCCACGTGGGCGTAGTCGATTGTTGGAGCCTCAGACCCATGGATATGGATTGCCTGAGTGCGCTCTTTGCGTCGGAGGCGAAGATTGTTACCGTTGAGGAAGGCGAGATGATCGGCGGCTTCGGCTCGGAGATTGCGCGTCTTTGCGTGGAGCATGGTGCAGCGCAGCCGACGGCGATTCTTGGCCTGCCGAATCGCTTTATTGCGCATGGCACGGTCGATCAGCTGCTGGAGGAGTGCGCCCTGATGCCGGTTGATATTGCACAGCGCGTAAAACAGGCGTTGATGGAGAAAAATCATGGCTGATAAGAAAAGAGTGGATGTGGCGCTGGTGGAGCGCGGTCTGGCTGCCAGCCGCGAGAAGGCGCAGGCGCTGGTAATGTCCGGCGTCGTATATATTGGCGAAAACAAAGTGACCAAGGCGTCTGTTTCTGTGTTGGATACGGACGAGCTTATCGTTCGTCAGACGGGTACGGGCTACGTCAGCCGCGGTGCGTTGAAACTGGAAAAGGGTCTCAAGGTCTTTGACGTCGATCCAACCGGGATTGTCGCCATGGATCTGGGCGCGTCCACTGGCGGTTTTACGGATGTGCTGCTCAAAAATGGTGCTGCTCATGTGTATGCCATCGATGTGGGATACGGTCAGCTGGACTGGAAGCTGAGAAATGATCCGCGCGTGACGGTTATGGAGCGCACCAA
Organism: Clostridia bacterium; assembly: GCA_017397695.1. The sequence continues at coordinate 2,006 of JAFQIF010000031.1, forward strand.
TGCCCGATATCTCAAGAGCGAAGATCTTCCGCTGCATCCGACGTTGGGTGTCATGGATGTGTCTTTTATCTCCATCACCAAGATTCTGCCGGCTGCGGCTGCGATCATGGGCGAGGAAGGTGCGTTTATTTCGCTTATCAAGCCTCAGTTTGAGGCGGGACGAGACCGCGTAGGCAAGAAAGGCGTCGTGCGCGACGCACAGGTGCATCGTGATGTGATCACCGAGGTGCTTAGCTTTATCGAAAACGATCTGGGCTGGGCGGCGCAGGCGCTGTCCTTTTCGCCCATCAGAGGGCCTGAGGGCAATATCGAGTTCCTCGTACATATTCTGCCTGCATCCAGGGCAACGCATCGTGTGACGCAGGAAGAGATTGATGCGGTCGTTTCTGCAGCTCACGAAAGCCTGCGGGATTAAGGAGGACTGCTCGTGATCAGACGGGTATTGTTTTATCTGAATAAGAGCAAGCAGTCTGCGGCAGAGGTTGTCCGCCGGGCGGTATCCCTGTGTCATGAGCGCGCGCTGGAGCCCTGCTTTTTTCTGGAAGATGAGCAGTGGCTCACGGAGAATCTGGTCAGTTTTCCAAAGGATGCTGCTTTTGTTGAAAGGCCTGTGCCGGGCCAGATCGATGCAATGCTTGTTTTCGGCGGCGACGGCACGGTGCTTCGTGCACTGGATTCCTATGTTAATTGTGACATTCCTATTCTGGGTGTGAATCTTGGGCGCATGGGCTTTTTGCTGGAAACGCAGCCGGACGAATTGCCGCAGGCGCTGGATATGATGCGCGCGGGACGCTACGAAATTGAGCGGCGGATGATGCTGCAGGTGGAAGGCTATTGCGGAGGCAAGCCAATCTGTGCCTATGCAACTAACGAGGTTTCTGTGTCGCGCGGCCTTTCCCAGCGCATGATTGCGATGGACGCATATGTAGGCGATATGTTGGTGGATCATTATATCGCGGATGGTTTGGTCCTTTCCAGCCCGACGGGGTCTACAGCATATTCTCTCTCCGCTGGCGGCCCGATTATCGCGCCGGACGTACAGTGTTTCCTGCTCAATCCCATCTGTCCGCATACGCTGACCTCGCGGCCGATCGTGCTCTCGCCCAAGGAACGTGTCCGCCTCAGGATCCATATGAAGGAGATGCGAGAAGGCATCCAGCTTTCTGTGGATGGACAAGCTGTATGCGAAATGCGCAATATGGAGGAGGTCAGTGTGATCCGTTCTCCGCATGATGCGCTTCTGATTCGTTTTGAGAAGGAAAGAAACTATTATTCGCTGCTGAAGGATAAGCTTTCGCAGTGGAGCTTGTAATCGAAGAATTCAAAGGAGGCTGCTATGAAAGCAAAACGACAGGCTTTGATCCGTGAGATCGTGGAAGCGCAGAGCATTCAGACACAGGAAGAACTGGCTGAAGCGCTGCGCACACATGGCATGATGGTTACGCAGGCCACCGTGTCCCGCGATATCCGCGAAATGCATCTGCTCAAGGTGCTCGCCGAGGATGGCAGCTATCGCTATGCGACAATGGAGAAGAACGAGAGCGGCGTGAGCGACCGGCTCATTCGCATGCTTTCGGATTCTGTTGTCGAGATGAATTGCGCCAATAATCTTATCGTCATTCGCACGCTGCCTGGCAGCGCACATGTGGCTGCCGAGGCAATTGATAGCCTCAAGTGGCCGGAGGTGCTGGGCACCATCGCGGGTGACAATACCATTCTTGTCATCGTCCGTTCCAATGAAGAGGTGGAGGCTGTCGTCAGGCGCTTCCGCAGCATTGTCAAGTAAGCAGGGGGATTCATCATGCTGCTGCAGCTGAGCATTTCCAATCTGGCGCTGATTGACGCTATGAGCATCGATTTTGCGCCCGGTATGAATGTAATGACAGGTGAAACTGGCGCGGGCAAGTCTATCGTTGTCGATGCAGTTAATCTGGTGTTGGGAGAGCGTGCGGATCGCGATCTGATTGCGAGCGGCAAGCAGAAGGCGCGTGTAGAAGCCGTGTTTGATATTGCGGATAATGAGAAGGTAAAGGCGCTGCTTGAGGAGCTTTCTCTGGAGAGTGATGAGGATACCGCGTCGATCTCCCGAGAACTGACCAGCGCCGGAAAGAATATCTGCCGTATCAATGGTACGGTTGTGCCGCTGCAGACGCTGCGTCAGGTTTCTGCGCAGCTGCTGGATATTCACGGACAGCATGAACATCAGCTTCTGCTGGACAGCAAGCATCATATCAGCTATCTGGATGAATATGCGATGGGTGAAATTCGTCCGCTGCTGGAGCGCTGCGGCTCGGCGTATGCTGCGTGGCGCAGCTGCGCGCAGAAGCTTTCCCGTCTTCGCAGGAGCGTGTCTGAGCGTGAACAGCGCATCGATATGCTGCGCTTTCAGCTGGATGAGCTTAAAAGCGCCCGGCTGATAGAGGGCGAAGAGGATGAACTGGAGCGTCAGAAGGTTTTCTACCGAAATGCGGGGAAGATCATGGCGGCGTTTGACGAAGCATGCGAGATGCTCGATTCCGGAAGCGGGCACGATGGTTCTTCCGCTGTAGAGCTGCTGCGCGAAGGTGTGCGTGCGCTTTCTCCTGTGGCGACGCTCGACAGCCGCTATGAAGCGGTGTTTGCCCGATTGGACAGCCTCTGCTACGAGGTGGAGGATGCCGTGGGAGAACTGTGCGATCTGCGCGAGGAAATGGATTACGACGAGCAGGAAGCCGAGCGCGTGGAAAGCAGGCTGGATCTGCTGCGCAGGCTGAACCGCAAATACGGTGCGACAACGCGCGATATGATCCGGTATAGGGATAAAATTGCTGCTGAGCTGGATGAGTTGGAGGATTCCGACGAGGCCATGGAGCGCCTTGAAAAGGAATTCCGCATAACTGGCCGTGCCTTGCAGGAGATTAGTGCAGAACTGACGCATGCCCGGCTGCTGGCTGCCAGGCGATTTGAGGCGAGCATTGAAGCGCAGCTGCACGATCTGGGTATGAAGAATGCAAAATTGTCCATAGCCTTTGCACCGATGGCAGAGGGTGAACGTCTGGCGGATCGCTTCAGCCCGCTGGGGGTGGATCGAATCGAAATGATGTTCTGCGCCAATCTCGGACAGCCAATGAAGCCGTTGGCACGAGTTGCTTCCGGCGGTGAGCTTTCGCGCATTATGCTGGCGCTTAAGAACCTCTCGGCACAGAAGCCGGGGATTCCGCGCAGCATGGTTTTCGACGAGATCGATACCGGCATCAGCGGACGAATGGCGCAGGTGGTGAGCGAGAAGATGTCGCAGATCGGCGATCATCACCAGGTCATCTGCGTTACGCATCTGCCGCAGATTGCGGCCATGGCGGATGAACAGTTCCTCGTGCGCAAGAGCGACGAAGACGGCGTGACGCACACGGCTGTCGTTCATCTGGATCGTCTTGGCCGCGCGCAGGAGATTGCACGTATGGTTGGCGGTGCGGGTTGCGAGAGCGAGAGCAGCGTTCGTCATGCGATGACGATGCTCGATGAGGCTGATGCGCGCAAGCAGGTGCTGCGTGCAGCGTATAACGCATAATCATGGATATACGAAAACGCCCGAAGCTTTTGCTTCGGGCGTTCTTGCGTGACGGGTTACAGCGTTCCTTTGCGTACGCAGATACACAAGCTGCCGTTGAGCACGGTGCAGTCCAGATAAATGGGGAAATCGTATTCGTTGCGGAATTCCAGATTCAAGTTATCTGCGCCGACGGCTGCGTCCACACCGTGGGGCGCATATTTTGCGCCGCCGGGGCCGTGCGGTCTGCGCCAAAGGATCGTGATGCCTTCAGGCAGCTGCAGCAGCGCGTTGTACAGTGTTGTGGAAACCTGGCAGGTACCGCCGCCGTAACCGGCTACCGTGCCGCCGTCGATCAGCACGGGCGAGGGCATGTAGCCGCGGCTCTTGCGGTAGGGGCCTGCCGTCGTGTTAAAGTTGAACTCTTCGCCGGGCTGATAGGTCTTGCTGATGTACTTGCAGCCTACGCGAAGGTTTTCCATGCGGCCAATATTCAGCTCATTGTCCTTGGTCGAGTAGAAGGTGGTAAAAGCGGAGAGAATGTCATCCTCTTCGGCGGTCTGAGGATCAGGCGCGACCGGAGTAAGCTGAGCCAGATCGCCGACGTACAGATAGCCGACCAGACGATTGTAGGGCACTACCGCCCATCCGTCTCGGATCATCCACAGGCTTACACGCGTGCCTGCTGGCATGGGAACGATCTCCTCGGCATTCGCGTCGGCTTCGGCGCGCAGGCTGGTGTCCGAGGCCACTGTAGCGATAAAGCGGTTTTCGATTACGCCATAAGGTGCAATACCCTGGGCAATGGGCTCAATCGTATCCACGTTGCGGCGGCGGATGTAGTAGATACCAGCCTGATCATCCCAACAGAATAGCCAATCCTGATCAAAACCCCAGATATAGACGGTCTTTCGCTCGCTGAGCTGACCCAGGGAAGCACTGTCGGGATCGGGTTTGCTGCGCATATTCAGGCTAATGGTGGTTTTTCCTTTGTAGAGCACTTCCGGCTTTCCGCTTGCATCGGCAGATTCCATGAAATCTGTAAAGCAGATATCATAACCGGTATCCGCAGGTTCAGCGAACGCGATACCAGAGAAAAGCAGAAGTGAGAGCATCAATATAAATAGAGTAAATCGTGTATTTCGCACAAGCGGCCTCCATCAAAGAGAATCAATCACTTTATTATACAGCCAAATGCCATGCAAGGCAAGCGGCAATCCTGCATAGAATCACAGGAAGTATATGCGGGAGGGAGCGAAATGGGAAAAAGCTTTGTGCTTAAGGATGTTTCCGGGCGGCCGATGGGTTATCTGATGCAGGCTGGCGATGCAGTGAGATACAGGATTTCTGCTGCATATGCAGCGGATGTGACGCTGCTGTTCGAGGATGGCGCCGTATATGAGCACAGCGTAGTGGCGCATTCTTCTGAAAAGAGCTGGACGCATGGCGGCCGCAGCCTGTTGGGCGGATATATCTGCAGGGAGGGAGAAGTGATCCTGGCAACGGACGAGAGGATTCGCAGATGCGCGTGGATGATGAAGGCGCCGGGCAGTGTGCAGCGGAAGGAGGACGCACAGGAAGGCGAGCAAGCAGAAGCGAAAGAACAGAAGACGGTATTGCCTGATGCTTTGGAGGATGATCCCAAAGACGATCAGGCTGAAGAAGCTCTCAGGATTCTCCCGGATAGACGCTGGCCTCCGCCGCCGTGTCTGACATCTGTGGTATACCTGCATGGACAGTGGGTGCAGATGCAATGAGACGTTTCTCTAAGGATTCCATGGCATTTGGCGGGTGCGCTGTGATGCTGCACCGTGTCGGTTTTGAATGTCTGTGACATAATGCGTTTTCCGGATTGCTGGCGGTGTATAAACGGCAGACTGTTGGGGTTGGGCAAACCGGGGTGCTGCAGGTATAGCGGGCTCAGCGTCCGGCTGCTGGGCCTGGCTGTACACGTCATAGGGAAGACGAAGCGTTGGTGTGGGCTTGCTGGCACAAAGCAGCGCATAGGGAGAGAGAGGCTGAATCATATATTACACACCCTTCCACAGGCAAAGTTTTTTGTCATTGCCAGTCTATGCAGGATGCGCTGCGATGTGAGGGATAAAAATGCTGAACATGTCACCTTTTCGTGAAAATGGGATTGAGAAAAAGAAAAACATCCTGTATAATAGAAAGGACGAGATTGTCGAAATGAGGTGCTGAATTTGGACGAACAGATGAATGGAACGCCCGCTCCGCGCAGACGCAGGCGTGCTGCTGCACAAGAGCAGGCTTTTGAAGAATTTGTACAGGCGGAGAAGACCGCAGAAAATGCAGCTTCGGAGAGTCAGAATCCCGAGGTGACAGCGTTGCCGGCGTTCGAGCCTGTCAGTGAGAAAAAGGAGTCCCCGGTTCCGCAGTTTGAAATTCCGCAGAAGGAAGCGGAGCCGATGTGGGGCGGCGATGATGAGGATGAGGAACCCGTCCGCAAGCCCAAGAATACCGGAAAGGGCAAGAAGAAAAAGAAGAAGAAGGGTGGCTGCCTGATCGCGTTGCTCGTGATTCTCCTGATTCTCGCGTTGCTTGTCGTTGGCGGTTTGGTGCTCTTC
>JAFQIF010000032.1 GCA_017397695.1 Clostridia bacterium
AAGGGCTGCGGCTTTGCGGCGCGCTGCCGTCACTGCATGCAGATCTGCAAGGAGGAGCAGCCGCCTGAGTTTGAGCTGAGCAACGGCCACCTTGCCAGCTGCTGGCTGCTGCATCCGGATTGCCCGAGTGCTGAGGAAAGGGGGGCGAAGTGATGACGAACGAAGTTCTCGTTCAGGCGAAAGACCTGTGCAAATACTTCAAGATCAGCGGCGGCCGCATGCTGCACGCTGTGGAGGACGTGAACCTCGAGATCCATCGCGGCGAGACCCTCGGCCTGGTCGGCGAGTCCGGCTGCGGCAAGTCCACCCTCGGCCGTACCCTGATGGGTATCTATAAGCCAACCAAGGGCAAGCTGGTTTACGGCGGCAAGGAAATCGACCTGACCAACAAGAAGGAGCGCTTCGCCTTTGCCAAGAAGGCGCAGATCATCTTCCAGGATCCGTACGCCTCCCTGGACCCGCGCATGACCGTCGGCTCCATCATCGCCGAGGGCATGGAGATCCACGGCATGTACGACGAGAAGAAGCGTCAGGAGCGCGTGGCGGAGCTGCTGGATATCGTCGGCCTCAACCGCGAGCATGCCAACCGCTTCCCGCACGAGTTCTCCGGCGGCCAGCGTCAGCGTATCGGCATTGCCCGCGCGCTGGCAATCGAACCGGAATTCATTGTTTGCGACGAGCCGATCTCCGCGCTGGACGTGTCCATTCAGGCGCAGGTCATCAACCTGCTCCATGAGCTGCAGGAGAAGATGGGCCTGACCTATCTGTTCATCGCGCATGACCTGAACATCGTCAAGTACATCTCCGACCGCATCGCGGTCATGTATCTGGGCTCCGTGGTGGAGTTGGCGAGCAGTGACGAGCTCTACGCCAACACGCTGCATCCGTACTCGAAGGCGCTGCTTTCCGCTGTGCCGATTCCGGATCCGGCCAAGGAGGCGCAGAAGCATCGCCAGATCATCGACGGCGACGTGCCCAGCCCGATCAACAAGCCGAAGGGCTGCGCGTTCTCCAGCCGCTGCCCGCTGGCCTGCGACAAGTGCCGCGAAAGCGCCCCGCAGCTGCGCGAGGCTGCGCCGGGTCACTTCGTTGCCTGCCATCTGGTTTAAGAGAAAATTTTCACAAAAAGGGGCTTCCTGCATAACAGGAAGCCCCTTTTTGCATGCATACGGAAATGTATAAATCGGCGAAATATACATGCACACGTGCGATAGAATCAAAAATACTGCATTTCGGAGCATAGAGGGTGAATTGGATTCAACTAACCGTGAAAAAATGCACAACAAAATCGTGAAAATTGCAATTTTCCTCTTGCGCAGTAAAGCGTTAAATGCTATAATCAGACACATCGTTTCCCAAGTGCAAAGATATTGCATGAGGAGAGATGTCATCCTTCACCTTTTCGCGTTCTCTGGCATTGAGAACGCTCAAGGAATAATTCATTTGGAGGGAATCCCATGAAGAAGATCCTTTGTCTGGCTCTGGCCCTCGTTCTCTGCCTGGCTCTGGCCTGCGGCGCTGTTGCCGAGGAGAACTGGAAGATCGCCATCCTGACCGGCACCACCTCTCAGGGTGAGGAAGAAGTCCGCGCGGCTGAGCGTGCCATCGCCACCTACGGTGCTGACCACATCATCCACGACACCTATCCGGACGCCTTCGCTTCCGAGACCGAGACCACCATTTCCAAGCTCGTTGCTTTCGCTTCTGATCCGGACGTCAAGGCCGTCGTGATGTGCCAGGCTGTCCCGGGCGCGAAGGCCGGCTTCGACAAGATCCGCGAAATGCGCCCCGACATCCTGCTGGTTGCCGGCGTGCCGCAGGAGGATCCGAACGTTATCACCGCTGCTGCTGACATCGTGCTCTACTCTGACGAGCCGGGCCAGGGCGACACCATCATCGAGACCTGCGCCAACTGGGGCGTCGAAGTCTTCGTGCACTACTCCTTCCCGCGCCACCTGGCGATGGAGACCATCGCTGCCCGTAAGGCGCTGTTCGAGTCCAACTGCGAGGCCCTGGGCATCCAGTATGTCGAGGCCACCGCTCCCGACCCGACCGGCGACGCTGGCACCGCTGGTGCGCAGCAGTTCATCCTTGAGGATGTGCCGCTGAAGATGGAAGAGTTCGCGGGCAAGAAGGTTGCCTTCTTCTCCACCAACTGCTCCATGCAGGAGCCGCTGCAGACCGCGATCCTGACCCAGCCGAATGCCTACTATCCGCAGCCGTGCTGCCCGTCTCCGTATCATGCCTTCCCGGCTTCCCTGGGCCTCGAGTCCCTGCAGGTCGGCGGCGATGACACCGACGCTCTGAAGCAGATCGCTGCGAAGCTGAAGGAGTATGACGCTGTTGGCCGTTACTCCACCTGGCCGACTCCGGTTAACATGGCCATCATTGACGTCGCCTGCCAGTATGCTAAGGCTTACATCGACGGCGAAGTCGGCATGAACGACGCGGCGAAGATCGCCGAGCTGTTCGAGGTTGCCGCTCCGGGCGCTGTCCTGGCGAACTACACCGACGCCAACGGCACCACCTACGACAACTACTACACCATCCTGCTGGGCGCGGTCGACTTCAACGAGTACGCTGAGTAATCCGCAAGCAGCCTGAATATGGCGTAAAATTGAGCTGACCCGCCTCAATCGGTGAGGCGGGTCGCTTTTCGATTTTCATAAGGAGGAATACATTTGGCCGCGGAGTACATTCTGGAGATGAAAAACATCACCAAGCGCTACGGCGAGAATACGGTGCTGTCTAACGTCTCCCTCAAAATCCGTCCCGGCGAGATCCATGCGCTGCTGGGCGAAAACGGCGCAGGCAAGAGCACGCTGATGAACGTGCTTTTCGGCATGCCGGTCATTCATGCGACCGGCGGTTTTGACGGTCAGGTGCTGATCGACGGTCAGCCCACGACCATTGCATCGCCGCACGACGCGATGCTCAAGGGCATCGGTATGGTCCATCAGGAGTTCATGCTGCTGCCGGGATTCACCATTACGGAAAACATCAAACTCAATCGCGAAATTGCGCATTCCAGTCTCCTCTCCCGTATTTTTGGTAAGAATTTGGAAACGCTGGATATGGCCGAAATGTCCAAGGACGCCCGTCAGGCGCTGGACTCCGTCGGCATGTCCATTGATGAATATACGAAGGTAGCCGGTCTGCCGGTTGGCTACATGCAGTTTGTCGAAATCGCGCGAGAGATCGACAAGAAGGGTGTGAAGCTGCTGGTGTTTGACGAGCCGACCGCCGTTCTGACCGAGTCTGAGGCGGCTCAGCTGCTCAAGGTGATGAAGTCCATCGCCGCCAAGGGCATCGCCATCATCTTCATCACCCACCGTCTGGACGAGGTGATTGAGGCGGCTGACGGCGTGACCATCCTGCGCGACGGCAAGTTCGTGTGCGATACCCGCACGGCGGATACCGACGTCACCAAGCTGGCCGAGCTGATGATCGGTCGCGCCGGCGAGACCGCGTTTGTTACCGCGGATCCGCGCGAGTTCCCGGCGGATACCCCGCTGGCGCTCAAGATCCGCCATCTGGCGGTTGATATGCCGGGCGAGCAGGTGAAGGACGTCTCTCTGGATATCCACGAGGGCGAGATCTTCGGCATTGGCGGCCTGGCGGGCCAGGGCAAGGTTGGCATCCCGAACGGCATCATGGGCATCTATGACGCCGAAGGCGAGGTCGAGCTCTTCGGCCAGCCGGTTAAGCTCAACGATGCGCATTTTGCGCTCACGAGCGGCATGGCCATGGTTTCCGAGGATCGCCGCGGCGTTGGTCTGCTGCTGGATGAGAGCATCGAGGACAATATCGTCTTCAATGCCATGCAGGTCAAGGGTGAATTCACCAAATCCTTGCTGGGCGCGAAGCTTAAGGATGCAAAGAAGATCCGCGAGCACGCCAAGGATATGATCAAGGAGCTGGATATCCGCTGCTTCGGTCCGGTGCAGCATACCGGCACCCTCTCCGGCGGCAACCAGCAGAAGGTCTGCATTGCCCGCGCGCTGACGATGGGCCCGAAGCTGATCTTCGTTTCCGAGCCGACCCGCGGCATCGACATTGGCGCCAAGAAGCTGGTGCTGGAGACCCTGGTCAAGCTCAATCGCGAGCAGGGCATGACCGTCGTCATGGTCTCCTCCGAGCTGATGGAGCTGCGCTCCATCTGCGACCGCATCGCCATCGTTGCTGAGGGCGAAGTGGTCGACGTGCTGCCGGTGAACAGCTCCGATGCGGACTTTGGTCTGGCGATGTCGGGCATCAAGCCGGGCACTCAGTCCTGAAAGGAGGCGTAAAGCATGAAAGTGAATGTGAGTAAGAAGCAGATCTTCGCCTGCGTGCTGATCGTCATCCTGGCCGCTGTGCTGGGCGTTGTGGGCGTGTATGGCCTGTCCAGCCGCAATGCGGATTCCGGTGTGAAGGTGCTGCAGGACATGCGCCTGCAGGCGATTCTCAATACGGCCGGCACCGGCGCGGTGGATGCGTACGTGGCGGCTGAGAAGCAGGCGGCAACCAAGGCCGTCCGCGAGGCTGGCGGCGGCATGAAGGAAGTTCGTGCTGCGACTGCGCAAGCGGAAACCGAGGCGCGCGCGAAGGCCGAGGAGCTCGGTATCGGTGCGGTCGATCTCTCCAGCGTGGATACTGCGGCGCTGGGCGCTGCGCTGAATGTCATGGTTGACGCGCAGCAGGCGTACTACGCCGAGGAGGCGCGTGCGCAGGCCGAGTATATCGAGCTGAACAAGGATGCCATCACCGTGCAGGAGGATACGGCCGAGATGACCGACGACTCCGGCAGCGAAGCGGCGATGGAAGAAACCATCGATATGTCCGGTTTCGTGGCGACCGAGGAGATGAACGCGCTCGCTGCGAAGGTGGATGAGACATATCTGGCCATGTCCGAGGAGATCAAGGTGATCTTCCCGGCGCTGACCGACGACATTCTGACCTCCCTGAAGGCGACCATCACGTCCGTGACGGCTGCCGCGAATGATACTTTTGAGAGCCAGTATGACCGCGCGCAGGCGGCCAGCGGCGCCAATCCGGGCATGTTCGGTGTGGTGCTGCGCCAGGCGCGTACGTTTGCGCTCTCTGCTGTGGGCCTTGTGCTGCTGGCGCTGGTGGTCTTCTTCTACGGTCCGCTGGTCAAGAAGATGGGCGTACCGCGCCTGATCATCGGTTCCTTCTTCGTGCTGCTGTGCCTGCTGGCGCTGATTCTGAACCTGTCCCTGTCCAGCCAGCTGGGCAATACGCTGGTGCGTCTGGGCATGAATGGCGTGCTCGTTCTGTCCATGCTGCCGGGCATTCAGTGCGGCATCAGCCTGAACCTGGGCATGCCCATCGGTATCATCGGCGGCCTGATCGGCGGCCTGCTGTGCATTGAGCTGGGCATGAACGGCTTCGGCGGCTTCCTGTTTGCCTGCCTGGTCGGCGTTGCGATTTCTGCTGTCACGGGTTATTTCTACGGCTTGCTGCTCAACCGCCTCAAGGGCGACGAGATGAGCGTAACGACCTACGTTGGCTTCTCCATCGTCTCCCTCATGTGTATCGGCTGGCTGATGATGCCTTTCCAGAGCCCGATCATGAAGTGGCCGCTTGGCAAGGGCCTGCGTACCACGATCGGCCTGCAGAGCGCCTACAAGCATGTGCTCAACAACTTCATGTCCTTTAAGCTCTTCGGTGTGACTATTCCGACCGGCCTGCTGCTGTTCTTTGCGCTGTGCTGCTTCCTGGTGTGGCTGTTCATGCGCTCCAAGACCGGCATCGCCATGAGCGCTGCGGGCGCGAATCCGCGCTTTGCGGCGGCGACGGGTATCAACGTCGATAAGATGCGCATCATCGGCACCATGCTCTCTACGATGCTGGCTGCCGTGGGCATCATCGTCTACGGTCAGAGCTACGGCTTCATGCAGCTGTATCAGGCGCCGCGCCAGATGGGCTTCCTGGCTGCCTCTGCGATCCTGCTGGGCGGCGCGAGCACGTCCCGCGCGAAGATCAGCAATGTCATCATCGGTACGTTCCTGTTCCAGGGCGTGCTGACGCTGGGCATGCCGGTTGCCAACGCGCTGATTCCGGGTTCCACGATCTCCGAGACGCTGCGAATCCTGATCTCCAACGGTATCATTCTCTATGCGCTCACCAAGTCGGGAGGTGCGTCTCGTGGCTAAGAAAAACTGGCGTGAATTTGCACGCAATAACGTCGTTACGATCATGTTCATCGTGGTCTGTGCGGTTTGTATGGCGTTCTCCGGCTATAAGCCCAACTACGTCATGTATGAGCTGTTCGGCCGCCTGAGCCGCAACGCGTTCATCGTTCTCGCGCTGATCATCCCGATCGTCGCGGGCATGGGCATCAACTTCGCCATCACCATCGGCGCGATGGCGGCGCAGATTGCCTGCATTCTGGTGCTTGAGTGGGGTATTCAGGGCTTCGGCGGCTTCCTGGTCGCGGCTGCGCTGACTGTTCCGATGGCGAGCGTCTTCGGTTTCCTCATTGGTAAGATCCTCAATAAGATGAAGGGTCAGGAAATGATCGGCGGCATGATCCTTGGCTACTTTGCCAACGGTCTGTATCAGCTGCTGTGCCTGTTCATCTTTGACAACATCATTCCGATCAACAATCCGGATCTGACGATCAAGGGCTCCAAGGGCATCGCCAACACGATGGACCT
>JAFQIF010000004.1 GCA_017397695.1 Clostridia bacterium
CATGGGCGCTCAGCTGGTGAAGGAAGTCGCCACCAAGACCAACGACGTCGCCGGCGACGGCACCACCACCGCCACCCTGCTGGCGCAGGCCATCATCCGCGAAGGCCTCAAGAACCTGGCTGCGGGCGCGAATCCGATGATCCTGCGCAGCGGCATCGAGGCAGCCACGAACGCTGCCGTCGAAGGCCTCAAGGAAATGAGCGTTCCGGTCGCCGACAATCAGGCCATTGAGAACGTTGCTGCCAACTCCGCTGCGGACGCGACCATCGGCAAGCTGGTTGCCGAAGCGATGCAGAAGGTTGGCAAGGACGGCGTCATCACCGTTGAAGAGAGCAAGACCATGCAGACCAACCTCTCTCTGGTTGAGGGCATGCAGTTCGACCGCGGCTATGTCTCCGCCTACATGGCGACCGATATGGACAAGATGGAGGCTGTGCTGGACAATCCGTACATCCTGATCACCGACAAAAAGATCTCCAACATCCAGGAGATTCTGCCGCTGCTTGAGCAGGTTGTGCAGGCCGGCCGCAAGATGCTCATCATCGCCGAGGATGTCGAGGGCGAAGCCATGGCGACTCTGGTAGTCAACAAGCTGCGCGGCACCTTCACCTGCGTCGCCGTTAAGGCGCCGGGCTTCGGCGATCGCCGCAAGGCCATGCTGCAGGACATCGCGATCCTCACTGGCGGCCAGGTCATCACCGAGGAGCTGGGCTACGAGCTCAAGACTGCGACCATCGACATGCTGGGCTCCGCCCGTCAGGTCAAGGTGGACAAGGACAACACCGTGATCGTCGAAGGCGCCGGCAACCCGGCCGAGATCGCTGCCCGCGTCGCGTCCATCCGCGCTCAGATCGGCGAAACCTCTTCCGATTACGACCGCGAGAAGCTGCAGGAGCGCCTGGCGAAGCTGGCCGGCGGCGTGGCTGTCATCCAGGTCGGCGCTGCGACCGAGATTGAGATGAAGGAGCGCAAGCTGCGCATCGAGGACGCGCTCGCTGCGACCCGCGCCGCCGTTGAAGAGGGCATCGTCCCGGGCGGCGGCACCGCGCTGATCTCCGTGCTGCCGAATGTGCAGGCGCTGCTGACCAAGTTCACCGGCGACGCGAAGACCGGCGTGCAGATCGTGCTGCGCGCGCTGGAAGAGCCGGTCCGTCAGATTGCCGCGAACGCTGGCGTTGAGGGCTCCGTGATCGTGGAGAAGATCAAGCGCACCAAGAAGGCCTCCTTCGGCTACGACGCCTACAACGACAAGTTTGTCGACATGGTTGAAGCCGGCATCATCGACCCGACCAAGGTGACCCGCTCTGCTCTTCAGAATGCGGCCTCTGTCGCGGCGACCGTGCTGACCACCGAATCCCTCGTGGCGGATATTCCGGAGAAGAATCCGGCTCCGGCTGCTGCGGGCGGCGACATGGGCGGCATGTACTAATACAGGCAGCGGCCCCGGTCACTTGCGCTTTACCGGTTTTAAGCGCAGCGCTCTGGCAGAGGGGCCTCCGCCGCTTACCATGCAAAATAATCAAAGGGAGTTCCGATGATCAGGAACTCCTTTTTTGTATCTATCCGCTTTTACAACTTGTTTACGTTTCATTCATTTTCTCTTCATGATTGCATGCTATCCTGTATACAGATATTTCTGCCCTTACTGACCCGACACCGCCATTTTCCGGGAATATGCGTGATCCCCTTGCCTGCTGCGGCAAAAAGCGATACAATGACGATATCTTTTCTTCAAAAACTGAAGAAATATAAAAATGCATGAAATCTTTCCCGGTGTTTATCCGTCTATGATCATATAGAGCCATCTATGCCACAAAAGAAAGGAGGGCGGCACATGCGCAGAATTGTGTGTTTCATCACATCATGTCTGATGATGCTTGCGCTGCACATGCCTGTGCTTGCGCAAAGTACTACACGCGCGCTGCTTGTCGCCTGCTCCAGTTTTGTGTCTCAGGCCAATCTGGGCGCAGCTACCTCCGGCAACCTGCACATGGTTGGATCTGCACTCATCAGTGCCAATATCCCACTGGGCAACCTGTCCATCGAAGACGGAACCATCGGCAGCATTGAGGCGCTGGGCGCTTCGCTTAAAAGCACCTTTGCCGACGCCGACGAGGACGATCTGTCCATCCTCTACCTATGCACGCACGGCATTCTCTCCTCTTCCGACGATCAGGAGGTCTATCTGCTGCTGGGAGACGGACAAACGGAAAGCCCGCTGAGCAGTGCGCAGCTGTATGAGCTGATTCGCAGCATCCAGGGCGAAAAGCTGCTGATCATCGACGCATGCTACTCCGGCGCGCTCATCGGCCGCGGCCAGCCGGAAATCGGCATGCTGCCCGGCAGCCATCCCACTCCTCCGGAGTGTCCCTCTCCATTCCTGCTGGATTCCAGCGTCCATGTGCTCACCTCTTCCAACGGCAGCGAATCCAGCTGGTATTACGACAGCGAAGCGCTGTCCACGGGCGCGGTATCCTATTTCGCCTCCGCACTCTCCAGCGGCCTGGGGCTGTATGGCACAGCCGAAGCAGATTTGAGCGGCGACGGCAGCGTAACGCTGGAGGAAATCCACCGTTATCTGAGTATCGCCGTACCCTCTTCCTCCTGCCAACTTCTTTCCGCCAGCGCAGCCAATCTGCATCTGCCTACAGCACAGGGAGCCATGCTCTCCCGCCCGCTGTCTGGCTTTTCCTACGGCACATCTTTGCTGCACGCAGACGATCCAACGCTTGACTTTTCCTTTACCGTTACCGGTGAAGGCACCAGCGTGCAGTACCGTCTGGTCGATTTTGCCGACGGCAGTTGGGACTGGGCCAACGCCAAGACTTTTCTGGACAGCGGCGAAAACGACGACGCCACGCTCAGCATCGGCAGAAAAATGCGTTCCCTTTCTCTTGATGGCATCACGCCCGACGAGGGCGGTTATCTGATGCTGCAGGTTTTCTCGATGTCCGGCAGCGAAATGCTGCTGTGTTCCGAGCGCCTGATCGCCGTTCAGCCGGCATCCAGCGAAGCGAATCTGACCTTGCGCTGCCGCGGCGATCTGCGCGCTCCCGGTACGGGCGAACTGCCCATCCGCGTGGAGCTTGACGTTCCGGCTGAACTGACAGTTTCCGTGTTCGATGCAGACGGTGTACTTATCCGCCGTCTGGCCGCCAGCCAGCTGACCCGCCCATCCGCCGACAAGATCACCCACCTGTACTGGGATGGCCGTGACGCGCAGGGCAACGTGGCAGCAACCGGCCAATACACCATCGCCGTTGAAGCGCGCATCGGCAATCGCCGCCAAAAGACCTCTGCCGAGGTTTTTGTTGGCGAACGCTGATTCAGCCCAATCTTCGTCTGAAAGGAAGCACCCGGCAATACGCCATGCCCATCTCCCTGAGAAGCGCATCCAGTTCCTGACGCGCTGCAGTTTCCCCCGCCAGTGCACAGCTTTCCATCTTTTCAATCGCCAGCGCACCCACGCCCTGCGGCATGATCACGCGCAGCTCGCTGCATTCCTTTGGCAGCAGCTGTGCGCCGGCCAGCCTCAGCGGCGCGCAGGCCAGATCAAGCGCATCCGGCACACTCTGCGGCGAGGGACACGGAGAAATCACCAATACCCGATGCGCCCCCAAGGCAATCAGCTGCCTGCAGGCAAAGGATACGTCCGTTTCTCCTAACAGCGCTGAGCCCATGTACTGTAGCGGAGAAAGAAACGGCGCAAGCGCCATGCATGCCCGCGCGGCAAAGCCTGCCGTCGCCTGCATGGCCAGCATCGCGCCGCCCTCCTGCAAAAAAGCCCGTGTGGAAAAAACTACACGCTGTCCGTTTCTGGCCATCCGGCACAGAAACAATGCAGCGCCCGGGCAAAGCGAGAGCACACGCTGTCCCGTCTGGCTGTTGAGCAGATGATTGAGCCGTACGCAGTCCGGCATCATAGGGGCTGAGCGATTCAGATATTCATACCATACAGGCGCAAGCATCTTCCTGCCCAAACGGGCGGCCTGATGAAGCGCCTTTTCCATATTCCCCGCATCGAGCCCGGCTGCAAACAGCGCTGCCGGCCATGCACCTGCCTGCATGCCGCACACCGCATACGGTTCAATTCCCCGCCGCTGCAGCTCCTTGAGCACGCCTACGCACGCCGCCGCATGCGCTCCGTTTCCCATCATGACCACGCCAAGGCGCAAGCAATTCGCCCCTTTCCTTTCTTTCGCTGCGTAGTATATGTCGATTGCTGGCTTTCTATGGCTGTACGCAATGTAATTCCAGCCGGAATTGAAAAAAACGCACGCAAAGCAGGCTAGAAAGTTTTTCTTTCCCTTTTCCTTGGACACTTTTTATGCTATAATGATTCCGGCAATTTTGTCGAATTTTGAAAGGAAGTCATTCATGCGTTCCAAACGGACCAGAAAACCCAGCGCACCAAGGAAAAAGCGCCGTGCTCTGCGGCGCGTAAAGCCGCGCAAGGGAACGCTTTCGTTCCTGCTTGCGCTCGTCGCTTTGGTGATCGTGCTGATCATTTTCGCTCCGGGGCTCACGCTGACGCCCGCCGCCAACATCTCCGGCACGGAGGTGCTTGCAGCCGACGTCTCTACCGGCGACAGAAACCTGCGCATCTCGGAAGCCATGTCTTCCAACAGGACGGCTTTCCCGGACGAGGTTGGTTCCTTCCCGGACTGGATTGAGCTGACCAACACGGGCGATCATGCCATCGCGCTCAAGGGCTACGGCCTGAGCGACCGCGCAGACAAGATCACGTTCATCTTCCCGGACATCACCCTTGCACCCGGCGAACATGTCGTCGTGTTCGCTTCGGACGAAAACAAGAATATTGCCGGACAGACGCTGCACGCCAAGTTCAAGCTCTCTTCCACCGGCGATGCGCTCTTCCTCTTCGGCAGCGACGGCATCGCCTTTGAGGAAGTCCCGGTTCCGGCGATGGACCACAACATGAGCTACTGCTGGATCGGCGGCGACAACTACATCATCACCGAGCAGTATACCCCCGGATACGAGAACACGCAGGAAGGATTTGCCTCCTTCCGTGCCTCGACCCTCATTGAAACCGGTTCGCTGGTCATCAACGAGGTCTGCGCTTCCTCCATCACGACCAGCAGGGACGAGGACGGCGAATACCCCGACTGGATTGAACTGCACAACACATCCGCAAAGGCGATCGACCTGTCCAATTATGCGCTGAGCGACGATCCGGATTCCCTGGTCAAGTGGCGCTTCCCGCAGGGCACGGTCATCCAGCCCGGCGGCTACTACGTGGTCTACGCCTCCGGCAAGGATCGCGCGGGCGCAAGCGGCGGCTGGCCGCATGCAAGCTTCAAGCTGCGCTCCAACGGCGAAACCGTGATCCTGGCAGACATTCAGGGCCGTATGCTCGACCTGGTTACCTATGACCTGCTCGAGGCAGACGAATCTTGGGGCCGCGACGAGGAAGGCACCAGCGGCTTCAAGCGCTTCACGCAGCCCACGCCTGGCCTGCCCAATACGCGCACCGGCGAGGTCGCTATGGACACGAATCTGTGTCTGGCCAACGCCTCCTGCCTCTACATCACAGAAGTCATGACCGGCAACCAGAGCATTGTCGGTCCCAACGTACGCAATCCCTACGACTACATCGAGATCTACAACATGAGCGGACAGGCCGTTAACCTCAAAGGTTACGGCCTGTCCGACAACATCAAAAAGCCGCGCAAGTGGCAGTTGCCCGATATTACGCTCGAAAACAACAGCTATCTGGTCATCTACTGCGATACAACACAGACGACCAAGAACGGCGTTTATTATTTTACGGATTACAATCTCGCTAAAGAAGGCGAAACCGTCTGCCTTTCCACCCCAACAGGCGAAATCCTGGACAAAGTGGTTGTACCGCAGCTCTACGACGACGTCTCCTTCGGCCGCACGCTCGGCCAGGCAGGCCTGTTCTACTATTCTTCCCCCACTCCGGGTGCAGAAAACAGTGGCGGCTTCATTGGTTTTGCCGAAAAGCCTTCCTTTAACGTAGCAGGTGGCCTGTACGAGCGCCCGCTCGAGGGCGATGGCGGCGTAACGCTCTCCGTCCCCGTCAATTCCGTTGTGCGATACACGCTCGACGGTACCGATCCGACGGAAACCTCGCCGCTGTATACCGGTCCGATTGAAATCCGCAAAAACACCGTGGTTCGCGCGCGCTCTTTCCGCGAGGGCGTCGAGCCTTCTCAGGTCGTTTCTCAGACGTACCTCATCTCCGTGTACCACACGATGCCGGTCGTATGCATCACGACTGATCCTGACAACATGTGGAACGATGAAACCGGTATGTTCGCCGATGGTCCGACGCTCAATCGCGATCTCGACGAACGTCCATGGGAGCATGCCACATACTGGCAGAAAAATGAGTTTGGCGGCTGGGTTGAATACTACGACAAGAGCGGAAAACAGCAAATTTCTCAGGGCATGACGTTCCGCGTCATGGGTCAGTTCTCACTGGATATGCCGCAGAAGAGCCTCTATATCAAAGCCGACGGCCAGTACGGCAAGAGCAGCTTTGATTATGCGCTCTTTGACGACCGTCCTTACGCATCCTATGCCAGCTTCGTGCTGCGCAATGGTGGCCAGGACGGCCTGTACTCCCGCGTCATCGACGGCATGCAGGCGCGCCTGATCGATCAGAGCGGTTCCTCCGTCGCCACACAGGCCTGGAAACCGGTCATCGTCTATATCAACGGCGAATACTGGGGCCACTACAACATGCGCGAGCGCGCAGGTGTAAAGACGGTTGCCCAGCAGGAAGGCTGGGACAATCCCGACGATATCGACATGCTCGAATCCGACGGCCTCTCCTCGGATCAGATCAATCAGGGTGAGCGACACGATTACCAGAAGCTATACGATTATGCCAAGGAGCACGATCTGGTCAATGATCGTGCGGCATACGAGTATGTCGTTTCTCAGATTGACGTCGACAACATGATCGACTACTTCGTCTTCCGTTCTTTCTTCGGCGACACAGACCCGGGCAATATCCGCTTTTATCGCAATACGAAGACAGGCAACCCGGAGGACGCCAAGTGGCGTTATCTCTTCTACGACAGCGACTGGGGATTCTTCTCCGTAACCACCGGCAGCAAAAACAAGATTGTCGGCGGCGTAGAGTATATGCTGCGTGACGGCGGCATGGGCAACTACAACATCAAGTCCAACTTGTTCATGAACAAGCTGATCAAGGTGCCGGAGATTCAGGACAAGTTCCTGCGGCGCTACGGCGAGCTGTATCAGACTGTGCTGACGACGGAGAACATGACCAATCTGTTCAATCAGATGATCCTGGAAATCAAGCCGGAGATGCAGATGCACATGCAGCGCTGGGCAGCCGAGGTTCATCCGAAGGTGAGCTTTGACCAGCCGAAGAACCCTGAGGGCGGCTACAACTACTGGGTATCCCGCTGTGAGCGTATGCTTGAGCGTATCTTCCCCCGCCGTCCATACTACATCTGGCAGGAGATCATCAACTATTTCAAACTGACCGACGCACAGATGGTCGAGTATTTTGGTCCTTGTCCCGCCAATCCCGATGCATGACGGGCAGCCTGACGGCTCCCTTCATCTGATACAATTTTCAACTACATTTTATTTAGGAGGATTCATCCCATGAACAACATCATCAACGACGCGAGCGTCAACGAGTGGTTCTCCCAGCAGATGGCCAGCCTCACGCCCATGAAAATGGTGCTGGCGCTTGCCATGGGCTTCGTGGTCGGCCTGATCATCGCCCTGGTTTATCGCAAGGCTTTCCGCGGTGTGCTCTATTCCCCGTCCTTTGCCACCACGCTCATCATGCTGTGCATGATCACCACTCCGGTTGTCATGTGTATCAAGTCCAACATCGCGCTGTCCATGGGTATGGTCGGTGCGCTGTCCATCGTTCGTTTCCGTACCGCGGTCAAGGATCCGCTGGACACCGCCTACATGTTCTGGGCGCTGACCATGGGCATCCTGCTGGGCGCTGAGCTCTACACCATCGCGCTGGTCGTCGTCGCGGGCATCTCCATTGCGATGCTGGCCATGGCGTTCTTCCGTCTGCGTTCCCCGAACACCTTCCTGCTGGTTGCGCACTATGACGCTGAGGCCGAGGAGTCTGTGATGGAGTTCGTGCGCCGCATCAAGGTGCAGCGCCTGCGCAGCAAGACTGTAACCCCGGGCGGCATTGAGCTGACCGTTGAAGTGCAGCTGCGTGAGCGCTTTGACATCGTGAACAAGCTGATGGACACCCAGGGCGTGCACACTGCGACCCTGATCGCCTGCCAGTCCGAGGCCGGCAACTAAGGGCAGTGCCCTTTTCCGCTTCGCTTCGCGGCTCCCTTAACCCGCTTTGTCCGGGCAGAGGGCCCTCCAAAGCTAGGTAAGCGAAAACTCGTAAAGAAAAGGAGCGCCCCTATGATCACACGCAACATCCCCCTGCGGCACGAGCTCAAGTACTTCATCTCCCCTGCGGAGATGACCGTCCTTCGCAGCGTTCTGACCCCGGTGATGCAGCTCGATCCCAACGGCGACGAGCACAACGAGTACCACATCCGCTCGCTGTACTTTGATACGATCAACGATGACGCGCTGGAAGAGAAGATCGCGGGCGTGGGCAACCGCAAAAAGTACCGCATCCGCATCTACAATCACTCCGACAAGGTTATCAAGCTCGAGTGCAAGAGCAAGTATGGCGATCTGATTTCCAAGCAGTCCGTCACTATCCCCCGCGAGCTGGCCGATCAGCTGATTGCAGGAGATCCGGAAGGCCTGCAGCGCATGCGCCACCCGCTGTTCCACGACATGTTCCGTGAGATGCGTACCAGGCTGCTGCGTCCTGCGGTCATCGTAGACTATGTGCGCGAAGCGTACATCCATCCTGCCGAAGAGGTTCGCGTGACGTTCGACAAGACGCTGCGCACGGGCCTGTTCTCGCACGACATGTTCAACAAGGATCTGCCCACCTATCCCGTCTTCGACGATCCTGTGGAGATTCTTGAGGTCAAGTACGACGAGTTCCTGCCCAGCCACATTCAGGCGATTCTCAGCGGCATCACCGCCCAGCGCAGCGCGATTTCCAAGTATACGCACTGCCGCAGGTACGAGAACAAAGAGTTCTGATCACAAAAAGGTCTGCACGAAGCAGACCTTTTCTTTTTGCTGCGCAATAGGAATATTTAGTTCACTAAGCAGCTTAAAACCGCCGCGAAGCGAAGAAGGGGTCTGGGGACACTGGCCCCAG
>JAFQIF010000033.1 GCA_017397695.1 Clostridia bacterium
GCCTTCGGCTCCTGTTTGATTCTTGCTTATCTGGCGCTTCGCGCATGGAAACGTTGGGCTGCCGCCCAAACCCGCCTGGGGACATTGTCCCCAGACCCCTTCTTCGCTTCGCGGCGGTTACAAGCTGCTTAGTGAACTAAATACCCCTATTTTGCAATAAAAAAGCACCGTTTCCGGTGCTTTTCTTTTTAGAAAGAGAGATCCTTATTCTTGGAGAACTTCATGAACAGCAGCAGCGAGATTGTGGTGACAACCAGCAGGATGGTTGCAACAGCCGCTGCAACGCCGTCGTTGCCCTGCACCACGGAGGTGTACACCGTCAGCGTCAGGGTCTCTGTGTTCACGCTGTAGAGGATGATTGCTGTGGACAGCTCCGTAATGATCGTGATCCAGCTGATGATTGCGCCGGACATGATGCCGCTGGCCATCATCGGCACGGTGATCATGAAGAAAGATTTCAGCTTGGAAGCGCCCAGGCTGATCGCAGCTTCCTCAATCGACAGCGGAATCTGCTGCAGGATGGCCACAGAGGAGCGGATCGTGTACGGAAGTCTTCGGATGATCAGCGCGATGATCATGATGGCTGCCGTGCCGGTGAGCACCAGCGGACCACGATTGAACGTGATAACCAGCGCAATACCAACGACGGCGCCCGGAATGATGTAGGGTACCATGGAGAGTGTGTCAATCACACTGTTGACCGTGTTGGCCCGGCGCACCACCAGATAAGCGATGAGGATCGCCAGGAAGATGACCATCAGCAGGGCCGTAACACCGATGATGAACGTGTTGGGCAAGCTGCGCTTCATGATCTTGTCAAACGCTTCGGCGTAGCTCTGCAGGCTGTAGCCCTCCTGGAAGACGCCGCCTTTACACTTGCGGAAGGACTGCCAGGCGACGAAGAACTGCGGCATCATCGCAACGAAAACGATGAAGTAGCAATAGACATGCATGATGATGCTTGCTGCGCGACCAGACTTGTGCGTCTCGATGGAGTGCATGGCGTTCATCGTGAAATTGAAGCGGGCATTCGCTGCCTTCTGCACGAAGAAGATGAGCGCAGTGACGATGATGCCTACGACGCTGACCGCTGCGGCGAAGTTCTGGCTGCGCGATGTTTCGCCGACGAAACTGTTGTAAATCAGCACGGGGAATGTCTGATAGCCCTTGCCGATGAGCAGCGGAGTGGAGAAATCTGCGAACGCACGCATGAACACCAGCAGGCCGGCGGCCAGGATCGTGGGCATGCACAGCGGCAGGATAACCTTGAAGAATCGCTTGAAGCTGCTGCAGCCCAGACCGGCAGAGGCCTCGAGCAGCGAGTTGTCGATGTTCTTGAGCGCGCCGTTGATGTAGAGGAATACCAGCGGAAAGAGCTGGCAGGTGATGACCAGCACGATGCCGCCAAAGCCGTAGATGGACGGCAGGCGAATGCCGAACATGGTGCGCAGCAGCTTGGTGAAGATGCCGCCACGGCCAAACATCTGAATCCAGCTGTAGGCGCCGATGACAGGCGGGGACATGCAGGCGAGGATCGCCATCACCTGCAGGAAGGCCTTGCCCTTGAGCTCAAAGAGGCTGTAGAAATAGGAGAACAGGATGCCGACCACCAGCGCGCATGCAGTCACTGCAACGGCAACCTTGAAAGAGTTGAGCAGCGTGCCGTAATAGGTTTCGCGGCCAAAGAAACGCTGGAAGTATTCCCAGGTGAATACGCCCTCGTCATTGATGACGGAGGAACGCAGCAGCTGGAACAGCGGCAGCACGAGGAACAGCGCGTACAGGGCCAGAATCACAAAAGAGATGATCTGCCATGTATCGAGTCTGCGTTTGGTATTCATCATCAGGCCTCCTGCGCGTTGTCGTTCATCACGCCGGAAACCAGATTGCGGCTGCCATCCTGGCAGAAGATATTGATCTTGTTCTGCTTCATGCGCAGAAGAATCTTCTCGCCGTCCTTCAGGCGGGAATCCAGCTCGGCCTCCTGGATGACCTGTACGTCGGTGCCGTCCTCGAGCTTGAGGAAGTAATGCATATTCAGGCCCAGGAACGTGCTGGATACCACCGTGGCAGGGATGCCCTCGCCGTCATGACTGATAACGAACTCCTCCGGACGCACGGAGACAACGACTTTCTGATCTTTCTTCTCTGCTTCCAGAAGGGTGGCGATCGGCATGCTGTAGCCGGATGCGACATGCAGCACGGCTTCGCCGTTTTCCACGCGGATTTCACCGTCGATCAGATTGGTGCGGCCGATGAAGCTGGCGACAAACAGGTTCGCCGGGCGCTGATAGATCGCCTGCGGCGTGCCGATCTGTTGGATCTCACCCAGATTCATGACGGCGATGCGGTCGGAGACGGCCATGGCCTCCTCCTGATCATGGGTGACATAGACCGTGGTAATGCCGACGTCGCGCTGGATGCTGCGGATGGTTTCGCGCATTTCTACGCGCAGCTTGGCGTCCAGATTGGACAGCGGCTCATCCATGAGCAGTACGTCCGGCTGGATGACCAGCGCGCGGGCGAGCGCCACGCGCTGCTGCTGGCCGCCGGAGAGGCGCTCCGGCTTGCGGTCGGCATACTCTTCGATGTGCATCAGCTTCATGAACTTGTCGGTCTGCTCCAGCATTTCGGTACGGCCCAGTTTCTTGGGCTGGTTCTTCAGGCCGAACATCACGTTGTCGCGCACGGAGAGATGCGGGAAGATGGCATAATTCTGGAACACCATGCCGATGCGGCGCTTGGCCGGATCGATATCGTTGATGCGGGTATCGTTGAAGTAGAAGTCGCCGCCCTCGATGGAATTGAAGCCGGCGATCATGCGCAGCAGGGTGGTCTTTCCGCAGCCGGACGGACCCAGCAGCGTGAAGAACTCGCCTTCACGGATCTTGACGGACAGATCCTCGATGATCACGTTGCTGCCATAGCGCTTGTGGGCATGGTCAATCTTGATGGTAACGCTCATGAAAACGCAAGCTCCTTTGATGTGTTGGATAGAGGATAGAGAGAATCGAAGAACCGCCCCTTGCAGAAAGCTCCACAAGGGGCGGTGATGATCAGATTGCTTGTGGCAAAATTACTTGTTCCACAGATCGTTCCAGTGGTCCAGAATGGTCTGCTTGTTGCCGGAGGTGTACGCGCTGTCTTCCTGCTTGAGGTTCAGGGTGTCGAAAGCCGGCATGTAGTCGGTCGGCACGAACAGGTCGGTACGAACGCCGCGCAGCACGGAGCCCTCAGCGGTGGCCATGATGGTCTGGCACTCGTCGGAGATCAGCCAGTCCATGAACAGCTTGGCATTGTCGATGTTCTTGGCACCGTTGATGATGGCGGAGCCAACCGGAGTCCAGCAGACGCCCTCGGTCGGATAGACCGCGCGGACGCCCTGAGCGCCGTTGGCGATATGGCCGGCAACGCCGACTTCATAGGACAGGCCGACGGTGTATTCGCCGTTGGTGACGCCCTTGTACACGGCGGAGGAGCCGCTGGTCAGGGAGCCGTCCAGCTGGTCGATCAGCTTAGCGACGTAATCCCAGGCAGCCTCGGACTCGTACGGATTCTCGCCGTCGCCCATGGCCAGCAGGATGTTGGACAGGTGAGCGAAGGAAGAGGAAGAGGCGTTCGGATCGGCGGAAGCGATCATGCCCTTCAGTTCCGGATTGAGCAGGTCGTTGTAGCAGGTGATCTGGGTGCCCAGCTCGGCCTCCAGCTCCTCGTTGACGATCATGACGCAGGAGCCGCCCAGGATGTAGTAGGTGATCAGTCCGTCCGGATTCTGATACTCGGCCGGCAGCTTCTCGTTGCCGTTGGCCACGTAGGTCTGGAACAGATCCGGATAGTCGTGGGTCCAGGTGGTCTCCACGCCGCCGAACATCACGTCGGCGATCGGAGCGTCCTTCTCGGCAGCCAGACGGGTGTAGCACTCGCCGGTGCCCATGCTCAGCATTTCGATTTCAACATCATACTTCTCAGCAAAGGTGTTGAGGATGTACTGGATCTCGGCGTCCGGGTTCGGGGTGTAAACGACCAGGGAGCCTTCGGCGAAGGCAGCGACCGGCAGAACGATGGCCAGCGCGAGCACCAGCGCCATAGAGAGCAGTTTACGCATTGTGACAACCTCCAATTGTATTCGTCCATGCTTCTTTGGTGCAGAATCAGTTCGCATCAAAGATCAAACAGACATATTATACTCAATATTTTCACAAATGCAACAGAAAACTGTATCATTTGCGCTGGCTTTGATAAAAATGTTCGGTTTTTTGTCGGGGAAAAAGAAAACCGCTTCGCATGGGAAGCGGTTGATTGGATGATTAGAATCCGTCGGCATAGCCGTTGGGATCCACCTCAAAGGGCAGCAGGTCCAGGATATCCCTGTGTACATCCACGCCAGGGAAGACCTCCAGCAGCTTAAGGCCGCGGGCAGTGAGGATGAATACGCAGCGCTCGGTGATGTAGAGCACCTTCTGGCCGTTGGCGATGGCCTTGCGCGCGGAGAAACTCACGCTTTGTACGGTCTGTACGAATTTGGGAATCGAGCCGTTCTGCTCAATGGAGATGTTTCCATCTTCACGGCTGACCTTCAGGCCCTTGGTATTGAAGGTGAGGCAGAAGACGACGGTGGGCGTCTGCGCGGTGATATTGGCAAAGCCGCCGATGCCCGCGTATGCGCCCGGACCTCGGTGTGCGTTCACATTGCCGTAGCGGTCCACCTCCAGAGCGCCCATGAAGCAGATGTCCAGACCGCCGTTGTTGTACAGGTCAAACTGGTTGGCCATGTCGTATACGGCCTGTGCGCCGATCATCGCGCCGAACACCTTGCCCGAGGCAGGAAAGCCGCCGATGCCGCCGGATTCAACGGTGAGGGTGATATGATCGAGCATACCGCTCTTTCTGGCATACTGGGAAATCATCTCCGGGATACCGATGCCGATGTTGACGATATCTTCCTTGCGCAGTTCGCGGGAGGCGCGTTCGCCGATGATATGACTGGCGAGGCTGCGCTCGCGGCTGGCGGAGGTAACGGACTCCAGCTTTTCCGTCCAGCTGTGCCACTCTTCAAAGGGGATCTCGAAGCTGCCGGTGAGGGCGGTGAAGGCTTCGTCGCGCGGCTCGGGCTCCTTGACCACGATGGCGTCGACCAGACAGCCGGGGATGATCGTGTTGCGCGGGCGGGAGGGCATATCCACAATGCGGTCCACCTGCACGATGACGATGCCGTTGTTGGACTTGGCGGCCTGGCAGATGGACAGGGCGTCGCCGGACATATACATGTCGTCAAAGGAGATATTGCCCTTGCGGTCGGCGGCGGTGCCCTTCATCAGAGCGACGGTAATCTTGGGCAGCTTATAATAGAGGAATTCCTCGTTGTCCACATTGACGACTTTGACGAAGGAGGAATCCGTAGAGATCTGATTGATGCCCGGACCGTCGCGGCGGGGATCGACGAATATATCCAGGCCAACCTTTGAGAGCGCACCCGGAATACCGCCCGCCTGCGCGCGGATGGCGTGGGAGATGCAGCCAAGGGGCAAATTGTAAGCCTCGAAGCGGTTCTCCAGGATGATCTTCTTCGTGCTGGGCATCGAGCCGAAATGGCCGCAGATCAGACGGTCCACAGCGCCGGCGCGGATATAGCCTTCGGCAGCCTTGTTTTCATCCCATACGCCGAAGCCGGCGCTGGAGACAACCGTCAGATGCTTGGGAGAATGGGTTTTATCGTAGCGGCGGTCGAGCGCCTCGTGCAGCTCCACGGGGTTTTCAATGCCGACAAAGGAATTGACGCAGATGCAGTCTCCGTCGCGGATCAGGCTGATGGCCTCGTCCGATGTCATGATGCGATACATATGAGCAAATACGCCTTTCTGATGATCAAATGATCCGCATATTTCTGCCTGAACGGGCAGGGCGGATGCGGCAGTTAGCTGGCATTATATCACAGGAGGATGATTTCTTGCAAGACGGACGGTGCGGCATAACGGGTATTGCTGCGCAAATCAGGAAAAATTGTTCGATAAATTGACTGTTTCCGGCGGAAAATGGTTGCCCGATGATGCGATTGGAGATATAATTATTCTATCTGCGCATTTATAAAGAGTTGTACGGAGGAACGTGCGTGAATCGGATCAAGGAAGCTTTCCGCGAGAACAGCGGCTTTAAAGCGCTTCTGCTCTCCATTCTCATTACGGGCTTATCCTATGGCCTGTATAAAGGCATGCTGGATAACTATCTGGCGGAAGTGGTGCGCATGGGCGAAATGGACCGCGGCGTTACGGAGTTTTTCCGCGAGCTGCCGGGCATTGCGCTGGTGTTCATTCTGGCTGTGTTTTATATGATGTCGGCAGAGACGATGTACAAAGCGGGCGCGCTGATCATGCTGGCCGGCATGGGCATGCATGCGCTGCTGCCGCCGAGCAAAGTGCTGGTGACGCTGGCAATCTGTGTGTATTCGCTGGGCGAGCATATTCAGCTGGGCATGAAGAGCACGCTGATGATGGGCTACGCCAAGCCGGGGCGCGGCGGTGCGGCGCTGGGCGTGCAGAGTTCGGTCAGCCAGATCGGCACGCTGGCGGGCTATCTGGTAATCGTTCTCGTGTTTTCGCTGCTGGCGGGCAGGGAACCCTACAGGCTCTTTTTCGGCGCGGCGGCTGTGCTGGCGGGCGTGAGCGCATATTATGCCATGCGCCTGAGCGGAGACAGCCGGACGGATGAGACGAAACGCCGCTTTTACTTCCATAAAAAGTACGGCAAGTACTACATGCTGGAGATGTTCTACGGCGCGCGCAAGCAGGTGTTCCTCACATTCGGCCCGTATGTGCTGATCCTGTTCTACGGCGCAAACGCCGCTACGATCAGCCTGCTCTTTGCCATATCGGCTGTGGCGTGCTTCTTTGCGTCGCCTGTTGTAGGCCGTATCATCGACCGCCTGGGCTACAAGGTGGTCATGGTTTCCGATACGCTGATTCTGGTGGTCGTTTGTTTCTTCTACGGCTTTGCCCATCACATGTTTCCGCGGGATATTGCGTTCATCGTCTGCTGTGTGAACTATGTGCTCGATGCGGTGATCTCGCTGGCGTCCATGGCGGCCAATGTGTATGTGAAGGATCTGGCGGACAACGAGCAGGAAGTCAAGGCAACCATCTCCACGGGCGTATCGATCAACCATGTGATCACCATCTTCATTGCGCTTTTTGGCGGCTGGATCTGGGAAACGCTGGGTATTGAGACGCTGTTTGTCGCCTCGGCGGTGCTGGGCCTGTGCAACAGCGCTTACGCCGCTACGATCAAAAGCCGCGCACAGCTGGAAGAATAAAGCGTTCAGGTTCCTGCATCGCGGGAGCATGACATAGAGTGATTTGGATATTTCGGAAAGGACGGAAAACATATGAAGAAGGGAAATCCCGCGGCGCTTGCGCCAATCGGTGTGTTTCTTCTGCTGTATCTGGGTCTGGGCCTGCTCTTCGAGTATGCGCTGAAGATCCCGATGGGCTTTTACAATGTGCCGATCGTGGCTGCGTTCCTGGTGGCGATCTGCACGGCCTGCCTGATGAACCGCAGAACTACATTTGACGAGAAGCTGGAGATCATGGGCCAGGGCGTGGGCGATAAGAACATCATCACCATGCTGCTGATCTTCCTGGCTGCCGGCGCATTTGTGGGCGTCGTGGGCCGCTCCGGCGCGCAGAGCGTGGCGTATTTCATGCTCTCTATCATCCCGCCGCAGTTTGCGGCGGCGGTGCTGTTTGTGGTCGCCTGCTTTATCTCTACCGCTATGGGCACCTCCGTGGGCACCATCACGCTGCTTACGCCCATCGCCGTCGAGGTGGCAGCTGCCTCCGGCTACGATGCGGCGCTGTGCATCGCCACGGTTGTGGGCGGCGCGATGTTCGGCGACAACCTGTCCCTCATCTCCGATACCACCATTGCTGCCTGCAATGGTCAGGGCTGCGCGATGAAGGATAAGTTCCGCGGCAACTTCAAGATTGCGCTGCCGGCGGCGCTGATCTCTCTGGCGATCATTTTGGCGCTTACGGCCCGCCAGGAGACGGTGCCGGTGACGGGCGAATACAACCTGCTGCTGATGATTCCGTACATCCTTGTGCTTATCGCTGGCGTTGCGGGCGTGAACGTGTTCGTCGTGCTGCTCATGGGCATTCTCTGCGGCGCTGTGCTGACCCTGGCCAGCGGTGCGATCGTGCCTGCCGAGGGCCAGACGGTGTTCAGCCAGCTGCTCATCAACGTGGGCGGCAACATCTCCGGCATGTTTGAAACGTGCATGGTTGCCGTCCTGGTGGCGGCGCTGGGCGCGCTCATCCGCGCGGACGGCGGTTTCGACGCGCTGCTGTACTTTGTGCGCCGCATCTTCAAGGGCAAGCGCGGCGGCCAGCTGGGCATGGGCCTGATGGTTGCGGCGATGGATGTGGCCACCGCCAACAACACCGTCGCCATCGTCATGGCGAACCCGATTGCCAAGGAGATGAGCCGCGATTACGACATCACACCCCAGCGGGCGGCTTGCCTGCTGGATACGTTCTCCTGCATTGCGCAGGGCGTAATCCCCTATGGCGCGCAGCTGTTGGTGGCGATTTCTGCTGCGGCGGAGATGGGCTGCGTGGTGTCTGCGTTCGATCTGCTGCCCAAGCTCTATTATCCGGCCCTGCTGCTGGTGTGTTCGCTGGTTGCGATTTTTGTGCCGGCCAAAGAGAAAAAGGCCTGAACCTGATCAATAATACAAAAAGCCTCCTGCTTTCCGGCAGGAGGCTTTTTGATGAGGGGGAGGACTATGTTCGGCTTCGGTTTGTCTGTATGTTTGAGATTTTATCCGGCTTTGGTCAGTTCACTGCGGTCATCCACAGACCGTGGAGATTGCAGTAGGCATACACGGCAACGGCTTTGTCATCGCCCAGCTGGAAGGTGACGCTCGGCGCCTGGCCGGGACTGAGCATTTTGCGCTGACCGCCGCGCTCGGTGCGTACATATACCCATTCGATGTAATGCACATCTTCCATCGGATGATCTACGCTGCCGACGTTCACGGTGACGACGCTGCCGTCAATATGCACGGATGGGAGATGCTTTTCGCCGCTGGCTTCGGTGGTATTGGGAAGAAGCTGATCCATCTTCATGCCGCAGCAGGAAGGGGCAATGCCGGAATCGTGAATGACTTCGAGAATGGCGCCGCAGTCGGGACAGGAATAGAACTTGATATTCTTCATATTTGATTTCCTCCGTTGCTTGGAATTTATGTTTTGTTTTCTGATGATTGTATTCTAGCAGAAGACGCAAAAGCGTTCCGTGACAAAATCACCGTGCGCTGCGATATTGCCTTCGGCGGCTGCCTGTAGTACAATTAAATCAGAAACACACAATTCCAGCATTGGAACGGAGGAATGAGACATGCGTTTTGATATGAATAAGCTGGTCTGGACCCGGGAACCCAGGCGCTGGGAGATGGGAGAAAACAGGATTTCTGTGACCACGGAGCCGGGCACCGACCTGTGGCAGAGAACGTATTACGGCTTCCGCAATGACAACGCGCCTGTGCTGCAGATGGAAACGGAGGAGGAATTCTTCTCCTTTGTGGTGAAAACGGACTTTGCTTCCAGCCATCACCGCTTTGATCAGTGCGGCGTGGCGCTGTACTTGGACAGCGAAAACTGGCTCAAGGGCTCTATTGAATATGAAAACGAGAGCTACCAGCGGCTGGGCAGCGTGGTGACCAATCATGGCTATTCGGACTGGGCGACCACGGATATCCCGGCGGCAGTGAAAACCATGTGGTATCGCCTCAGCCGTCGTGCAAGCGATTACTGTATTGAGTGCTCTGAAGATGGCGAGCATTTCAGGCAGATGCGCATCTGCCATCTGCACGAGGGCGCAGGAAAGATCCGCTTTGGCGTTTATGCCTGTTCGCCGGAAGACTCCAGCTTTGAGGCGGTCTTTAGTGATATGCAGCTGATGGAATGCCAGTGGCTTGCGCACGATGGACAGCAGCCGGACGAGGCGTGAGCGTAAGCCGGACTGATTCAGCACTTGCGTTGAAAATTCAACATACTTGTTCTGCGACTGTGTTATTCTGTATCCATCAGATCAGAAAACGGCCTATAGAGGCCTGGCAGGAGGAAGAATATGATACGCAGGATCATTACCATCGATGAGGAAAGATGCAATGGCTGCGGCCTGTGCGCAAAAGCATGCCACGAGGGTGCGATCGGCATGGTGAACGGGAAGGCAAAGCTGCTGCGGGAGGATTACTGTGACGGTCTGGGCGACTGCCTTCCGGCGTGCCCGATGAACGCAATATCCTTTGAAGAGCGCGAAGCGCCTGCTTACGACGAGGCGGCTGTGCTTGCCGCCAAAAAGAAAAAGGAAGAGACGCTTTCCTGCGGCTGTCCGGGCAGCGCATGCAGCACCTTGGACGGTGCAGACGCAGGCGAGGAGGTTCTCGGCTGCCTGCGCAATTTCCCGGTGCAGCTCAAGCTTGCGCCGGTGAACAGCCCGTTCTTTGACGGCATGCATCTGCTGATTGCGGCCGACTGCACGGCATATGCCTATGGCAATTTCCATCAGGATTTCATCCGCGGACGCACGGTGCTGATCGCCTGTCCGAAGCTGGATAATGCGGAGTATGCGCTTAAGCTTGCGCAGATTTTCCGGACAAACGATATCCGGAGCATCACCGTTGCGCGAATGACCGTGCCTTGCTGCGGCGGGCTGAGCCACGCGGTGAAGACTGCAGTGGAGATGAGCGGAAAAGATATTCCGCTGAGAATTGTCACAATCAGCCCGGACGGAAAGATTCTGAGATAAGAAGCGCGGCGGCAGGGGCAGCGTGCTGCTGCGCGGAGGAGAGATAAACATGCGTGTTTTGGATCTGGATATGGATTTCTTTCTCTCGGATCCTTGCCCGTTGGCCCCGATGGGTGAGCGGCCGGATGAAGAGAGTGCTCAGCCCTGGAGCGACGCAGAAGTGATTCGCTTCCTAGAGGAGCGGTGCGGCCTGAGCCGAGAGCATCCTGTTCCCGGTGCGATCTTTGATACGCACGATAAAGCGCTGGATTTCTGGCGGGCGCGCATGCGAAGCGGAGAACTGACTGCACCGTTTGAGGTGGTGCATGTGGATACGCATTCGGATCTGGCCTTCGGCCCGCCGGGTACGCCCTATGTGCTCAACGTCGTGCTTTCCCGCGCACCGCAGCAGCGCGAGGCGATTGAAGCCTACCGGGAGGCTGTGGAGCTGGACGAGGCCAATTATCTGCTCTTCGCGCTTGCTTTCCGCTGGATCGATCGCCTCTGCTACGTGCGCAATCCGAAGTCGCATCAGGATATTCCGGCGCAGCTGCGCAACGCGCAAGGGGATATTCAGCTGCGCAGCTTCATATCGGCGATGATGGAGGGCAGAAACGGGAAAGAACCGGTTGTGCCCTTTGCCGTGTATGACGATTACCGGCAGTTTTCCGTGAAGGGATACGATTTCGTTACCATGGCACAGTCTCCGCGGTATGCGCCGGAGTCTGCGGACAGGATTATGGAGCTCCTGCGGCCGTACATCGTTGAGATCCCTGTGACAATATAAGCATTCAAAGCGTATAAAGCAGGAGGCTGCGGCTTATGCCGCAGCCTCCTGCTGCTTTTGCTATTCGATGACAATTTCACCGGGCCATGCGTTGATTCCGCCGAACTCCACGATGTTGGTGTAGCCCAGACGAACCAGTTTGTCAGACGCCTGCTTTGAGCGGTTGCCGCTGCGGCAATAGACGAGGATCAGTTGGTCCTTGTCGGGAAGGCTGGGAATCTGTGCAGTGCCGATGGCTTCGTTAGGGATATTGACTGCGCCGGGGATATGACCGGCGGCATATTCGGCAGGGGTGCGCACATCCAGGATGATATGGTTTGTCTCAGAAGCCATCATGTCAATGGCCTCCTGCATGGTGATCCGGCGATAATCCTCAGCGCCGGCTTCGGGCGCGGCGCAGCCGGTCAAAATCAGCGTGAGCATCAGCAGAAGCGGTAAAGCTTTTTTCATACGGACACCTCCTGTCGTCTATATGCAGGCACGGCGCGGCGGCTTTGCCGCGCCGCTGCACTGTATCAGTTCAGATCGGTTTTCCAAAGACCGTGCAGATTGCAGTAGGCGTAAACGGCCAGCGGCTTGTCGCCGGAAAGCTCGAAGACAACCTTGGGCGCCTGACCGGGCTCAAGATGCTTGCGCTGGCTGCCGTGTTCGGTGACGAGCTGCACCCACTCGATATAGTGTACATCCTGCATCGGATGATCCACACTGCCGACATTCACAGTGACAATGTTGCCTTCCACGGAGACGGCAGGAATGTGCTTTTCGCCGCTGGCTTCGGTGGTGTTGGGAATCAGCTCGGTCATCTTCTGGCCGCAGCAAACGGGGGCGATACCGGGATCATGGAGCATTTCAACGACGTTGCCGCAGATGGGGCAGAGATAGAATCTGGTATTCATCATATTTCATTTCCTCCGTTTCGGAATGTGTGTTTGTTTGGTATGGCTGTATTGTAGCAGAGCGCGCCGCGCCGTTCCGTGACAAAATCACCTTCGACAGGTGAATTGTATTTTTGCTTTCAGTGCGGTACAATCATAGGGAAAAGGGGATAAGGAGGATGGTGTGATGCACGGCGAAGAAATCCGGGAGATGATCGAATACTATCACGGCCAGGGTGCGCAGCAGGATCAGCAGATGCTCATTGCGCTTCTGCGCGAGGCGCAGGAGGCGGAAGGAGGCGCGCTTTCGCTGGGCATGCTCGAGCAGATTGCGCAGGCATACGGGATGAAGGTCACGCTGCTGCAGGCGATCATCCGCCGTGTGCCCAGCCTGCGCTGCGAAACCGCAAGGCACAGGCTGGAGGTCTGTGGCACATGCAGGGCGGGCGCAAAGCTTCGGGACGAAATCGAGCGGACGTACAGCGTGAAGAGCGGAACCTGCAATGAGACAGCGGGCTTTTCCTACTGGGTGACGCCCTGCATGAAGAACTGTAAGAACGGGCCGTCCATTCGCTGGGACGGCGTGCTCTACGGGCAGGCGAATGCGGCAATGGTGCAGGCATTGATACACAATGGCAAGGAAAGATAGCTTGCGGCATAATCTGTATACATAAAGCAAAAGACCTTCTCTTTTGAGAAGGTCTTTGTGGTGGAGCATACCGGATTCGAACCGGTGACCTCTACAATGCAAATGTAGCGCGCTGCCGAGGCATGCCCAACTCAGCCCATGCAATTGCACAGCGGCCGGTTTGACAAATTGGAATTTACCAAACTTTTTCACATTTATTTATCGGACGGTTGGCTCAATACTCGCTCAAGCGGAATCCATCCAATATAGCGGGGATGTTCCCCAATTGGAGAGGTTAACTGTTCGATCTGTTGGAAATTGTCTATCCGAACAGTCGCCCAAGCGTGAATTACTAGCCCTTCGCCTAGACTAATACCACAATGTCCCCAGTTAACAGTCCCA
This sequence comes from Clostridia bacterium, assembly GCA_017397695.1. The sequence goes on from JAFQIF010000033.1 coordinate 13,475, forward strand.
TCTTCGCTTTGACACAAGCAATCATAGAATACAAATGCACCACGCTCGGGCTTTCCAAATTGGATTGCATCATAATACATATTGCAAGATTCTTTTGCACAGTCTCCGCCGAATATTTCGATCTGATTACTAATCTCTAAAGCATCTTCAATAAAAGACAAACACCAGCCGCTGTACTTAGGATCTCCAATTTTCCCCAGCGCCCAATGAATCATATTTTCTGCGATTTGAGAGTGCTGCATGATATCCCCTCCAAATTGGAATTGGTCAATCCGTTTTTTCAAATGAAACAAACTCAATTTGAAGATGGTTTTTCTTGTGTCGGAAAATAGAAAGCATCAGTTCGTAATTCTCTATTGTGCCATCCTCATTTACACATTGGAATTTCATTACCCCTTCCCCCTCCGATAAAGCAATTATGTGGAATTCTGAAACAGTTTCAGTTTCAACATCATAATCGCTTGCATAGCACTCAGCGGTCTGCGTAATTGACCATTTTTTGCTATTGTTATCATTATTCAAATCTAATACTAGTGAACCACCATCACCACACATTGCTGAGTAATTCTCACCATCAACTTCAAATGTTTTTGGCATATATGGCTGATGAAGGACAAGCGCCGCTACAGCAACGATGACAATTAATGCAATGACCCAAATTATAGATAATTTCTTTTTCATAGGCATAACCCCTTTATCAAATTCAAGTTTTCCATGCTCATACAATATTCTGTTGATAAAACAAAAAACCTTCTCAAAAGAGAAGGTCTTTGTGGTGGAGCATACCGGATTCGAACCGGTGACCTCTACAATGCGAATGTAGCGCGCTACCAACTGTGCTAATGCCCCATATGCTGTTTTCCAAGCGAAAAATATTATATCATATTCTGGGAAAAAAACAAGAGGGGAAAACTCCCCTCCTGCGAAATTTATCAAAAGAGCGACCAAATCACGGCGATGATCAGCGCGGGCAGATAGTTGGCGACCTTGATCTTCTTGCCGAAGGCCAGATTCACGCCGACGCCGAAGATGAGCACATTGCCCACGGTAGACAGACAGGAAAGCGCAGCGTCGGTCATCAGCGGGCCGACGAAGGCGGCCAGCACGGTCATCAGGCCCTGCCAGATTGCCATCGGAATCACAGAGAAAACTGCGCCCTTGCCCATGGAGGCGGTCAACGCCATGACGATGATCATGTCAAGGATGCCTTTGGTGGTCAGGATCGTGTAGTCGTGATAGAGTGCGTCGTTCATCGGGCCGATGATCGCCATCGCGCCGATACAGATGGTGAAGGATGCAGAGGTAAAGCCGTCAATAAAGCGGGAATCGCCTTCGGAATGGCTCTTGATTTTGAGCCACTCGCCAAAGCGCTCCAGATTGCCTTCGATATCCAGAATCTCGCCGGCAAGGCCGCCCAGACACATCGAGATCACCAGCAGCATTTCGCCCGTGGTGCCCAGCGCGCCGTTCGAGATGGTAAGCATGTGCTTGAATGCGCCGGATGCGCCGATGAAAACCGTGCTCACGCCGCAGGCCTTGACCATGATATCCTGATAGCTCTCCTTGAGGGCCTTGCCGAAGAGGAAGCCCAGCAGGCCGCCAGCCAGCACAAATGCAGAATTGATGATGGTGCCCAGTCCGATCATATGTATACGCCTCTTTTATGCGCATGAAAGCGCGGAATGAAGAATGGATGTATTATAGCATGATCAAACGGCCAAGGCAAGCGCCAAGGCCGTTTGCATGTTCATCATGATCAATGGGTTAAAAACACCGCGAAGCGAAGAGGAGTGTCTGAGGGGCAATGCCCCTCAGGCAGGTTTTAGGGCGGCAGCCCTAACGTCCCCGCTTGCGCTTAGTTGCCGCATTCGATACTGATCGCGTTGAAGCGCTCCAATAGATGCTCAACCTTGAGATTTTCGCGCGTTTCACCGCTCAGATCCAGCTCCAGATGCCCCTGATGCATCATCAGCAGACGATCGCCGTATTCTACGGCATAGCGCAGGTTGTGCGTGACCATGATGGTTGTCAGCTGTTTCTGGCGAACGATCTTACCCGTGAGCTCCATGATGATTTCGGCGGTCTTCGGGTCCAATGCAGCAGTGTGTTCGTCCAGAATCAGGAATTCGATCGGCGTCATCGTGCTCATGAGTAGGGCCATCGCCTGGCGCTGGCCGCCGGAGAGATTGCCGACCATCACGCCCATCTTATCCTCAAGACCGAGGCCCAGCTGCGCAAGCATGGCGCGATATTCCTCGGTCTTTTTGCGGTTCACGCAGGGCATGAGGTTGAACGGCTTGCCCTTGTTGTCCGCCATGGACATGTTTTCCAGGATCGTCATCGACGGGCAGGTGCCGCGCGCGGGATCCTGATAGACGCGGCCGATGCGCCTGTGACGCTTGTTCTCGGGCATGCGGGTGATGTTCTCGCCGCCGATCATGATCGCGCCCTCGTCGATGGAGATGGAGCCGCAGATGATATTGAGCAGCGAGGTCTTGCCCGAGCCGTTGGAGCCGACGACACAGACGAACTGCTTATCCGGAATGGTGAGGCTGAAATCATTGAACAGACAGGTTTCGTTCACCGTGCCGCCCTGATAGATTTTGACAACATGCTTCAGTTCAAGCATGGTGCTTCACCTTCTTTCTGTTCTGGCCGCCGACGATGATGATGACCAGCAGGAGCACGGCGGTGACGAGCTTAAGATCGAACGGGGACAGGCCCAGGCTGAGCGCTAACGCAACACAGCCCTTGTAGAGGATGGAGCCCAGCACGACGGCGGTCGTCGCGCGCAGGAAGCGAAAGCCGCGCAGAAGCTGCGTGCCCACGATTACAGAGGCGACGGCGAGCACCAGCGTGCCGGTGCCCATGGAGATGTCGAAGTAGCGCTGATACTGGCACATGATGCAGCCGGACAGCGCGACCAACGCGTTGGCTATGGACAGGCCCAGAATCTTGACCTGGCCGGCGTCCTTGGCGAGCGTGGCGACGAGCGTCGCGTTGTCGCCTGTGGCGCGCAGCAGGAAGCCCGAGCGCGTGGCGAGATAGGCGTCCATGAGCAGCTTGACCGCGATGGCGATAAGCAGGAGAATAATCACCGGCGCATAGGGCTGAACACCCGCCGGAAGCGAAGAGATGAACGCGTTTTTAAAGATCGTGTCAAACGAGAAGAGCTGTACGTTGGCTCGGCCCGCGATGTGCAGGTTCACGGAGTACAGACCCGTCATCACGATGATGCCGGCGAGCAGATCGCGTACCCTGAATCTGACATGGATCACGCCCGTGAGCGCGCCGGCCAGCGCGCCGGCGAGCATGGACGCGGGCAGCGTCAGCAGAGGCGATATCCCAGCCTGAATCATGAGCGCAGTAACAGCTGCGCCGAGGGGAAAGGACGAGTCTACGGACATATCCGGAAAATCGAGGATTTTGAACGTGATGTATACGCCCAGGGCGAGCACGGCATAGATCAGGCCTTGCTCAAGGACGCTCAGGAAGAGACTCATACGGATACCTCCGGCGATGAGAATGAAGAAATGAAAGGATGAAGGAACGAAACACCTGCCTGCGGGCAGACACCTTCCCCATGGGGGCAGGCTTATTTACTGCGAGAAGCGAGGAAGGGTCAAGGGATGAAATCCCTTGCAGGGGTTCGGGGACGGCGTTCCCGAACGTATCCCCCGAATCGCTCCCTATGCTTACTGCGCTTCGTTGGCGCGGGCGGCGAGCTCGTCGGTGAGCACGATGCCGAATTTCTCCAGCGCGGCGCTGTTGATATACAGACCTGGCTCAGTGATAATCTCGTAGGGAATCTCGCTGGCCTTCGCTTCGCCCTTGAGCACCTTGGCGGCCATCAGGCCTGTCTGGCGGCCCAGGGCGATGTAATCCAGGCCTTCGGCGGCAACGCAGCCCAGCTTGACCTGCTCGATCTCAGAGCCGAAGACCGGCTTGCCGGCGGCGTTGGCCTTGTCCAGCATCAGCGCGAGCGCGGAGACGACGGTATTGTCGGTCAGGTTGGTCAGACAATCGACCTTGGAGAGCAGCGCATCCAGCGCCAGCGGGATGTCGGCGATGGTGGAGATGCCGGACTCAACGATCTCAAAGCCATAATCGGTGGCGAGCGCCTTGTACTGCTCGATGGCGGAGATGGAGTTGACCTCGCTGGTGGTGTAGAGGATGCCGATCTTCTTCGCATCCGGCAGCATAGCGCGGATGGTTTCCAGCTGCGCCTTGATCGGCAGGGCGTCGGAGGTGCCGGTTACTTCGCCGGCGGCGTTGCCCTGCGCGTCCGCAAAGCCCGCGGCGACAGGATCGGTGACGGCGGTAAAGATTGTGGGGATCACGCCGGAAGCGGCGTTGTAGCAGGCCTGCGCCATCGGGGTGGCGATGCCGACCATCATATCGACACGGCCCGCGGCGAACTGCGCGGCGATCTGCTGGGCGATGCCCATGTCAGCCTGCGCGTTCTGAAGGTCTACCTTGAGGTTTTCGCCTTCGACGATGCCCGCCTCTGCCAGGCCGGAGAGGAAGCCTTGATAGCAGTTATCCAGAGAGCCATGCTGGGCGAACTGGCCGATGCCGATCTTGTAGGATTCGCCCAGCGCGGCAGCTGCGGTGAGGATCAGAGCGATGGAGACGATAATGGAGACGATGCGCTTCATAATGAGTTCCTCCTGAATGATTCTGATTGTCGTGTGGGAAAACAGAGACCAGTCGTGGGTGTGAAGCGCCGAGACCAGAGAAAAGAAAAACGCCTCACATTCCTTTCGGAACATGAGGCGGAAAAAACACTTATTTCCCGTGGTGCCACTCAGTTTGGCCTTTCGGCCCGCTCTACCCCGTACCAACATACGGTGCAGCCTGATAACGGGTCTGCGTCCCGTCCCTCTTTAATGGGGCAAAAGCCTGTTGAAAGGGCCCTCGGGAAGTCCATTTCGAAGCTTTGCTGTACCGCAACTCCCAGCAACGGCGGCTCTCTGAAACAGCGACGGGCTTTTACTTCTCTTCCTTCAAACGGTTTGCGTGTTAGGTTGAGGGAATTATAGCGTACATGAGAACAATTGTCAACCTGGTAAAAAGGAAAAATATAAACTTTTGATTAAGAACAAGCATATATGAAAGGAATTATGTCTTGATTTGCGAATAAAAGAATGAAATTCTTCCGTTTTGTATGATATTCGGGGATGACGAAATGTATCCCTGCTTGAAGAAATTTTCCGAGTGTGCTATAATAACGCTATCGTATTATGTCTTATTGTGCCTGCGCATGCAGGTGGGGGGATTTTCATGAGCGAATTCAGGGTGAGAGAAGACTGGATGTCGTTTTGTCTGCCGGATATTTCCGATGCGGAGGTAGAAAGCGTAAGCGCTGCGATCCGCTCCGGATGGTGGGCAAAGGGCCCCAGGACGATTGAGTTTGAAAAACGCTTTGCTGAATATGTGGGCGCAAAATACTGCGTGGGTCTGAACTCCTGTACGGCTGCGCAGCATCTGGCGCTGCTGGCCAAGGGTATCGGCCCGGGCGACGAGGTTATCACCACGCCGCTGACATTTGCTTCCAGTGCGAATACGATTCTTCACGTGGGCGCTACGCCGGTCTTTGCGGATATCGATCCGGACACCGGCCTGATCGATCCCAAGGAGATCGAAAAGAAGATTACTGACAAGACCCGCGCGATTGTGCCGGTTCATTATTCCGGCCTGGCGGCGGATCTGGATGAGATCGGCAAGCTGTGCGACAAGTACAACCTGTTCCTGTCCGAGGATGCGGCGCATGCCGTAGAGACCCGCTATAACGGCGAGCTCATCGGCCGCAATCCCAGGGGCGCCGTCTGCTATTCCTTCTACGCGACCAAGAACCTCGCTTGCGGCGAGGGCGGCGCGCTGGTGACCGATGACGAGGAGTTCGCTGCAAAGGTGCGCGTGCTCTCCACGCACGGCATGAGCGCCGCATCCTGGAATCGCTACGGCAAGGGCGGTTCCTGGCGCTACGACATCGAGGAGCCGGGCTACAAGTACAACATGTTCGATATTCAGGCCGCGCTGGCGACGGTGCAGCTTGAGCGCATGGACGATATGCAGCGCCGCCGCTTTGAAGCGGTTGAGGTTTACGAAGAGGCATTCAAGGATGTGCCGCAGCTGCGTCTGCAGAAGACGCCGGAATACTGCCACCACAGCCGCCACCTCTACATTCTGCGCATCGTGCCCGAGATGCTGACCATCTCCCGCGACCGGTTCATTGAGGAACTCAACGCGCGCAATGTCGGCGTGAGCGTGCACTTCATTGCGCTGCACACCATGAGTGCATACACGAAGCGCTACGGCTATAAGCCGGAGGACTTCCCCAAGGCGTATGCGTTCTCTGAGAACGAGATTTCCCTGCCGTTGTATTCCACCCTCGGCAAGGAAAAGGCGCAATATGTTGCCGACGCTGTGCTGGATATCGTAAACAAGTTCAAGAAGTAATCAAGCCAGTCCCCGTCCGGAATTTTCCGGGCGGGGATTTTTCCGTTTCGGTGGATTTTTGACGAAATATCCGATATAATCAAGAAGATAAGCCCCTGTATGTGACAGCAAATGAAGAAAGGAAGCTTTTACCATGGAGCCCATGACGGATCGCACGATTTATATGAACCGAGAACTCTCCTGGCTCAAGTTCAACGAGCGCGTGCTCGAGGAGGCGGAGAGCGATCTTACGCCGCTGTGCGAAAGGCTGAGCTTTGCCTCGATCTATCAGAGCAATCTTGACGAGTTTTTTATGGTGCGCGTGGGCTCTCTGATCGATCAGGAGCACCTTTCTCCCAATATCCGCGAGAACAAGACCCAGATGACGCCTACCGAGCAGCTGTGCGAGGTGCTGCGTACCGTGCGCCGCCTCAATGAACGCAAGGATTTCATCTATGCCAAGCTGCTGGGACGCATTGAGGAGGCGGGCGTGCGCCTGGTTGATTTCAAGAAAATCGCAAGGCAGGAGAGCGAAAAGCTGGAGCGCTATTTTGATTGTGAGATTGCGCCGCTGATCTCTCCGATTATCGTGGGCCGCCGCCAGCCGTTCCCGTTCCTGCGCAACAAGGATATTTATGCCGTCGCCGTGCTCGAACGCAAGAACGGCAAGCGCAAGCTGGGCATCGTGCCGTGCAGCATGGGCGTATTCCCGAGGATGATCGAGGTCAGCGCGAACGAGAAGACCTATCTGCTGGCCGAGGAACTGATTCTGCATTTCCTGCCCAAGGTTTTTGCCGGCTATACGATCAAGGAAAAATCCCTCATTCGCGTGACGCGCAACGCCGATATCGACGCCGACGCACTCTATGAGGAGGATATCGATTACCGCGAGTTTATGGCGGAGCTGATTAAGAAGCGCAGACGCCTGGCGCCCGTGCGCCTGGAGATGAGCCGAGAACTGGACGGAGATATCGTGCGCTCCCTGTGTAAGTATATGGACGTGCGCAAGGAGCATGTATTCAAGAACAATACGCCGCTGGATCTGTCGTTCCTCTTCGGCATTGCGGATCACCTGCGCCAGCGCAGCGAGCTGTTCTATACCCGCCGCATTCCCCAGCGCAGCCCGGCCATCGCCGGCGACAGACCGGTGCTCGATCAGGTTCGCGATGACGACAAGCTGCTCTCCTATCCGTATGAGAGCATGAAGCCGTTTTTGACCATGCTGCAGGAGGCGGCCAACGACGACAGCGTCGTGTCTATCAAGATGACGCTTTACCGTGTGGCCAAGCAGAGCAAGGTGGTTGAGGCGCTGATTGAGGCCGCCGAAAACGGCAAGGACGTGCTGGTGCTGGTGGAGCTCAAGGCGCGCTTTGACGAGGAAAACAATATCGAATGGAGCCGCCGCCTGGAGGAGGCGGGCTGCAACGTCATCTATGGCCTGGACGGCTATAAGGTACACAGCAAGCTCTGCCTGATTTCCCGCATGGAAAACGGTCACGCGATGTACTATACGCAGATCGGCACGGGCAACTATAACGAAAAGACGGCCCGCCTGTATACCGACCTGAGCGTGATGACGCACAATCAGGAGATTGGCCGCGAGGCGGCGGAGGTCTTCCGTACGCTGGCCATGGGTGAAACCGTGCAGGAGACACAGCAGCTGCTGGTTGCGCCTCACTGCCTGCAGAGCAAGGTGCTCGCCATGATTCATGAGGAGATCGCGCATGCCCGAAACGGCGAAGCGGCGTATATCGGCGTAAAGATCAATTCGCTGACGGATAAGAAGATCATCGATGCGCTGGTGCAGGCCTCCTGCGAGGGTGTGAAGATCGATCTGATTGTGCGCGGCATCTGCTGCCTGATTCCGGGCGTTCCCGGCGCGACGGAGAATATCCGGGTGATCAGCATTGTGGGCCGTTTCCTGGAACATTCGCGCATCTATATCTTTGGCTGCGGCGAGCGCGCAAAGGTGTATATCGCTTCCGCGGATTTTATGACGCGTAATACGCTGCGCCGCGTGGAGGTGGCAGCGCCGATTCTCGATGCTGCGCTGAGGGCGCGCGTGATCGATATGTTCTCGCTGATGCTCAGCGACAATGTGCAGTCGCGCGTGATGCGTCCGGATGGCAGCTATACCCGCCGCCAGCCCGGAGAAGAACAGGAACGCAATACGCAGGAGATGCTCTATCAGATGGCGTACGACGTGGCTGCACCCAAAACAACCTGATAAAATCAATGGGGACGAAGCGAATGCTTCGTCCCCGTTTGCTTTGTTGCTTGAATCCGCCGCGAAGCGTAATAGGGAGTCTGAGGGACAATGTCCCTCAGGCAGAGTTTAGGGCGGCAGCCCTAACATTCCCTTTTATTCCGCGTAAATGATGTCGTCCCTGAGCCTGTAAATCGTCGCGCCATACTTGCTGCGGCAGAAGGCGTCAATAAACCAGTCGATCTCTTTCACGGCGTCGTACTGAACGTAGGCATAGCGCTCGCCGTTGATCGTTTTGCCCTTCATGTTGGAATCGGTCCAGTGAACGGAGTCGGATTCCGGGTCGTAATCCTCGATGAAGAGCATGGAATGCGCGCCGACGCCGTAGTAGTAATTGGCGGCCATCTGGAAATAGTCGCCGCGCTCGACCTGCATGAGGAACTCACGCGCTTTCCGGCGATTTTCTTCTTTAGAGAGATTGCCGTCGTAGCGGAAGGAGGCTGCCGCGTAGAAGGGATTGCCCTCGCTGGCAGGAATGTCCTGCCACTCCACGCCGTAGACGTAGGGCGCACAGTCGGCTTTCTTCTGGTTGTTGGGGATGACCAGTTCGGTATCCGGATATTGCGCCATGCGGAAATCGGCCCGGTTTTCGCGGAACAGATGAACGGTGAAATTCTTGCAGACGTAGATGTCTCCGGAATACTGGGCGCGCTAGGCCTTGCCGCCGGCCGCGTCATGAAGGGCCTTGGCGGTGGAAATAATACGGTCGATCAGATCTTCCCGAGCTGCGCTTGAGACCCCCTCGGACGACTCGCTCTGCGCCTGGGTGATCATCACGGCGTCCTCGGCGGCGAGCATTTCATCCAGAGAGAGCGTTTCGCTGAGCGCAGGGCAGACGGCCAGGCACAGGAGCATCAGGAAAAGAAGAAATTGCTTCATAGAATGGATCCCTCAATATCGTATCTCGATGGAATGGATATCTTATTGTATCATGGACGCAGACACGGCGCAATCACATGCGGAGTGAAACACCGGAATCGCTGGTGCGAGAAATAATGGGATAAATATTGTGCATAGCAGACAAAGATAAACGGCGAAAAAAACAGGAAAAACTCAATTGTCGCCTTGATTTGTACACGGAAAAATGTGTACATTTGAATGTGTTGATGATGTTATTTTTTCACGAAAAGCACAGAAAACTCAGTTGACGGCAATACAAGAATATGGTAGTATAAACTGAAATTATGGATAGTCAAAGCTGATGAAGAAGATACAAAGACAGGAGTGGAGTTATGCCGCCGAAACAGAGAATTACCAGAGAAATGATTCTGGAGAGATCATTTGAAATGTTTTGCCGGGATGGCATGGAAGTGGTGAACGCGCGTTCCGTCGCGAAGGAGCTGAATTGCTCTACGCAGCCGATTTTCAGCTATTTCTCCGGCATGGAGGATCTTAAGACCGCGCTGGAGCAGAAGGCAAAGGAGCTTTTTGAAAATGCGCTGAAGGTAGAAGACCAGCCGGGCGACCCGATGGTGAACATTGGCTGCGCCTATACGCGCTTTGCTGCGGAGCAGCCGTGCCTGTTTACGCATCTGTTCATGATCAACAAGGATGATCCGCTCTATCCGTTCATGAGCGCAGAAGCGCGTCAGGATCTGGTTCGCCGTGAGGCGGAGGCTGCCGGCCTGCCGTATGACGAGGCTGCGAAGGTCTTTGTGCAGATGAGCGTGTACTGCCATGGCCTGGCTGCCGTTCGTGCTGCGCACAAGGCGGAATTCACGCCGGAAGAGATGGCGAAGATGATCATCAATACGCATAAGCTGACGCTGGTTTCCATCCGCTACTGCATGGAGCATCCGGAAGCCTGCAAGGCTTAACTGCAAGAATACAGCGGACAGTGTGGACTGTCCGCTTTTTTCATGCATGAATGAAAAGGGAGCGGAAGAAACCGCTCCCTTTTGTATCAATCGATGGCAATTTCACCGTCGGCATGGATGACGATGTTGTGCGTGTAAAGCGAGGTCAGCGCGCGAACCATGTAGTCCACATCCGCGCAGCCTGCGGTTTCCACGGCGGAGTGCATGGCCAGCTGCGCCAAGCCGATATCGACTGTATTCATGGATGCGTGGGTGTTGGCGATGTTGCCCAGGGTAGATCCGCCCAGCACGTCGCTGCGATTGGCAAAATGCTGCACCGGCACGCCGGCCTTTTCGCACAGCGCGGAGAAGATCGCGCAGGAGACGGCGTCCGTGGTGTATTTCTGGTTGGCGTTGTGCTTGATGACCACGCCGCCGTTCATGAAGGTGCGATTCTGCGCATCGTACTTTTCGGGATGATTCGGATGTACGGCGTGCGCGTTGTCGGCGGAGGCCATGAAGCTGGAGGCAATAGCGGCGCGGATTTCGCTGTCGGATGCGCCGAGCGCAGCGCCTGCGCGGGTGAAGACGTCGGTGAGGAAGGTGGAATCCGCACCCTGCTTGGAAGAACTGCCGACTTCCTCGTTATCAAACACGGCGAGCACATTGATATGGCCCTTGGCCGGGCTTGCAAGGAACGCTGCCGTGGAGGTGTAGGCGCATTCGAGATCATCGATGCGCGGGCAGGAGAAGAATTCGTTCTGCGCGCCCCAGACGCTGCCGCTCTGGCGGGCATAGAGGAACAGATCCTGAGAGACGATAGCGTCCTCGCTGACGCCGGCAGCCTTGGCGATTTCCGCGCGCAGCATGCCCCTGGAATCCTTGCCGCCATAAAGCGGGAGCAGGTCTGCCTGCGCATTGTACTTGTAGCCGTCGTTCACATCGCGGTTGAAGTGAATGGGCATATTGGGGATGAGGACCGCATCGCGCCCGAGATCGACCAGGCGGGTTTTGAGCGCGCTGCCTTCGCGCACCAGTACGCGGCCTGCGATGGAGAGCGGGCGATCGAACCAGGAGGACATGATCATGCCGCCATAGCGCTCCACATTCAGGCGCAGATAGCTGCCGCCGGCAGCCTCGTCCTCGCAGGAATGCTTGAGCTTAAAGGTAGGGGAATCGCTGTGGGAGGAAACGATCTGGAAATGCGCAAAGCCCGTCTCCGGCACGGAAAAAGCAATCACGCTGGAGTGGTTGCGGGTCACGTAATATTTGCCGCCGGGTACGATGGTCCACGGCGCGCACTCCGAAAGCGCGGTAAAGCCGCTGGCGTCGAGCATCCGGCTGATGCTGTCGGCGGCGTGGAAGGCGCTGGGAGAATGGGCGATGAAGTTGCAGAAAAGCTGAACATGATCGGTCATGATAATCCCTCCTGATGATAAATCTCAAGTGATTCAATTATACATGCTGCGCTGCGTGGATGTCAAATCATATGGAAAAGCGCTGCGGAGATGGGGCTTAATGAGGATAAGGGATAGAAAGTTCATTAAGGCAGCTTCAAGTCACCGCGAAGCGAAGAAGGGTCAAGGGATGAAATCCCTTGTCAGGGGCTTGGGGATGAAATCCCCAACGTAACCCAATCGAAGAAAAAAGCAAGAATCGGAGCGAAGCCGAAGGCGACAATTACGATTCCGGTACAGATTGAA
>JAFQIF010000034.1 GCA_017397695.1 Clostridia bacterium
GTCAGCAGAGTGTCGGGAATCAGCACCGCCAGCTCCCATTCCGCCTCAAACGGTGATCCGTCCGGATACAGCCGTATGCGTCGGGCAAGTCCTCCATAGCTGTCTGCATGGTTTTCATAGTGCGAAAAGCCGACATAAGCCTTGCCGGTTGTCAGAGGCGAGGAAAGCTGCCTTCCCGTCAGATAGCGGTTTCCGGCCAGCAGGCCTTTTTCCGCATGCAGCAGGGAATCATTCGCCGGAGCCAAAAGGGAGAATCCGCCATAATAGCTGCTTTCGTTGGGGCTGTAGAGCTGCTTGAACATGCGGTCGCTGACTTCGATGCCGCATATACCGATGATTTCCCCGTCAGACAGGCGCAGCGGAACGCACAGCAGGATACCGGCTTCGCTGTTGTCGTTCAGGCAGACGCGGTTTGTCCAGCAGTACAGCCGGGACAGCGGCAGATGGGCGTTATCGCGGTAAATCTCCAGCAGCTCATGAAAGAAATCCAGTTCAGAGGCTTCATAGAGCATCTTCCATTGCCCCAGCAGTTCAATGTCATGGTCGCGGGCAATGTTGGCGGGGCCTCGCAGACAGTAGACCTTGGACGGGAGGGACGGCGATGACACGGGCTGCGTTTTCTTGATGAATATGCCGGGATGACCACGTCCCGCATCCCCGTCCAGTATAAGAAATACGCCGCCGCAGGTGTTGTACTCCGCCACGGAAAGAAGATTGGGCATACAGGCGTCCAGCAGTTCGCCGGGCTGCATACCTTCCTCCGCCTTTGCGGATATGTTCCGGGCAAGATTTACGCCGGTGATCGCAAGATCGGCAAAGTCGTCCTCCAAAGTATCGCCGATATGGATAAGCTCGCCTGTCAGGTAATTCCGAACCGTTTGCACGCCGCTGCCGGTAACGCCGAACAGATTGAGCAGCAGCATAAACAGAAGAATGATCGATATGAAGGCAAGCGAAATGAACAGAATCAGCCGCCGCTGCAGGGTCGTGCCGCTCTGCTTCTTCCATGGCAGTTCGGAGAACTTCGGGAACAACAAGCCGATCACTCCTGTACCTTAGTCTTGCGCGATCAAATCGGTCAATGCTTCTGCCGCAGTTATGGGATTGCCCGACAGATTGGCTTCACGTCCGCGCTGGAACATGCGCATCATATTCTGTTCGCAGCGGTCGCTTGCGGATTCCAGCTCCGGCAGATTCGGCATCGTGAAGAAATCATATTCTTCGTACATGGTGAGCACTGTGGTCAGCATCTTTTTGATGCGCGCATCCTCCAGAGATTCAAGATGTGCGGGGAGTTCTTCTTCAAAGGCCAGCTTGGTGACGGGCAGATAGCCCGTGCTGGCGATAAAGCGCATGTTCTGCTCCGGCGCGGTCAGCCACTTGATAAACTCGGTGGCGGCCAGCGCTCTTTTTTCGCTGGTTTTGGATATCATCAGCCCACCGCCGCGCTGGATCGCCCAGTTTTCACCGCCCTCAAACACGGGATACGGCAGTATGGAATACTCCACATCCTTCACTGTGCCGTCCGTGTATGTGATGGTATCGCCGTAGAACAGGATACCGGCAGAGGAACCGGTGGAGCAGATGATGTCGCCGGTCTTGGAAAGATCGGAGGAATAACCGTCATAGAGCGCGAAGCCGCCTTCGGAAGCGGGTGCATAAAGCGTTTCAAAGATGCGGCGGAAGGCATCGTTGTCCAGCAGCAGATTTCCGCTTTCGTCATGCCACTGCGCGCCCAACTGCGCCATGCCTGCGGCGGCAAGATTGAACCAGTCGTCGGCGGTGAAGAAATGCTTCCCGCCCGACCATTCATAATACATCCGTGAAAGCTGCGCTAGCCCTTCAAAGGTGGAGAGCATTTCCACCTCCGCGCCCGTGGCTTCGGCAAACGCATCAAACAGCGTCTGGTTGAGGTAGAGCACCTCGGTGGATTTGGCAACCGGGAATACATACAGATTGCCGTCCGCAAACCGTCCCTCCTGAACGAAGGCGCCGATGTATTGCGAAAGTTCATCCTCGGTGAAGTATTTGTCCAGAGAAAGCAGCTTTTCCTTTTCAACGAACCACGCTGCAACCTTGGGATAGCCGGTGAAGATGTCCGGCATATCCGGCGCGCCGGGATCACCGTTGGCGATCATCTCAAGGGAACGGTTCAGATCGGAGCTTGAGGAAATGGCCGTCACGTTGATGGTAATTCCCTTTTCCTTGCCGACGGTTGCATTGAACTCGTCGATCAGCAGATCCATGGTCTGCTGCATGTCGCCGCCGTAGTTGTGCCACATGGACAGCGTGACGGGATCGCGGGGGCTGAGCTTGTCGGCAGAATCGCAGCCGGTAAGCGCAAGCATCAGCAGCGCAAGGCATATCGCAAATGCAGCGGTTCTCAGCGGTTTCATCGGCATATTTTGATCTCCTTTCAGGAATTTCGAAGAAAAATGCACAAAAATTTTAGATTTCCCACCTTTTTGGGGCTTAGGGGTGGGTACAAAAACGCCGAAATCAGCGAAAATAAAGCCACGGACAGTCACTTGATTCCTTTCCATTTTAACACAAACATCCATTTCATTCAATGTGATATAAATATTTGCAGAAGAAAGTCACAGGAGTTTCATAACCGCGCTGCGGATAAAGATGAGCAAGAATAAAAAAACAACAAGAATAAAAGGAGGAAGAACCATGGCATTGCTGAACAGATTGAACCGTATGGCGCGAACCATTGGCGATCTCGCCAACGAAGCGCTGGAATCCACCAGAGAAGCCCGCGAAGCGAACCGGAGCGCAAGCGCGGTTGACGCCAACCGCGCAGCAGTTGAAGAACAGTACAAAGTCATCGGAGAATATTACTACAACATCTACGCAAACGGTGGTGAAGTCGCGGAGGAAGTGATCGAAGCCTGCGAGGTGGCAAAGGACCATCTGGACGCCATCGCCGCCGCAGAGGAGGAAGAGCGCCTGCGCCGCGAGGAAGAGGAGCGCATCCGCCGCGAGGAGGAAGAAGAGCGCGCACGCAGGGAAGCCGAGGCAGAGGAAGCCTCCGGCGTTACCTGCCCCGAATGCGGCGCGGAGGTTGCGCCGGGCAAGCGCTTCTGCGGTGAATGCGGCGCGAAGATCGAGGTTGAAGCGCCGAAGGCACGGACTTGTCCGGAGTGCGGCATGGAGGTTGAACCCGGCAAGCGCTTCTGCGGCGAGTGCGGCTGCCGCATGGACGAATAAGACGATAAAAATACAAATGACGGGAGGATAAGCGTATGACGACGAAGCAACTGTTCCGTGGAACCATGCCTTTCATGATGGCCAAGCTCCTGCTGGGCGGCGCGACGGTTCTGATTTCGGTAATTCTGCTGGCCATCCTGATGGGCATC
Source organism: Clostridia bacterium (assembly GCA_017397695.1). The sequence continues at coordinate 3,363 of JAFQIF010000034.1, forward strand.
GGCTATCTGTTTGGCGAGGGCGGACTCCTTGTTACTTTCTGTATATGGGTAGGCGCGACAGGCGCGGTGCGCTTCGCCATCATGCACTATCTTGGGTATCTGGTGAAAGCGGGGCATATTGCCGTCATCGCCGAAGCCTGCAAGCGCGGCAAGCTGCCGAAGAACATGGTGGACTACGGCAAGAAGCGCGTCAAGGAACGCTTTGCCACTTCCAACATCTATTTTGCCGTGGACAAGCTGGTCACTTCTTCCGTCAAGCAGATTCAGCGCGGCATCGACAAGATCGGCGGCAAGATGGATTTCATCCCCGGCATGGAAGCCGTCGCGGGACTGGCCAAATTCTTTGTGAACATCTCGCTGGGCTATATTGACGAGTGCTGCCTTGGCTGGACATTCTGGAATCCCCAGCAGGGCGCGTTCAAATCCGCCGCGGACGGCGTCGTGATCTATGCCCAGAACTGGAAGGTGCTGCTCAAGAGCGCTGCCAAGACCATGGCAAAGACCCTGCTTATTCTGCTGCTGATCGCGCTGCTGGCCTTCGTGCCGGTGGGCCTGATCTTCAAGCTCCTGGGCTGGTCTCCGCTGTTTGCCTTCCTGCTGGCCTGCCTGATCGCATGGACGGTGAAGTTCGCCTTCATCGACAGCTACATCATGATTCAGATGATGGGCAGCTATATGGATGTCGCTCCCGAAACCCGCATTGCATTTGATCTTTACGGCAAGCTGTGCAAGATTTCCTCCAGCTTCAAGGAGCTGTTCGGCAAGGGACAGCAGGAAGGCGGCGGCAGACAGGCTCCTCCCCGTGAGGATTATGCCGGCGGCGAGCCCCGTCCGCGTCCCGCGTATTCTCAGGACGGACGTCCGCCCATGCGTCCGAGACCTGCGCAGCCGCAGGAGAGACCCGTTCAGCGCGAGGCTCCGAGATACATCGTCTGCGAAAACTGCGGCGAAAAGAATCCGCCCGGAACCAAATTCTGCGGCGGATGCGGCGAAAGAATGGGCGGATAACGTATTGGCGTTCAATTACAAATGAAAGGAGGCGTATGACAGTGAAGAAAATCCTTGCAATCATGTTGGTACTGGTTCTGGCGCTGACGCTCACAGCCTGCGGCGGCAGCAAGAACAAGAAGAACATCGTCGGCACATGGCAGATTGTGGACACGGCAACCGCCACGGAATACGGATTTGGACTTGAATTCAGGAAGGACGGAACCATGTCCTACGGCCTGACGGAAGAATTGTTCGCCGGACTCACCGGTGAAGACGTCACGGCAGAGGATTGGGATGAAGCCATGAAGGGCCTGGAGATGCTGATGAAGATCAAGTATAAGATCAAGTCCGATACGGAAATGGAGATCACCGTCAGCGCCATGCTTGGCCTCGCCAAGGAGAGCACCACGGTCACCTATTCCCTCGACGGCGATACCCTCGTCTTTGACGGCGCGACATACACCCGCGTGAAGTAAAGGGGGGAGTTCATGAACTATTGTGAAAGATGCGGAGCCCCTGCAAGGGAAGGCGCACGGCTGTGTCCTGACTGCGCCGCCGAAATGCGAAGAAGGCGGCAGCAGAATGAGAACCGTCAGCCCGTCCGCCAGAGAGCGTATGACGATCGTCCCAGACAGCGCGACTATGAATATGATGCACCCCGTCCTCGCAGATACAATGATGAACCGAACGGAAACTATAGACCCGCGCCTGCCAGAAGGGACGTTGGCTTTACACAGGAGGATATACAGCAGAATAAGGCTATGGCGGTTCTCGCCTATTTCGGAATTCTGGTATTGATTCCCCTGTTCGCAGCCAAGCATTCCAGATATGCCCGTTACCATACCAATCAGGGGCTGGCGCTGTGCATCGCTGCAATCATCTACAGCGTAGTATACGGCATACTCTCCTCGGTGCTGCTGGCCATCTCCTGGAGACTGTATTTTGTGCTTACAATTCTGGGCGTCGTCAGTATATTCTTCTTTGTGCTGATGATCATTGGCATCGTCAATGCCGCAGGCGGAAAGACAAAGCCCCTGCCGCTGGTTGGAAAAATGAGAATATTGAAGTATTGAATATACAAAATGGATGCGTTGAAACGTTTGACGATATGAACCGCATCATTCGATATTACATTAAATGATTCGTCCCCTGCGCAGTAATTTACTGCACAGGGGATTTTCGTTGGCACAGATAAAAGATCAATCAAGATCCTGTGCTTTGGAAGATACGCTCGATGGTCTTTTCATTGTTTCTTTCAACCATTCTTTAAATTCCCTCTGTCCCTCCTCGCTGTTATAGAAAGCCAGGATATCCGGAAACAGGCAGCGGGCGATCTTTTCGATTTCGTGTTCGGGTATATTGGTATTATTGATCAGTTTCTTTTTTCTAGCCAAGTGGACCTCCATAAAGATTTGACCTGTGTTTCGACCTGTACTCCTTCAGTGAATGATCCTCCTGTTTGAATTTCAATGTGCAGGTTTTCGGAAATCCCTCCATTTCTATTTTATGTAAAATGGGCTTATCGTTCAAAATCGCCATGGATCATGCGCATAGCTTCCCTGCGGGCAGAATCATAGTCCTTCCGTGTTTGTTCCGGCATATATTTCACATACTGCCGCATGCTGTTGAGTTGTGCCAGTAAGTCCATGTATTTGTCGCGCATTTCATCCATCTGTCGGTGTGCCTCACGACTGCTTTGTTTTGCTTCGTCAGCTTCTTTCTTCCAATGCGCCATGCCGATCTTGGAAGAAGCAATTTGCGCGGACAAAACCTGTGTCTTTTTGAGCCATGTCGGGAATTTTGTTTCCAGCTCATCTTTTACCTTGGGCATATTGAACCTATTCATGCTGGCAAACAGATCTGCAATTTCCTGACCATCTTTTTCGAGTTCAGTTGTTCGCTTCAGCATCCAGGTTGGAATGTGTTGGCGGCCTGTTTCCTTGGCTGCTCTGCCGCGCTCCAGATCAGGAAATTCTTTCGCCATGAAGTTGTGATAGAGATCCTGCCAGCGACACAATTTCTGTCTGTCGCCGATGATCTTCTTTGCGGACAGATGACCATCCGGCGTAAGTGGA
>JAFQIF010000035.1 GCA_017397695.1 Clostridia bacterium
TAGCTCGTCTTCACCAGATCGGAGATATCGCCCACATTGACAAGAGCCATCGCCGCATCCTGGAAGTTCTGCTCATACATAGAAAGGCCTTCGCACACCAGATAACCGCGGGTCTTCGCCGGTTCAACGATCATGCCGGTATCCTCGCCATAGGTCTCGATGAGCGCATCAAAGTCCTCGCCCGCCTGCGCCTTAGCCAGCGCCTCCTCGGCGGTCGGCAGGATCTCGGCAAAGGCTGCTTCGGTCACTTCGTCCAGCTTCGCCTGGGAAGACTCGACAGTGGCCTGAGCATCGGCAATCTGTGCCTCGAGCGCTGCGACCTGCTCATCATAAGCAGCTTTCGCCTCGGTATCGAATTCGGCGGTATCTTGCGCCTTCATCTCCTCCAGCTGAGCGTTGCCGCTGTTGAGGGCATTACGGGCGGTGGTCAGTTCGGAATTCAGGGTGTTGATCTCCGTCTGCTTCTCAGTATCGATCATGACAAGCAGGTTCTTGACACCGCGATAGCCTTCCGGCATGTAATACAGATCCAGACCGTTCTGCTCCGCATATGCGTAGGAAGACGGCGTAGCATCATAGGTTTCCTTCTGCGTAGCGACAAGGCTGTCAAACTCAGCCTTTACCTGCTCGTCGGTCACTACAACATCCTTGCCGGTATGCTCGCGCAGCATATCCTGCTGGACAGAAATAGACTGGGTTTCCACGAAATACTCGTGGGTATAGCCAATCTTAGCCAGCTCCTCGTTCAGCATGGCATCCAGCTCGGCATCGGTAACGGTAGCCACCGGCTCGCCCGGATTCTCCTCAGAGGCAAGGCGCTCGGCCTCTTCTTCAACGGTCTCAATGTCCGCAAAATCCTGGAAGCGGATCAGCATCTTGTACAGATCGACCATGTCGTTGGCATACGCCTCGACCTCAGCAGCCTTTTCCTCGCCGAGCGGGTTCATGCCCAGCTCCGTGAGCTTATCCTGAATGACCTGAGACTCAACCAGCTGTTCCAGAGCCAGCTCGCCATAAGAAGCAATCGCAGCCTCATCGATCGGCATGGACATGCCATAGTACTGATGCATATACTGCTGCTCATACTCGATCAGATAATCGCGATAAGCCTGCCAGTTCGCCTTCGTGATCTCGGTACCATTGACCTTCGCCACCACCTGTGCACCATCAAGCTCCGCGTCATAACCAATCAGGTTACAGCCGGAGAGCATCAGAGCTGCCACAAGAAGCATAGCGATCAATGCGATCCTCTTTTTCATGTTACGTTCTCTTCCTTTCAGCCGCCATTCGGCAATATACGTTACATTATAATTAGCCTGCACACAAATGTCAAGCCGCGCATGCCATGTAAGCAAGCGCGGCTTGTCGTTTTTGCAGAAAAAAAGGCAAAGTTCATCAAATATTCACGTTTATGCCGCAATCATTTACCCAGTATGCGGATACCGAAGTACTTCGACATGGTGCTGTTTGGCCAGGTATCTGCATCCTGCTGCAGCTCGATGGGCATGGCATAGCGCGGATCAGAAGGCACGCTGCTGATACACACTTCCTGAAGCCCATCCTGTGCTGCCTGCCTGATCATCGCCTCCTGAACCACCCAAGCCGTGTTATGCCGGGAAACGGCAATAACCGCAGGCACAGCACCGAGAACCGCAGCAAGAAGGAAAATCGCACCCACGCGTAGACTACGCCCATCGATCTGCGGCATGATATCCTTCATGACCGAAAGCAACGCGGCAATCAGCAGCACAATCACACCGGTAAACGAGCGATCCGAAATCTGCGGCGAACCGATGAGCGCGCCTGCGCTCAGCACAGCGCTGCCAATCAGAATGCAGAGCCATTCGACACGAAGGGCTGCTCTTTTCCTGCACGCCACAACAAGCGACACGAGGCCCAGCGCCACGGGAATACCTGCATATCTTAGCGTACAATACACCGTAACGGCCATGCGGTAGATCATTTCCATCATAAAACCGCGCGAAACCTCGACTGCGGCGCGTGCAAAGTTGCCCGGGGCAAGCAGCATAAGCGCAACACCCAGCGCCTGCGCAAACACGGCAGTAACGCGCCAAAGGCGTACCCTTCTCCTACGGAACAGATCCCACAGAATGAGCAGAACGCAAATCCCCAGAATGCCGCAGCCCGTATTTTCATTAGTCCATCCGGCCAGAAAACAAGGAATTACAGCCATGGCACCCCTCGCAGCACCAGAGTCGAAGAAGCCGCATTCCCGCTCGCTTCGGGCAATCAGCAGCGGCACAAGCGCAAGCGCCGTTCCCCAGAGGTAGTTACATGCGCCGTCCAGCCAGAGAAAGACGACACCGAAGAACTCCACAGCAAAGAAAAGCAGCAGGTGTGCGATCAGCAGTATGCGCCAGTCCCATGCGGATCCGCGTGGCTTGGCCAGCGCATAAATCTCCAGCAGGAGCAGCACATACATCAGTGCATTGGCGACATTGAACACCGGCTTGCCCAGATACAGAAAGAGCTGCGCGAGAAAATGCGTTACGCTGCGCCCGCCCCAGATCATGTAATGCGCCTGCTGGGAACGGAAGATATCTGCAAGGCCGGACAAGCGCTCGCCCGTACTCCAGCTGAAGGAATAGTCGTAATCGTCCATCGTCAGCGGCGTATATGCGTTCATCGCCAGCATCAGCATAAATATGAGTGCCGCAAGCCCAATAAACACATTTCTGTTCACGCGGCTCTCACACAGATGATCCTGTCTGCCTTTGCGGATCATGCCTTCGCCTCCGCCAGCCTGGCCTCCAGAACAAAATTACCATGGCTTGTGATGATCACATCATGATTCAGCCAATCAGCCGGAATCTCCTTGGCGCTGTCCAGCAGGAAGCGGCGCTCGCCCTCCTCCGCCATATCCTCATAGATATTGATGATAATCTCATAGAAGTTCAGTCCCTCCTGATAGACAGGATCGGCGCCGATTCTGACCAGCGCGCCGCCAGTCTGCCTGGTGAGCCCACTGTGCACCTCCGCCAGATGCCGGCAGTACTGCACCGCATGCTTGACACGCAGATCATACAGGAAGATGAGCACTGCACCCGTCATAAAGCAGCCAAATGCGCAAAGCCACTCAATACGCAGAGCAAACGCAGCAATGGCTGCCGCCAAGAACGGCAGCGCACACAGCGCGCACAGCATAAACGCATTGCTTCTTTCTTTTTTGCTCTTATCCAAATCCATCTGATCATAGAGCTTCATGGTGATAACCTGCCTTTATCTGATGTCATGTCTTTTTCAGTGTGTTTCCGGAACAAAGCGAATCTGTCCGTTCTCATAGTAAATGGTACCGGTTGAACCACGGACCTCTTTCTTCTCCACGCACATGCGCAGCAGCTTTTCGCTTAATTCCGGACCGCCAGCACGCACAAGTGCATCTTTCCAGATGGTGAATCTGCAGCCATCGCGAAAGCGCGTACAGTAATATCCTTTCGAGTTTTCAGCCATCTTTCCCTGCCCACAGACGGGACAGGTCAGTCCCATGTCTCTGGGCCTGCGCGAGCCTTTTCCGCGTCGTTCCTCTTTTTCAAAGGGAACATCCTGCGCACCGGATGCATGCTGCACCAGAAAGGCAGCAAGGCGCGCGATACCTTCCCTGAAGCGCATCTCTCCATCCTGTCCGCGGGCAATCTGGGACAGCGCCCGCTCCCAGCGGCCCGTCGTCTCCGGCGAAGCAATCTCCGGCGGAACGGCGTCAATAAGCTGCACACCCTTGAGCGTTGCCACAAGATTCTTTCCTCTGCGTTTCACATAACCGACCTCGATCAGACGCTCAATGATCGCTGCACGCGTAGCTGGCGTACCCAGCGCACAGTCCTTCATTGTTTCGCGCAGTGCCTCATCCTCAATCTGCCTGCCCGCATGTTCCATTTCACGGAGCAGGGATGCATCATTGTGCTCCTTAGGCGGCTTGGTCTGCTCCTCTTTCGCTTTGGCAGACCGGCAGTGCCCCTCATCCCCTTGTGCAAGCGGCGGCAGTTCCTGTTCCTCATCAGAAGCTTTTCGCTTCTTTTCTGTCTGCTGGCGATAAACTTCCTTCCAGCCTTCCTGCGTTATACGCTTACCGGTCGCCACGAAAGCGTCCTCGCCCACACGGGTGACGACACGCAGTGCGTCGTATTCGTGATTGGGATAGAACACGGCGGACAGCCTGCGGGCAATCATCTCATAGAGCCTGCGTTCATCCTGCGAGAGATTCGCACGCTCCGCGTTCCTGCCAGTAGGGATGATCGCGTGATGATCGGTCAGCTTTGCATCGTCAAATATGCGCGGTGTGAGACGAACGCCGAAACTCAGCGCTTTCTGACCAATTTCAGCCAGTTCGCCGCCGTAGGAAGCAAGTGCTCTCTCCACCTTGTCTGACATATCGCGGGAGAGATAGCGGCTATCCGTTCTCGGATAGGTGATCAGTTTGTGCTGTTCATAGAGCTTCTGCGCGGTGGCCAGCGTCTTTTTTGCCGTGAATCCAAGCTGTGAATTCGCTTCACGCTGCAGGGTGGTCAGATCATAAAGCAGCGGCGGACGCTCCGTCTTTTTTTCTCGTGTCGACTCGGCAACAACGCCCTTCTGTCCTTTGACACGCTCGGCAATGGCCTCTGCCAGACCGCGATTGTCGATGCGGCGCTCTCCCTCAGGCGACACGTATGTCCCCTGATAGCTTCCAAAGTCTGCCCGGACAGTATAATACGTTTTAGGGACAAAAGCATCGATCTCTTTCCTGCGCTTTACCAGCAGAGCAAGCGTAGGCGTCTGTACACGGCCCACGGACAAAAGCACGTTATACCTCAACGTATATGCCCGCGTAGCGTTCATGCCAATAAGCCAGTCCGCATCCGCACGACAGCGTGCGCTGGCATAGAGTGCATCGTAATCCGAGGACGGCCTCAGAGCATCAAAGCCCTGGCGGATCGCTTCGTCCGTCATGGAGCTGATCCATAAACGCATAACGGGCTTTTTACAGCCCGCCTGCTCGTAGATATACCGAAAAATCAATTCGCCCTCACGTCCGGAGTCCGTCGCGCAGACAATCGATTTCGTCTCCTTGTCATTCATGAGCTTTTTAACAGACTTGAACTGTGCAGCAGTTTTACGAATGACCTTAGTCTCCATCTTATGGGGCAGAATCGGCAGATCCTGGGCGCGCCACTTCGTATACCGTTCGTCAAGCTCCTGAGGTTCCTTGAGCGTGACCAGATGACCGATTGCCCAGGTAACCACATATCCTCCGCCAATCAGGCAGTTTTCCCCTTTATCTTTGGCCCCCAGCACACGCGCGATGTCACGTGCGACCGAAGGCTTTTCCGCCACAACCAGCGTATGCATGTTTCACCTCAGCTCTGCAAGCCGCCCTGCTGCAGACTCGCAAAGCGCGTATACTGTCCCAGCCAAGCCAGCTTCACCGTGCCCAATGGGCCGTTGCGCTGCTTGGCAACGATGACCTCAGCGATGTTCTTATCTTCGGTATTAGGATCGTAGTATTCTTCCCTGTGCAGGAACATGATGACGTCAGCATCCTGCTCGATAGCGCCGGAATCTCGCAGATCCGAGAGGATCGGTCGCTTGTCGCTTCGCTGTGCGCCGGCACGGGAAAGCTGCGCCAGCGCAACGACGGGGACGTTAAGTTCCTTGGCAATAGATTTGAGATTTCTGGAAATCTCGCTGACCTCATTCTGCCTGTTTTCAACGCGGCCGTCTGCGCTCATGAGCTGCAGATAGTCCACAACCACCATATCCAGTCCGCGTTCCATCTTCAGCCTGCGGCAGCGAGAACGCAGCTGGGACGGCGTAATGCCAGATGTATCGTCCATATAGATATTGGACGCAGCCAGCGGGCCTAGCGCGCCGGAGAGCTTTACCCAGTCCTCATCATGCAGCGAGCCATGGCGCACAGCCTGCATGTCCACCCTCGCATCCGAGCAGAGCAGACGCATCGCCAGCTGATCGTTGGGCATCTCCAGAGAGAAATAGGCCACAGAGCGACCGGCCTTCGCGCCGGCATAGCCTGTGATATTGAGGCCGAAGGCAGATTTACCCATTGAAGGACGCGCGCCGACAATAACCAGCTCGCCGCCATGCAGGCCTGTGAGAAGATTATCCAGATCCACAAAGCCCATCGGGACGCCGTCAATGCTGCCCTTGAGCTCGGTGAGCTGCTCGATACGCAGATATGTATCCGGCAGAACGTCGGCGATATGCTTGAGCGACGCACCTTCGTTCTTTCTCATGACGATATCGAAGATCGACTTTTCCGCCACGCCCAGAATATCGGACAGCGGATCCGTCTGCTGATAGCAGGAGGCTGCAATATCTCCCGTCGCCTTGATCATGCGGCGCAGAATCGCCTTTTCATCAACAATCTGAATATACGCCTTGGCATTGACCGTGGAAGGCATGCACTGGGAGAGCTCTACCAGATAGTTTGTACCGCCCACACCCTCCAGCGTGCCGCGGCGCGTAAGCTCATCATCCACCGTAACCAAATCGATGGGCATGCCCTGCTGATTGAGCTGGTGCATGGCATCGAAAATCTCGCGATTTGCGGGCTGATAGAAATCATCCGCATGCAAAAGCTCAAATGCAATGCTCAGCGCTTCGCGGTCCTGCATCATGCAGCCGAGCACGCTTTTCTCTGCATCCGCATTGTTAGGCGGTACACGCATGATCTGCTCGTCCATCTGCACACCTTCCTTCAGTACATGTCCATGGATTGAAAAAACAGGTTACTGGAGCGCAACCTCAACCTTGGCGGTCATCTCAGCCGTAATGCCGGCATAGAGCCATACATTCACCGTATACTCGCCCGCATTGCGGATGTTCTTGACATCCACACGGCGCTTTTCAACCTTAACGCCATACTGCTTCTCCAGCGCAGCGGCAACCTCAGCAGCGGTCACAGATCCATACAGACGGCCGCCCTCGGCGCCACGGGCACTGATGTTGATCACCTTTCCTGCGATCTTCTTGGCCGTTTCCTGCGCGGCGGTGCGAGCCACATCCTCACGGTGCTTTTCAGCAGACTTGGCATTGGCAATGGCGTTGAGGTTAGTCGCACTGGCCTCACGCGCCAGGCCCTTGGGGAACAGGAAGTTGCGGGCATAACCGTCGGAAGCCTCAATGATCTGGTCTTTCTTTCCGGTACCCTTGATATCCTTGAGCAGTATTACTTTCATGACAGTATCCTCCTAATATCTCTCACTATGATTTGCTTATATGTCTCGGCGCGGATCAAACGGATTCTCCAGCTCGTCGAGTTTCTCTCTTCTATGCGCAAAGTCGACCGCCTGATCAAGTATGCCGATCATCATGGCCAGCGAGCCAAAGAAGAAATAGCCAGCGACAAACACCAAACGCTGCCACCAGGCAGACTTGTCATGTTCATCGAGCATATAGCACAGCGCAGCAATGCCCTGCAGGGCAAACACCTGATCGAACACGCCGGAAAACACATAGAACATGGTATTCATGCTTCTGGGGACAAGCATGGCCAGCAGATAGAGAATCGCAAGCGTACCGCCCAGAATGCGGCCCCAGCCCTTGGGCACGCGCCAGGTTTTCATCTGCGGATAGGAAACCTTCTGACCGCGGCGCAGGACGCCCTTACGCAGCACTGCCTGACCCAGCAGGCCTGCTGCTACAGAACCGGTCGCCATCTGCATTGGCAATTCCAGCCTGAGGACGGAGTCCATCATGGTGACCAGCGAAGCAAGCATATCCGTCTTTACCTGCGGATCCAGCGCAGCAAGCCCGCCCAGATCAACGCTCTCCGGCATGGCGACCAGACCCATCTGAGTAAAGAGCGAAAGCATGACGTCACCCAGCGCGCCGGAAGCGCCAAACATCTCTTCAGCAATACCCGCCAACGCCGAAACAATATCGCTGCCAACAAGTGCGCTTAGCAGGGCGACTACTGCGCCCATCGAAGCAAACATGGTCACGCCGCCACCGGCAACAGCCTGCCAGAACGGCTGCTCTCGCTCGAGCATAATCGCCGAAACGGCGACCGTTGGTACGACAAGCAGCGCGGCAGCTACACCGCCCCACAAACCAAAGAGCAAGCTGGTCAGCGCAACAAGAATACCCGCGCAGACTGCCGCACTTACCGGACCCACATAGCCCAGCAGCGCCAGCAACACGACCGGAACAGCGCTGAGAACCTGAGGCAAAAACAAACCGGCGCCAACCACCGGCGTAAGCAGCAGGCAGAGAACAATGCTTACCGCCGTCAACCCCCATCGATTCTTCTGCTTGAATACCGTAACCTTTTGATTATCCACGATGACTCCTTTTCAGATGCGAAACACGCGGACAATTCCGCGCATGAGATGCTGAATTTCGATTTGATGATATTATACCTCATTCTTTCGGATTTGTAAACAAATGTAGACCACGCGCATCCTATCATGCTATCCTGGGTCAATTCTGCGCGGCATGAGAAGCATGGCTGCAGACAAGACGCCATCCCCCTCCATGCTCCAGGCAATATATACATTCCGAGAATGAATCGCAAAGATGCAGCTTTCCGTGAATCAAGCGCATATCACAAGCTCTGCCCGGCGCGCGCTGGCGGCGCAGGATACGCTTTCCGTCCATCGAGAGAACGTACAGCCAGCCCTGCGTTGCAGCCAGCAGTTTATCGCCCGTATGCAGCAGCCTGCCTGGCATCCCCTCCATGGCAAGCACCTTCTCACGCTGTCCATCGCGCACAAGTAAAAGCGATGAAAGCAGTGGAGTAAGGCACAACGCAAAAATTAGTGAACCCTGCGCAGCAATACTGCATACCGGACCGGGCATGGATATCATCCGAATCTGATTCAGGTTCTGCGCATCATACAGATGTACGCAGCCATTCTCACCACCGGCGACGATAAGCGTATCATGCTCAATGACCATCTGGACTGGATTACTGCCGCAGCGATTGACGACAAGCGGCTGCCCCGTTCCTGCATCGGAAAGCAATACGCTGTCGCCATCCGCCATTAATGCGTACAGACGTTTCTCATCTTCCGATAACTGCAGGTCACAAACACCCGGACCACCAGGATACAGCGCCTGCGGCAAAAGCATGCGCGCATCCAAGCGCCAGATCGCTCCTCCATCCGCTGCGCAGAAGAGGTGGTTTTTCCCTGCACAGAGTGCCCCAGCACCATCAAGACTTGCATGGAACAATACCTCTCCCCGACTGGAAAGTGTCCGGATATCCGATCCCGAAGAGACAAACAGCGCCACTGCCGCCTCACGCCCTTTCCACAAAGCCTTCTTCATCGTATGTCTTTGCAGCTTGCCCTGTCACGCCGGAAAGGAGGCAATTCTCAGAAAAAGAAGGAGAATGCCGAAGGCTGTCGAATGAAAAAACACAATACTTTTCCGCAACAGGAGGCAGCATCCATGAACATGTACAAAACCCACGGCACCTGCAGCCGCGCGATCGAATATGAAGTCACCGATGGTATCGTCACCGAGTGCCGCTTTATCGGCGGCTGCATGGGCAACACGCAGGGCGTCGCCGCCCTGGTAAAGGGCATGAAGGTTGAAGAAGCTATTGCCCGACTCAAGGGCATCAAGTGCGGCATGCGCGGCACATCCTGCCCGGATCAGCTCTCCCGCGCGCTGGAGGAATCCCTGCAGGGCTGAGTGCCCATCGGCAGACAAGCAAAAAGCACGAGGAAGTATTCCCCGTGCTTTTTTGATTTGCATTAATCCTCTTTGGCAAATACACCGCGTTCGCCCTTGACAATAGAGTGCGCCGGAACCACGCCGCGCACGCTGGAGAGCGGATAAACCTGAGAATCACGGCCCACGACCGTGCCCGGATTGAGCACGCTGTTGCAGCCGATTTCGGCATAGTCGCCCAGCATCGCGCCGAACTTCTTACAGCCGGTTTCGTAATTCTCCTCACCATGAACGACAACGGGCTTCTTATCTCCCTTGACATTGCTAGTGATTGCACCCGCACCCATGTGAGCAAGATAACCCAAGATAGAATCACCGACATAGTTATAATGCGGTACCTGCACGCCGTCAAAGAGAATGCAGTTTTTCAGTTCTGTGGAATTACCCACGACGCAATTATCGCCCACCAGGATGCTGCCGCGCAGGAAAGCTCCCGGGCGCACCTCGGTATTTTCGCCGATAATGCACGGACCGGTAATCGATGCGGTCGGCGCAATGGACGCGGACCTGGCGATCCACACATTTTCACTTGTCTGCTCGTATTTCCCGGGATCGAGCATGCCGCCAATAGCCATTACAGTTTCTCTGATTTTGCCAAGCGCTTCCCAGGGATATTCGCATGCAGAAAGCATCTGCGATGCGCGGGTATGACTGAGATCGTAGAGATCCTTTACCTTGATCGCATCCATCTTCTGTCCTCCTCATGCAAGGCCCTCAGCCTTGATCACGTCGATGATTTCATTTACATACATCTCCGCATCCCGAAGCTCCTTCGCCTCGGTCATCACGCGGATGAGCGGTTCAGTGCCGCTCTCCCGAACCAATACACGGCCGTCAATCTTTTCTTCCACAGCTTTGATGGCAGCCTGTACCGCCGCATTATCGCGCACAGCCTGCTTATCAGCCACGCGGACATTCTTGAGCACCTGCGGATAAGTGACAACCGGCGCGCACAGGCGGGAAAGCGTCTGCTTATTGTCGAGCATCGCCTCCATCAGCTCGATGGAGGTCAGAATGCCATCTCCGGTCGTGGCATACTTGCTCAGAATGATATGACCGGACTGCTCGCCGCCGACGCAATAACCGTTCTTCACCATATTCTCATAGACGAATCGATCGCCCACATTCGTCTTCTCGTATTCGATACCCTCTTCGTCCAGCGCTTTATACAGGCCGATATTGGACATGATGGTGGTGACGACCTTGTTGCCTGTCAGACGTCCTTCCTTCTTGAGCTGCCTGCCGAAGATATAGATGATCTTGTCGCCATCGACCACGTTGCCCTGCTCATCAACCGCCAGGCAGCGGTCTGCATCACCGTCGTAGGCAAAGCCCACGTCCAGATGGTTTTCCAGAACGAAGCGGCGCAGATTATCAATATGCGTAGAACCGGCGTTTCGGTTGATGTTCAGACCATCCGGTTCGGCATTCATCACATAGGTTTTTGCACCAAGCGCCTCAAATACGGTGCGCGCAATATTCCATGCGCTGCCATTGGCGCAATCCAGACCCACGCGCATATTCTTATAGGAATGGGAAGCCAATGAGATCAGATAGCCAACATAGCGATTGCGGCCGGAAACAAAGTCCACGATCTCACCGAGCTGATCGCCCTTAGCCAGCGGCACATCCCCCTCCAGGCCGAGCGACGTGCAATCTCCATCCAGATACTTCTCGATTGCTGCCGTCGTTTCGTCATCCATTTTCTCGCCGCGGGTATTGATCAGCTTGATACCGTTATCGTAGAACGGATTATGGGATGCGGAAATCATCACGCCACAGTCGAAGCTGTCCACACGGGTCACATACGCCACGCTCGGCGTCGTAGTGACGTGGAGCATATACGCATCCGCGCCGGTGGAGGTGAGGCCAGCCACGATCGAGTATTCGAACATATAGCTGGAGCGCCGGGTGTCCTTACCGATCACCACGCGCGCTTTCCTGCCCTTGCGTGCGCCGTAATACCAGCCGAGGAACTTGCCGATTTTATATGCATGTTCGCTGGTGAGGTTCACATTGGCCTCTCCGCGAAAACCATCCGTACCAAAGTACTTGCCCATGGATCAATCATCCTTTCCAACGGGAATAAAGTTGCAGCATAAAAAACGCTGCGTATGTCATTATGCGACATTTTCTTCCATCTGTCAAGCGCCGCAGTACACAGTCACCTCCCGGTCAGCATATCGCAAATCCCACAGAATATACCTGACAAACGCTGAGAACCTATCCTGCTCTTTACACATGAGCCGTACAGCTGATATAATCAGAATATCATCATGTATGTATGCATTGGAGGGATACGATGGCGAAAACCACAATCAAGAATAATCCGGCCATGAAATGGATGGTGGATCTGAAACCCAACATCGTCTTTGCTGCGCCTGACGGCGAAGAGCTGGCGCTGCAGCTGCTCAAACCTATGTGGCAGTCCACAGACGGAAAAGGATTTCCGCTGGTCGTTTTCATTCAGGGCAGCGCATGGACAAAACCCAACCAGTTCTGGCAGATTCCTCAGCTGAGCGTTCTGGCGCGCCGGGGCTACGTGATCGCCAGCGTGACACATCGTTCCTGCTTCACCAAGGCTGCACCTGCCTTCCTCAAGGACGTGAAGGCTGCCATCCGCTTCCTTCGCGCCAATGCAAAGGAATATGACATTGATCCGGAGCGCGTATGCGCCTGGGGTACTTCCTCCGGCGGCAATACCGCGCTGTTGCTTGGCCTGACGATGGACAATCCCGCCTTTGAAGAGGGCGAACACCTTGATCAATCCTCCGCCGTGAACGCCGTCGTAGACTGCTTCGGCCCGACAGATCTGGTGAAGATGATTGACGTGCAATACAGTACTCAGCCGCGCAACGAAGAAAACCTGCTCTGGGCACTCGGCGGAAGAAGCGAAGAAACCTATCGCGACACCCTCTCTCTCATCAGTCCTGTAAACTACGTGATGCCGGGCCGCAAGCTTCCTCCCTTCCTGATTCTGCATGGCGATGCTGACGACGTGGTGCTCTATGAAGACAGCGAAACTCTTTACGATAAACTGACTGAGAATGGATACAAGACCGATTTCGTTCACATCACCGAAGCGCCGCACGAAGGCAACTTCTGGAGCGAGGAACTGTTGGAGATCATTTTCTCGTTCATTAAAAAGAATGTATAAGCTTCGCCCATACACAAAGAAACCCGGAGTCCCTCCGGGTTTCTTATTTGGTTGAATCATTCCTCCAGCAGGAACGCCGCCAGATCCGGGAACGTGGTATAGTCGTCCACACATAGGAACGGGATATCCGACAGATACACGGACTCATCGTTACCGCCGGTGCCGTAGTCGTCACCGATAAAGATCACATTCTCATGCCCAAGACCATGCTCTTTGCAGTACAGATCCAGCGCATAGTACTTATTGTAGGGCTTGGGGGCCATATCAAAGGAGGATGACCCGCCCACAAATACGCAATACTCCGGGAAGGTGTCGCACACCTCGGCGTAAATTTTGCGGCGCTTGCTGCGATCCGGATCAAATGCCAGCTTATCCGCCTGTACGGCCTTTGTACCCAGAATCGGGAACGTGAGACATCCGGAAGGATGATACTCCACGTTGTCGCCGGCAAAAGACGTATAACCATGCTTTTCGCGCAGCATGGTCACGCGCTGCTCGATGATGGCCTTATCACCTTGGGGCAGCGCCTCATTGCGCTGCATATCCAGATCCTTCGTCTCGGTATTATACGTCGCATACTGCAGGCCGTAGTTGCCGATGATGTCGATCGGAAAATGCTCCATCTGATTGAAGATACGATAGACCTGACCCGCACCGACCATCAGCAGCTTGTACTTTTCTTCCAACTTTATGAGCGTCTCCCGGCAGCGCGGAGACATAGGCTGCTTATGCTGGGTCAGCGTACCGTCCAGATCCATAGCGATGACCCTGATTTTGTTTTTGTCCATAGGCTTACCTCTCAGGAAACGAGCAGATCATAATACATCCACAGGACGGAGTAACGATCCTTGAGATCCTTGGCAAACTTCAGCGCGCCATCGATCTTCTCCCGACCGTACAGCGTGTCAAACTCCGCAAGATCCAAACCGATGCTGGCAATATAGCTCAGCATATCGTCTGCACTCGGCGCCTCGGCAAGCACCTCTTTAATTTCAGCCCACTTTGCACTGTATACCGGGAAGCGATCCTCGTCGTACCAGCCCATCTTATCCTGCAGGGCAATCACGCCTTCTGCACTGGTACCGTAAATCGCTCGGATATTCTCTTCCCATTTTGCACGGCTCAAGGGCGTATTCTTCTGAGGCACATCCATTTTCAGCAATTGCTCGCGGATGCGCTGAGTATACACACTGGAATAAACGACGTCCGTTCCATGCATGAAGTAGTCCTCACCGCGCAGGATACCCACGATCTCGAAATAATGAGACAGATGATGCTCACTGCCGGAGGCTGGACGGGAATTGCCGACAAACGCCATTGCCACGCCCACGCCGATGATCGCTTCCATCAGCGTCTGAATGGCATCCGGATCGCGTGCAAGGAGTTTTTCACCCAGATCACGGGTTTTAACCACCATATCCATGGTCAGATCGTAGACGTAGGGACAGAAGTATTCATCGCGGACAATGCGCGCCAGCTTCCAGTCATTCAGGCACGAATACTTGCCAAGAATATCGCCGTAGCCGGACTTGATCATCTCCATCGGCGCATCCTTGAGCACATCGATATCGCCGATGATGATCTCCGGCACATGCGCGCTGTAGGTCACCTTCATGCCGCCCATGATCATCGCTGCGCCTACGGAAGCATATCCATCCATAGAGGGCGCCGTTGCTACGATGGCATACGGCAACTTCGCCAGGTGAGAGACATACTTACAGGTATCCTGAATAACGCCGGAACCAATACCCACAATGAGATCTGTATCGCTGGTGAGCTTTTCCTGCATCTCCTCTACAGCCTCTTCATTGGGAATGAGCAGACCACTGCGCTCATAGATGAGCAGAGACTCAAGCTTATCACCAATCTGCACCTTGATCACATCGCCGCAGGTTGCATAAGTATTGGTATCGGCAACCAGCAGAATCCTTTTGTATTTTCCCAGCAGAGCGCCAAACTTCTCATTGGCACCTTTACCGATGATGATATGCTGAATCGAGCAGGTGTGCTTCATGCCGCAGGCACAATCGCGGCCCCTGAGCAGCTTTTCAAAATCCATCGTATGCACTCCTTTATAATCATCTGCAGAAACGAAGCTATTTGCATGCTTTATTCTAGCCGTTTTAGCTGAAGGTTTCAAGGGCTTTGAAAAAAGAAGGGGCAGTCGGTTTTCCCGGCTGCCCCATGGGTCATGCTTTTACACAGCAGATCCGACTATATTCGTCCTTGCGGATTACTGGGTAACCTTCGCCCACAGCGCGTTCCACTTGTCGAGGATCTCGCTCTTGTGCTCGGTCAGATACGGAACGTCACGGTTCGCCCAGACGATCTCGGTGGACGGCTTCAGCCAAGCGTTCTCCGGCACGGTATAGCCGGCGTTGGTGTAGCGCAGCGTGCCCTGCTGATAGGCAGCCAGCGCAGTCTGGCCTTCGGCGGAGCAGATGAAGTCGATCATCTTCTTCGCGTTCTCCGGGTTCGGGCCGCCCTTAACAAGCGCGCAGCCGAAAGCAGAAGCAGAGGTGCCGTTGGTCGGATACTGGAGACGGATATTGGTCGCACCGTCGCGGATGAGGCCAACCGCGCCGTCTTCGTAGGTCAGGCCCACGACATACTCGCCAGCCTGGGTGTTCTTGAAGACGCCGGAAGAGGAACCGAGGATAACCAGGTTCGGCATGAGCTTCTCGATATAAGCCCAGGCTTCTTCGGTGTCGTTGCCATAGACGGCAAAGATGTTGGACAGGTTATTCCAGGCGGAAGAAGAGCTGTTGGGATCGGCGGTAGCGATCATGCCCTTGAGCTTGGGATCGAGGAGGTCTTCATAGGACTCGATCTTCAGGCCCAGCTCGGCTTCCAGTTCCTCATTGATCACGAAAGTCACGGTGGACAGGTGATCCATGGAGTACAGGCCGTTCGGGGTGGTGTAGCCCGGCATATTCTGAGCGTCGTACTCAGAGATCCAGGCCTCAAAGATGTCGGCATACGCCTGACCGTCGGAGTCAGCCATGCCGCCCCAGACGAGGTCGCCCTGCGGGTTGCCGGCCTCACCGGCAATACGGGTAGTCAGCTCGCCGGCGGAGCCGTTGGTGACAATGACTTCGATATCCGGATACACCTCGTTGAAGCAGGTAATCAGAGCGTCGAGGTCAGCTTCGGTCATGGAGGAGTACAGCTGGACTTCCTCACCAGCGAACGCGCAGGCGGCCGTGAGGACCATCACCAGAGACAGGACCAGAGTCAGGATCTTTTTCATGTTTCTTCTCCTTTTCGAAGTTTTTTATACCTATTGCGGATTCCGCCGCAATATAGCCGAAATTAGAGGCGCACGTCCTCAGACTTGCTGATCTTGAGATACAGCAGCAGAGAGACTGTCGTGACTGCTGTGAGGATAGCAGCGAAGGCTGCCGCGATGCCGTCGTTGCCGCGAAGGATCGCAAGATACGTGGACATCGTCAGCGTGATGGACTTATTGGAATACAGAATGATCGAGGAGGACAGCTCCGTCACGATCGCGACCCAGGAAAGAATCGCGCCGGAGAGAATTCCGTTGGCCATCATCGGAACGGTAATGCGCGCAAACGTTTTGGCCTTCGACGCGCCCAGGCTGATAGCCGCCTCTTCGATGCTGGGCGATATCTGCATGAGCGTCGCAGTAGCCGAGCGAATTGTATACGGCAGACGGCGAATGACGAAAGAGATCACCATAATGGCGAACGTGCCGGTGAGCGCGATCGGCTTTTTGCCGAAGGCGAGCAGCAGAGACAGACCCACGACAGCGCCCGGCATGATATACGGCAGCATGGAGATCGTATCGATCGTGTTGTTGAGCACGCTGGAGCGGCGCACAACCAAATACGCAATGAGCACAGCCAGGACAATGATAATCGCCAGGGCGATAATGCCCATCATAGCGGTATTGTTGATTGAGCGGCTGAGCAGCTTCTTGCTCGCCTGCACGTAGTTGCTCACACCGTATGTTCCCTGACGGATCGAGCCTTTGTAATCACAGAAGGACAAATAGATGATATAGAGCTGCGGCATGAAGGCAATGCCCACAAGCACGTAGCAATACAGATGCATCAGGAAGCCGGAGAATCCCTTTGCTTCCTTCTTCTCCACCGGATGCAGTGCGTTCATGGAGAACTTGAAGCGGCTGGTGCCCCACTTCTGGAAGAAGAAGACAATCGCCGTGATGACAATTGCAACAACGGCAAGCGCAGCGGCAAAGTTACGGTTTGTACCACCCTCACCCAGGTACGCGTTGTAGATCATGACCGGGAAGGTCTGATATCCTTCGCCGATCAGCATGGGAGTTCCAAAATCGGCAAAGGCCTGCATGAAGACCATCAGCGCCGCTGCAAGGATTGTGGGCATGGACAGCGCAAGCACGATGCGAATCAGGCGTTTCACGCCAGTACAGCCCATGTTCGCTGCGGCTTCCATGAGGGTATTATCGATATTCTTGAACGCGCCGTTCATATAGATGAAAACAAGCGGGAAGAACTTGAGCGACTGCACGAGTAGAATGCCCTGGAAACCATAAATCGCAGGCATCTTGAAGCCCAGAAGCGCAGAGACCGTCTTGGTGATTGCGCCGCTTCTGCCCAGCAGCAAGATCCATGAATATGCGCCGATAAAGGGCGCGGACATGGAGCACAGAATAGAGACGACGAACAGCAGCTTCGCGCCGCGGATCCTATAGAACGAGTAAAAATAGGCAATCGGAATACCAAGCAGAAGAGAAACTGCCGTCGTGGCGATGGTGACCTTCACACTGTTCCAAATCGGTTTGAGATAGTAGCCATTGGTATAGGTAAAGAAGCGAACAAAATTCTCAAAGCTGAACTCGCCAGCCTCGTTATAGACAGACTGTTTGAGCAGGCCCATCAGTGGAAATGCCAGAAAGATGATGAAGATTGCAAGGAGCAGGATCGATACGCCGAGCCATCCGTCGCGCTTATTGCTTCTCACGCTTTCACCCCTCCCCTCAAACTGCTGCGCAGTCGTTCTTCACGCCGGTGAGGATATTGGCCGAACCATCGGCGGTAAAGAGATTGACCTTGTCGGTATTGATCGTCAACTTGATCTTCGTGCCCGGCTCGATGATGGAATCGATGGAGGATTCCTGAATGATTTCGGCTTCTTCTCCAGACTCCAGATGGACAAAGTAATGGGTCATCAGGCCCAGGAACACGCAGTCATCGACCGTGGCGGCGATACCCTCACCCGCAACATCGCGGCTGAGGAGCAGCTCCTCCGGCCGGATGGACATGACCACATTCTGGCTCTTCTGATATTCAGGCAGGACGTTGGTCATTTCAGTTTTGTAGCCGCTCTTGGTGGCGAGCATGCACTTTCCGTTCTCGACTTCGAGCTTCGCATCCATAACATTGGAGCGACCGATGAACGTGGAAACGAACAGATTGGCCGGGCGCTGATAGATATTCTTGGGCGTACCCACGTGCTGGATGACGCCGGCATTCATGACCGCGATGCGATCAGAGATGGCCATGGCCTCTTCCTGATCGTGAGTAACATACACGGTAGTAATACCAACGTTGTGCTGAATATTCTTGATGACGGTACGCATCTCTACACGCAGCTTCGCATCCAGATTGGACAGCGGCTCATCAAACAGAAGAACATCGGGCTCAATACACAGCGCACGGGCCAAAGCGACGCGCTGCTGCTGGCCGCCTGAAAGGCGCTCGGGCAGACGATCAGCATATTCGTCCACATGCATGAGCTTCATGAACTTATCGGCCTGCTCTTTCACCTTTTCCTTGGGCAGCTTGCGATTGCTCAGACCAAACTCGACATTCTTGCGGACGGTCATGTGCGGGAAAATCGCGTAGTTCTGGAAAACCATGCCGATATTGCGCTTCGCAGGATCCAGATCGTTGATCTTCGTATCATTGAAGTAAAACTCGCCGCCTTCGATAGAATTGAAACCCGCAATCATACGCAGCAGCGTAGTCTTTCCGCAACCGGACGGACCCAACAGCGTAAAGAATTCACCTTTCCTGATCTCCAGGCTCAGATCCGGAATAATGACATTGTCGCCATACTTTTTGAGTGCATGACGGATAGAAATACGATCGCTCACGGCGGTTCCCTCCCAAATCAATTCGAATCAGCAGCGTTATCCTCTGCCGAATTTACATTCACACTGCATATCGACTGGTCATTCATTATTTGTATTTATTATATATGCACCCCAAACAAAAGTCAATCAAGCATCCGCACATCATTCATGCTATCCAACTAATTTTTTGTCACATTTTTTACGCGATTGCAACATTTTATTATTGCTCTGCCCACAAGCAAAAAGCATCGCCGTTTTCAGGCGATGCTTGATTATGATACGTTTTAGGTGTTCACTTTTTTGTAGCGCTGCTTCCATTCCTGCTCAGAGTAATTCTTTTCGATACGCGCTTCCTCTTCCTTTGCATTCCACAGCCAGCTGACGCGCATCTCTTTTCCCACAAGAATCCGACGAATATTGGGCATGTGCTTGTACACGACCACTGGAATCAACACCGCGAGCACGGTCATACCAACCAGATCGCCGGTAGAAACAGCATATGCCACAGGAAAGATCACACTCAGCGACAGCGCCATCAGACATATATACCCCATCATCAGCACGAGCAGTACTTCCGCAATGAACAGTGCAAGAAAAAGCTTCCAATTGTGCGCAAGCATCATGCCGAGCATGCATGCCAGACCCTTGCCGCCGGAAAAATGCATATAGATCGGAAAAACATGTCCAAGGATACACGCCGTACCGGCGAGCACGCCAGCAAAACTGATCATCGGGAAAGCACGCACGGCAATCCTGTATGCGGTAAAAGCCTTGAACACATCTACGAGCATACACAGCACACCCGTCGCCTTGCCCATGATCAGGGTAGCATTGGTCGCGCCCGCGTTGCCCGATCCATATTTGCGGATATCAAATCCATGCATCCTGCCAAAGAGATATGCAGGGTTAATCATGCCCAGCAGATAGCCCATGGCGGCGCAAAGAATCACATACATACTTATCACCTGTATATTCTATATCGTAAGAAGCATTATACCATTCATAACGGCTGGCGGCAATTGATAATTGTCATTCTGCTTTCCGAAACAGGAGGAAATCGTCGAAAGCAGCACCGAATTCCCTCTCATCGCACAAACAAGCAATTCCACTGCAAGAAAAAAGAACACCCGGCAAACGCCGAGTGTTACTTTGGTGCACCATCAGGGACTCGAACCCGGGACACCCTGATTAAGAGTCAGGTGCTCTACCAACTGAGCTAATGGTGCAAATTGTGGAGCGGGTGATGGGAATCGGACCCACGTAGCCAGCTTGGAAGGCTGGAGCTCTACCATTGAGCTACACCCGCACAGTGGAGCGGTAGACGAGATTCGGACTCGCGACATCCACCTTGGCAAGGTGGCACTCTACCACTGAGCTACTACCGCATAAAAAATGGTGCGGGTGAAGAGACTCGAACTCATACGCCTCTGGCAACAGATCCTAAATCTGCCGCGTCTGCCATTCCGCCACACCCGCAAAGTCACTAAAATGGTGACCCATTGGGGACTCGAACCCCAGGCACCCTGATTAAAAGTCAGGTGCTCTACCAGCTGAGCTAATGGATCAAATGGCTGGGGTGGCAGGATTCGAACCTTGCGAATGCGGGAGTCAAAGTCCCGTGCCTTGCCGCTTGGCGACACCCCAACGGTACCCTGCATCCTGCAGCGAAAGAAAAGTGGGGTGAGTACTGGGAGTCGAACCCAGGACCTCCAGAGCCACAATCTGGCGCTCTAACCAACTGAGCTATACCCACCA
>JAFQIF010000036.1 GCA_017397695.1 Clostridia bacterium
GTCTGAGAAATTCTTTCAATCTGTGCCGGAATCGTAATTGTCGCCTTCGGCGCCCGGGAAACTCGCATAGTCGCGGCATACTGCCGCTCCTTGCGATTTCCGACGCTCCGCCTGCCTGTTTCGCCCACTGGGCGCGGCAGGCTTCGGTCCTCTCCGATTCTTGCTTTTTTCTTCGATTGGGTTACGTTGGGGATTTCATCCCCAAGCCCCTGACAAGGGATTTCATCCCTTGACCCTTCTTCGCTTCGCGGCGGTTTCAAGACTCCTTAATTAACTTTCTATCCCTTTATTTCCCCAAAACATTCTTTACCCATGCGGGCGTGAGATCCGGCATAGATTCTCCTGTCTCTTTTGCGTACATATATCGTTCAATCTCGCGCGCTCTGGAGGCTTCATGATCCCTGCGCTTTTGCGCGCCGTCCAGAACGGCTTCAATTTTTCCCCTCGGAATCACGCACACGCCATCGCAGTCGCCCATCACCAGATCACCAGGACAGACTGTTACGCCGCCCAGATCAATGGACTCGTTGATTTCGCCATCCTGTGTTTTTGTCGGCGCAAGCGGAGAAAGACCGCGCGCATATACCGGAAAGCCCAGTTCCATGATGCCGTCCCAGTCACGTACGCGCCCGTCGATCACCACGCCCGAAAAGCCCAGCGCCTTGCATGCGCCCAGCATCAGATCGCCCATGTAGGCGCAGCCGTCGTGACCGCGTCCGTTAATCATCAGCACGAAGCCCGGCTTCTGCGCGCCGTAAATCGCCAGATGGATTGGCCTGTTGTCGCCCGGCTGCGTGCGCACCGTCAGCGCCGTGCCGGCCATCTTCTGCGTCCTGTCCAGCGGCAGGATCCATGGAGGCAGGCAGCCGCCGCCGGGCAGGGAGACGCCGGCGGTTTTTGCCCCGTCCAGCAGCAGCGATACGCTGAGCGAAAGCGCACGCTCAATCACAGAATCGGGAAGCGTGTCCGTATATGGATGCATCATAGAAGTATCCTCACAATGTGTTTTTTTGAATTATACAGTCTGAAAAGGGGTTTCGCAACCAACAGAAAAACATATTTTGTGTGTATATACGATGTATAATACGAAATATGTAAAAATTGACACAATTACATTGACAATCGGATGTTTGGTGCGTATAATACTTGTATCATAATGGATTTCAAGCATAGAGGGGGATAACATGGCGCTGTCCAATCAAATGAAAGCCCGCATTTTCAAGGCGCTGGGTGATGAAAACCGCCTGACGATTCTGGAATTGCTTCACCAGGGCGAGCGCTGTGCCTGCAGGATGCAGGAAGCGCTGGCGATCAGCCAGCCGACGCTTTCCCATCACATGCGCATCCTGCTGGACGCCGGTCTGGTGTGTGCGCGCAAAGACGGCAAGTGGATTTATTACTCGCTCAATGAAGCGGGCGCTGCGCAGGCGAAGGAGCTTCTGTGCGCTGTGCTGCATATGGATTGATCGGATCAAGAAAAGCGCAGGCTTTATGCCTGCGCTTTTGTTTTTTCCCTCAGCACACAGGAGATGAACGCAAAGAATGCAAATACCGCAACCGTTATGCCGCGATAGGTGAAATAGGTGTGGTCCCAGGAATGATTGGCCATCACCAGAATCCACAAGCATACCGCTGCGCCGGGCAGCAGGATATTCAGCGCGCGCAGATCCAGCGCCAGGCTGCGCTTTTTTGCCAGCGCGTGTGCGGCAGGCACAAGCGTTGCAAGCGCACAGACTGCGATGAGCAGCAGATAGCTCTTCTTGGCGGTGATCACATCCAAATTTTCCAGCAGCACGGCGAAGCGGGAAATTTCGCCGCCGTTATCGGAAGCGCGCAGTGTCACCTGGCCCAAAACAGTCCTGAGCGTATCCGGGCCGAAGACCAGCGCATTGAACAGCCACTTGAGCACCCACATGCCGCCGTAGCCCAGTACCCATGCGCAGCCGCACAAGGCCGTCAGCAGGAAGAGAGACGAGCCGCTCTCGCCGCGGCGCATGCGCAGCGCCAGCAGCAGGATGAGCGGGAAGCCCAGTGAAACCATGGGGAAGGTGAGCAGGTCGAAATAATTGGTCAAAAGGCCCACGAGCGCAAAGAATGCGGGCAGCGTCACGGCGCGCCCGATGCGAACATCGGCGAGCAGGATTGCCGCGCATGCGCTCAGCATCAGCATGCTCACCGGCATATACTGCAGGCAGACGCTGACGGAGAAGGGCATCAGCAGAAAATACGAAAGGAAAAAACCGGGAATAAGGCGTCCAAGGCCGCGCCTGCCCATCAGATGCAGCACGAAGATAAACAGCGCCAGCTGCGCAAAGTAAAGCACCATCTGCAGATTGGCCGTATCCAGAATGCACAGCAGCAGGCGCAGCGGCAGTGTATAGCCGTGCCAGTAGCGATAGTAGCTCATGCCGCTGCCTGTAGGCGAAAGCTCGCCGAATTCGTAATTGCAGAAGGCTTCCCAATCGGTTTGTCCATCCTGTGCGGGCATATCCACACGCAGGCCGCCGAACGCCTTTTCCAACAGGCTTTCCGGGCCGACGTAGCCTGCCGTCTTGAGGATCAGCACGCCGGTAAAATTATCCAGCTGCGCGCTCAGAAAGCCGCCAACCGTCTGCGGCTGGCTCTGCTGCTCGCCCAGCATCAGGCAGCCCTGCCAGGTATTGGCGCGCATGGCGGGCGTATCGATGGTAAAGGCAAGAATATTGGCCCCGGCGCACAGCAGCACGGCTGCAAGCAGCATGGCAAAGCCGCGAAGTACGCGTTGTTTCATCAGCGCTTGCCTCCCTTTTTGGAAGCTGTCTGCTTTTCGCCGGGCTTTCTGGCGGATGCGCTCTTGCCCAGGCGGCGCTCCAATACTTCGGGCCGGGCAACGCTGTAGCCGAAGAAACCCTCCGGGCGCGGGCGGATCGGGTGATACTCGCCATGCGCATAGGCGATCAGGTCGGCGCGATCCAGATGGAGGCTGCCATCCTCGTCAAAGAGGCGATCGGATACGTATACCTGCTCCACAGCGCACAGGAACACATCGTGCGAGCCCAGCGGGATGCGCTGCTTGACCCGGCAGCACAGGAACGCGGGCGCCTGCTCGACGGCGGGCGCAGGGAAGTCCTCAATGTCCAGCTTTGTCAGGCCGGTCTCTTTGAATTTATCGACGTCGCGGCCGCTCTTCACGCCGCAATAATCGGTCGCCTTGCACAGGTCGCGTCCGATGAGATTCAGGCAGAACGCGCCGGACTGCACAATCTGGCTGTAGGAATGGCGCTCCGGGCGGATAGAGACGGAGATCATCGGCGGATCGGAATTGATCACGCCGGCCCAGGCGATGGTGATCAGGTTGTCGCGCTCAAAGCCGGGCTCGGTGCCCCGGCAGGAGAGCATCACCGCCGGGATGGGCGAGAGGAACGTCGTCGGCCCGATGGCGCGGAAATTACTTGGCAAGAAAATTCCTCCTCAAACCATGCAAGAGGGCGGAGCAGAGCCCCGCCCCCTATATGGTTTTGCAAATAAAGCGTTACTTTTCGCAGGTCAGACGCAGAATCTCCTCGATCTGCGGCGGCAGGAACTCAACAAAGTGGCCGGTCTTGCCGTTGACGACATTGGCTGCCAGCGCCGGGATATCCTCGGCCTTGCCGCCGGCCTGCTCCAGCGTGGCAGGCATGCCCATGGAGACGAAGAACGCCTGCATATTGGCAATGCCCTCGAGCGCGATCTGCTCGTCGGTCTTGCCTGCGGGATCAACATCCCACACGCGGGTGGCGAACTGCACAAAGCGCTTCACGTCGTGGGTGTACACGGTCTTCATCCATGCAGGGAAGACGACGGCCAGGCTCGCGCCGTGCGCCGTGTCGTACTTGGCGGAGATTTCGTGGCCGATCTGGTGGCTGGCCCAGTCCTGTTCGCGGCCCACGCCCACGGAATTGTTGTGCGCGAGCATGCCCGCCCACATCAGCGTCGCGTGGGATTCGTAGTCGTGGTCGTCGGCCATGGCGATGGGCGCAGCTTCCTTGATGGACACGAGCAGCGCTTCGGCGAGGCGGTCGGTGAGGGCCACATCCTTGGTGTTGGTGAAGTAGCGCTCCATGATGTGCGCCATCATATCGGTCACGCCGCAGGCGAGCTGATAGCGCGGCAGGGTAAACGTCAGTTCCGGATTCATGATCGCAAAGCGCGGACGGTGGAACTCGGTGCCAAGGCCGCGCTTGAGGTTGGTTTCCACCTTGGTGATGACGGAGGAATTGCTGCCCTCGCTGCCTGCAGCAGGGATGGTGAGCACGCAGCCGTGAGGCAGCGCCTTTGTCACCTTCGCCTTGCCGCAGTAGAAATCCCAGAAATCACCGTCGTAGAGCGCGCCATCGGCGATGGCCTTCGCCGTATCGATGGCGGAGCCGCCGCCCACCGGCAGCACGAAGTCGATGCCGTTTTCCTTGCAGATGCGGATACCCTCGTACACCAGATCGCTGCGCGGATTGGGCTTCACGCCGCCCAGCTCCATATGCGCAAGACCGCTGGCGTCCAGAGAGGAAAGAACGGCGCTCAGCAGACCGCTGCGCACAACGCTGCCGCCGCCATAGACGACCAGCACGCGGCTGCCGCCAAATTCCTTGACAAGTTCGCCGGCTTTATGCTGCATATCGCGGCCGAAGACAAACTTGGTCGGGGAACAGAATTCAAAATTCAGCATGATGATTGCCCTCCTGAAATCGGGGTGTCAAGCCGGACGGCGCACAATGCACAGCCGTCACAGCATAGAATAGAATGGTCTGTATCTATGATACATGGGAGAAAGAGCAAAATCAATAAAAATTTGGAGGGATGGGAAGAAACACAAACAGATATTCGTCATGTAATCAGAAAGAACATGCGCCGCTGATTGGTTGCATAATCGGGGAAAACATGCTAAGATGAAGCAAAGCTTCCGAAGACGCATACGGAGGGACCGTGAAATGAAAAATATGAAGAGGACGTTGGCTGCTGCGCTGTGTTTGGCGATGCTGGGCAGCTGTATGCCCTTTGGCGCGCTGGCAGAGGCCGTCAATCAGGGAGAAAAGCCGCTTGTCGAGTTGATTGTGCCCGTGGCTGCAGTCGAAAAGAGCGAGCCGCTCGTAGAAAAAATTGAGCCGAAGGCCGAGAAGGTTGCTCCGGTGCTCGAGAAGATCGAGAAGATCGAACCAGCGGCTGAAAAGATCGAAAAGATTGCTCCGGTGATCGAGAAGATCGAAAAGATCGAATCGGCGGCCGAAAAGATCGAAAAGATTGCTCCGGTGATCGAGAAGATCGAAAAGATCGAACCGGTGGTCGAAAAGGTCGAGAAAATCGAACCGGTGACCGAAAAGATCGAACCGGCAGTCGAGAAGACCGAAAAGATTGAGCCCGTAACGCCGCCGTCCGTCGTAGAGCCGGTAACCCCGCCCGCTGCGCCGCAGGAGACCGTGCCGGTGTACAGCGAGATCGGCGCGTCTGTGGAGACGGATGAAGACTATATCAAGGTGACCATCACCGGCGGCTCGTCCGAGGCGATGTATGTCTATGTGGGCGATGATGTCCGCACGGATTTGCACAAGGGCGATTCCGCTACGTTCACCGGCCTTGCTGCGGGTGAATATGAGATTGAAATCGACTATATGAACGGCACCAATGTCTTTAGGACGACGGTGGAAGTTGAAGGCAAGACCGTGGCAGAGCCTGTAACCCCGCCTGCCGTGGCAGAGCCTGTAACCCCGCCTGCCGTGGCAGAGCCTGTAACCCCGCCTGCCGTGGCAGAGCCTGTAACCCCGCCTGCCGTGGTAGAGCCTGTAACCCCGCCTGCCGTGGCGGAGCCCGTGACTCCGCCTCCTGTGGCGGATCCGGTGATTCCGCCCGTCGAGGTGGATCCTGTTGCGCCGCCCGCCGGCGGCGGCGTGGAGCTGATTACCCCGCCGCCCAGTAGCGGCAATACGCAGGATCCGGTGAAGGCGTTCACCATCCTGCCCGTGGTGACGGGCAGCAGCATCAGCGTCGTCGTGGATGGCGCAAGCAGCCGCGAGGTGGAGATTGTCGTTCTGGATCAAAACGGCAAGCAGGTTGCCGCCAATGCCATTATCGGCAGCGGTCTGGTGCAGCTGGGCAGCTTTGCCGCCGGCCCCTATACCGTGCGCGCGCAGTATGTGACCCCGGTACAGGATCAGGACGGCCATTTTGATTACATGACCGTGACCGCCGGCGCCGTCGTTATCCAGGGTCAGGCGGGCGGCGCCGAGCCGCAGAAGCCGGTGAGCATCGAGGCAAAGGTAGAAACCACCACCGATTCTATCGTTGTGACCGTGACGAAGGCTGCGAACGCGGAAATGCTCATCTCCGTGTCCGGTCAGCCGGATAAGGGCATCTATACGGGCAGCTCCGTGCGCTATGATGGACTGACCCCGGGCAAGACCTACGAGATCGAAATCGATTACAAGACTGTGGTAGAGGGAACGACCCCCTTCCGCACCAGTGTAACCCTGCCCAAGGAAAAGTATTATCCCACCTTTGAACGCGGCGACCGCGGCGATAAGCTGATCTACGATCTGCAGCAGCGCCTCAAGGATCTGGGTTACTACACCATCAAGGTGGACGGCATTTACGGCAGCGGCACACAGCGCGCCGTGCGCATGTTTCAGCAGGAAAACGGCCTGAAGGTGACCGGTATAGCCGACAGCGCCACGCAGAACCTGCTGTATTCCTCTGCCGCCAGGCCGGCGGGCAGCAGCTCTTCCGGCAGCTACAAGACGCTGCAGCGCTCCAGCAAGTACAAGAGCGCCGTGGTGCCGCTGCAGCGCAGGCTCAAGGCGCTGGGCTACTACACCGGCAATATCGACGGCTACTTTGGCAGCGCGACCTATCGCGCCGTGCGCAATTTCCAGAGCCGCAACGGCCTGAAGGTAACCGGCGTAGCCGATCCGTATACCCAGGAGGTGCTCCACTCCTCCTATGCCAAGAAAGCCTCCGGCAGTTCTTCCAGCTCCTCTGCGGGCTATCGCCTGCTGTACTGGGGATGCAGGGGCGATGCGGTAAGGCGCCTGCAGCAGGCGCTCGTCGATGCGGGCTACAAGAGCATCGTCCGCGCGGTGGACGGCATCTTCGGTCAGTGGACGTATGACGCTGTGCGCGCCTATCAGAAGGATCACCGCCTGGCCGTGGACGGCATCGCCGGCAAAAATACGCAGAATTCTCTGTACGGCACCAGCTACTGATTGGCATAGGCTCTCTCGGTTCGGGAGAGCCTTTTTTCAAAAGGGACGCCATGAAAAATGCAATGCGATGAGGGATGATCAATGAGAAAGAAAGTGATGATATTGTGTGCGATGCTGCTCACGCTGGCGGCTGCCTGTGCCAAGGCGGATCATCTGCGCGTGGATTTTTATGATATGGGCAAGGCTGACGCTATGCTCATTACGACGCCATCCGGCGTGCGTATCCTCATCGATACCGGCACGAACAAGGGCGGCAAGGCGCTGGTGGAGCGCTTTGAAAAAGAGGGAATCGACGCCATCGATACCCTGATCATCACTCATTACGACAAGGATCATGTCGGCGGCGCGGATAAGATTCTGGAGGAGATCGCCGTTCGCCAGGTGATCATGCCGGTATATAATAAGGAAAGCAAGCAGCATACGCAGTTCATGGAGGCGCTTGCGGCCCAGCCGGATATTCAGACCTTCCCGATGGAGATCAAATCGGATATGGCCATGCAGTCCGACGACGGGGTGAAGATGACCCTGACTGCCGCGCAGAAAAAGAGCTACGGCCGGGATGAGGAAAACGACTTTTCCCTCGCCGTACGCCTGAGTTACGGCGATACGAAGTTCTTCTTCGCCGGCGATGCAGAAGCGCCCCGGCAAAAGGAACTGCTGGAGGAGGGCGACGTCAAGTGCGATGTGCTCAAGGTGCCCTACCACGGGCGGCTGGTGGCTACAAGCGAAGCCTTCCTCACCGAGGCCGCGCCGAAGATTGCCTATATCACCGATGACGACGAGGAGCCTGCCAGCGAGGATGTGATCCGCATGCTTGAGCAGCTGGGCGCGGATGTGTATTCCTCCCGCGAGGACGGCACGGTTACGGTGCTCTCGGATGGACAGAATGTGTGGACAGAAAAATCATGACTGCGAAGCCCGGGCGGCATAGCCGCCCGGGCTTTTTCTTTACCCGGCTCCCTTTTTTGGATGTTATATAAGTTTTAAGTTTCTTTAACAATTTTCCAAAATGGTATTGACAGTACACCCCCCCCCGGTATACTTGCTGTTATAAGATAAAAATGCTCAGATTATGAGAATGGGGTGGATTGTATGATGAAGAAGCTGGTTGCTCTGACGCTGGCTGCCCTAATGCTGCTCAATCCGATGACGGCGTTTGCCGTGGAATGGAGCGCCATCGTGGAAGTGCTGGACGCGCAGCGCGCCTACAACGAGGGCGGCGTGGTTGCCTCTGTCGATGAGTATGACAATGTCGTGATCACCCAGGGTGAGATCGAGAATTTCTACCATGACAGCAGGTTTGCGTCTTATACCTTCGCGGATACTGTCGTCATCGGCGGTGAAACCTTCCATATTTTCGTCGGCGAGTCTGAGACCGTTACCGTGGATATCCAGTCCGGCGCGATCGTTTCCGTGCAGGAAGCGAATATCTCTGCGGGCAGCGATACCACTGTGACGCTCAACAACGCGGGCGAAATCAAGACGGACGCGATGTTCGCTAACAGCCATATCGGCGGCACGGTGATCGTGAACAACGAGGGAACCATCACCGTCGAGGATGAATTCGGCATAATGGGCGGCCCGAACGAGGATGATGACGAAGTGGCGGGCGAAATCGCTTCCATCACCACGCTCAATAACGAGGGCATCTTGACCGCGGAGAACCTGTGGGGCTGGTCTCACGACAACGCCACGGTTTCCGTGAACAACTCCGGCACCATCAATATGGAAGTCGGCGAGCACGAGAACGAGAGCGAGGATGAGGAAGGCCCGGGCAACGTGCAGATGATGGCCGACGGTTCCGGCAATCTGGCTGTGAACAACTCCGGCACCATCAACGGCAATGTGGATATCAGCATGGGTTGGGAAGATGAAACTGCGGACGCTGTCGGCACCGGTTCCATCACCAACAGCGGCACCATCAACGGCCATGCCAACTCCTGGATTCATGACGACGCCAATTCTGTGATCGAAAACAGCGGCACGGTGAACGGGGTGACGGATTCCTTCGCCCATGATACCGCGGATACCAGCGTGATCAACACCGATACCGGCGTTGTGAACGGCGGCAGCAGTATCGGCACCGAGAACGGCACTGCCTCCTTGGAGAATGCCGGCGCCATTACCGGCGAGAATGTTTCTGTCAGCTCCGACGGAGCGGGCAATGCGTCCTTCGTCAATTCCGGTACGATTGACGTCGAGTGGCGTGTTAATGTCGAATCTCAGGGTTCCGGCGAAGCGACCTTCAGCAATACCGGCGATATCAACGGAGGCGAGCGCTTTGATCTGAACAGCTGGAACAGCGGCTCTGTCACCGGCACCAATGAGGGCACCATCTCCGCCGATTGGCTGGCTTTCGGCTCCGCCGATAATTCCGAAACCTCCTTCACCAACGAAGGTACGCTGAACGCCGAACACAATACGGATGTTTGGGTCGGTGATTACGTGTACGACGAGAATTATGCAGGTTTCAACCCGGATGACAGCAGCACCACTTCTTTCGTCAACAACGGCGAAATCAACAACGAAGGATTCAATGCTGCGATCCATGAAAACGGCTCCCTGTCCATCGTCAATGGCGCTGAAGGCGTGATCAACAGCACGCCGAACGCGGACGGCGAGGGTGGCGGCGTGTATATCAACAACCCCGGCACCGGCGTGGATACCTCCCTGACCATGGAGAACGCCGGCACGCTGAACGGCGAGTATGTCGGCATCGGCATCCAGAAGGGCGGCGAAGCGTCCTTCTCCAACAGCGGTACCATCAACAGCAGCGTGGACGCCTGGGCGGGTACCTCCGATGAGACCGCCGATCCGGCCAGCGGCACGGTAAGCATGAGCAACAGCGGCGAGATCGCGGGCGGCATGTATTTTAACAGCGAAGAAGGCAGCACGCTGGATGTGACCGTGAGCAACAGCGGTACCCTCGGCGAGGAAATCGCCGGCGATGTGACCGGCAGCGTGACTGCGACCAACGACGGCACGGTGGAAGGCATCTTTATCAACGGCTACGGCGACAACGAAGTGGTTGTTGAGAACAACGGCACCATCAACGGCCGCGGCGGCGTGGCTTCTCATGACGGCGCGAACGCGACCTTCGTCAACAACGGCGAAGTGCTCGATCACATCTATGTCGAATCCATTAACGGTGATACGACCGTTGAAAACAACGGCACTACCGGCAACCTGTGGACCTGGTCCGATGGCGACGCTTCCATGACTGCGACCAACAACGGCAGCGTTGAAGGAGACTTCTTTCTGGACGCCCTCAACGGTACCGTCATCGATGCGACCAACAACGGTTACATCGGCCAGAAGTTCGGCGCCAACGCCTACGACGAATCCAGCGTGACCCTCACCAATACCGCTGCTGGTACCATTGGCGACGGCCTGGCCAACGGCGTGGATGAGGAAGGCAACGAGCTGCCGCCGGACGGCATCTGGGGCGGCGCGTTTGGCAATGCATCCGTGAACGTCAAGAACGAAGGAGCCATCAATGGCGAGGTTGGCGGCGGCGCATATGAGGAAGGCTCTGCTGTCATTGAGAATACCGGCTCTGCCACCAGCGCCTGGATTGATTCTTACGGCAACGCGAATGTGAGCTTCACCACCGGCAATGTCAGCGGCACCACCTCTGTGGCCGGCGATAAGGACGTGACCATCGTGATCACCACCGGCGACGGCGTGGTCAGCGCGGATAAGCTGGCCGATGTGCTTGCGTCCAGCGTGGATATGAGTCAGTTCAGCGGCAAGGTGGATGTGTATACCGCTGCGGAAAACGGCGATCTGACCGCCTATTACGCCATCGATGAGAATGGCAACGTGGTCATGCTCGAGAAGTACGTGTTTGAAGATAACGGTCCTCAGGTCATGACCAAGGAGCGCATCCGCCACGATATGGAGGAGAAGCGCAAGGCGCAGGCGATCGGCGGCGTTTACGGCAGCCCGTACTGGCTCAAGCAGCTCTATCTGGGCTACAACAGCCTGAATCTGCGACTGTTCAGCGGCGACAAGCAGCTGCTGTTCAAGGAGAATCTGAGCTGGCTGGTTGAGGAGCAGTCCAAGCTGCTGACCCTGACTGCCAGAACCGAGGATACCAGCAGCCTGATGATGCGCCTGGACGGCGAAGTCATTGATATCCTGGAGCGTGCGGAGATTTCCAAGATTGCGATCAAGGACTATCTGGGCAATCCGTTCATGGAGTATTCCGTGGAGGATCTCAAGGGTGCGCGTGCGCTGTACAACCTTGAGCGCGAGGATTACATCGTGGTCGGCGCTGCGGATGCGGACGTTATGAAGATCGGCGCGGATGGAAAGATCGTTCCGATCGAGGGCGAGGAAGCTGCGGCCAAGGCTGCCGAAGCGGCCGAGACTGCTGAGGCTGAGGCGGCCGAGGAAGTCGCTGACGAGGCGAACAAGGCAGAAACCGAAGAAACTGCACAGGAAGATACCGCTGCGTAATGCGCAAATCAAAGGACCGCCGGAAGGCGGTCCTTTTTGCGTGTAATGGGGATATTTAGTTCACTAAGCAACATGAAGCCGCCGCGAAGCGAAGAAGGGAGTCTGAGGGATGAAATCCCTCAGGCAGGTTTGGGCGGCAGCCCAACGTTCCCATGCGCGAAGCGCTGGATAAACAAGAAGCTCAGCGGAGCCATTAGGCGACAATTGAGCTTCCTGTATACTTCATCAGTGCGTTTTTCATTGAGCGTAACAGGCTACGCGCTCAATATAAATCACGCTTAAGAAGTATAGCGGAATCGTAATTGTCGCCTTCGGCTTCGCTCCGATTCTTGCTTTATTCTTCGATTGGGTTACGTTGGGGATTTCATCCCCAAACCCCTGACAAGGGATTTCATCCCTTGACCCTTCTTCGCTTCGCGGTGGTTTCAAGACTCCTTAATGAACTTTCTATCCCTTTTGTTCAACAAAAAGAAGCTGCCGAAGCAGCTTCTTTTATTCCGTTCACAGCATGGAAATCGCATCGGAGATCGTCTTTTCGAACGCCTCCTGGCCGTACTTGTCCACCTGCGTCTTGTCCTTGGGACCGTGGGTCAGGCAGCCCGCGCCGCCGATGCAGCCGCCGGAGCACGCCATGCCCTCGATGAAGTTCGCAGCGAGCGCGTTCTTGCTCTTCTTGAGCAGCGCAATCTTGCAGGCTTCGATGCCATCACAGACCTCGGGCTTGATCTCAAAGTCGATGTTCTGCTCCTTGAGCGCCTGTACGGCGGCGTCGGTCAGGCCGCCGCTGCGCGCGAAGATGCGGCCGAAGTAGGACGCGTTGTCCAGCACATCCTCCTCAAGATTCTTGATATCGAACTCACGGCTGTCAAAGAGCGCCTGAAGTTCCTCGAAGGTGAGCACGGCGTCGATGTAGGGACGGACGTCCTCGCGCTGCATCTCCATCTTCTTGGCCGTGCACGGGCCGATAAAGACGATCTTGGCCGTCGGGTCGGTGCCCTTGATGTACTTGCCCATCGCCGCCATCGGGGACGGGTTGTGGGAAATATACTGCGTGAGCGCCGGGAAGGCGGACTTGATGTACTGCACAAAGCCCGGGCAGCAGGAGCTGGTCACAAAGCCCTTTTCCGCAATCTCCTTGCTCTCCCACATGGCAACCATATCCGCGCCCAGCGCGGCCTCAACGACCGTGTGGAAGCCCATCTTCTTCAGGCCTGTGATCACCTGGCCCAGCTTGGCATAGGTGAACTGGCTGGCGATGGACGGGGCGACCACGGCATATACCTTGTAGTTCGCGCCGAATGCGCCGTCGCGCAGGATGTTGATCACATCCACGATCTGGCTCTTGTCCATGATCGCGCCGAACGGGCACTGGTATACGCATGCGCCGCAGGAGATGCACTTCTCGTTGTCGATAGCGGCAGCATTGTCGCTGTTGATGGAAATCGCCTTCACCTTGCAGGCCGTCTGGCAGGGACGCTGGTGATGGATGATGGCGGTATACGGGCAGACCTTGGCGCACTGGCCGCATTCCACGCACTTCGTCTTGTCGATATGGGCGACATGGTTGTGATCGAAGGTAATCGCGCCGCGCTTGCACACATCCTCGCAGCGATGGGCCAGACAGCCGCGGCAGGAAGCTGTGACCTCGTAGCCGGCGGCCGGGCACTCGTCGCAGGCGATATCGATAACTTCGATGACGTTGTTGTTGTTCTTGTCGCCGCCCATGGCGATCTTCACACGCTCACCGAGGATTGCGCGCTCTTTGAATACGCAGCAGCGCATGGTCGGCTCCTTGCCGGGGGCGATGATCTTGGGAATATTGAGCACGTTCTCCAGCAGCGTGCCGTTCCAGGCGTCGCGCGCAACCTCACGCAGAACCTTGTATTTGAGGTATTGTACCTTTGTATCGAATTTTCTCATGGATTCCTCACTTTATAAACTACGCAGAATTTCTTGCTGCGAGCACCGAAGTCCTGATATGATGGAAAGAACTTCGGAGGTGGAAGTGCGCACTGCGCACTAGAAGTAGCTGACCTTGATGCGCTTGCCCATCTTCTTGAGGCAGCCGCTCAGCTCCTCAACCAGGTTCATCTTGATGTTGAAGTTGATGGGCAGATCGGGATTCTGATGCGCAGGGTTGACCGCGCGGCCAACGTAGAAGTTGATGTCTGTCGCCTCTTCAAAGAGCAGGCGGGCGATCAGCGAAGCGCCGTCGCGCTTCATGCTCCAGTCCTCGTAGAGCGCGTTGCTCTCCAGGTAATCGCGGGCATACTCCACAACCTTGTTCACCGTGATCACGCCCTCGGTCACCAGATCCACACCCTCGATCTCGGCGATCGGCGGCACGTCGCTGCGCTCAAAGGAGAGAGAAGCGCGCAGCGGCTTGCCCAGATACTTGGCGGCGATGGAAGAGGTGGTGCCGCCGCAAACGATATGCTTGCCCTCCTTGGAGAAGAACAGGCTCATCATGCGGTTGCAGTCGTCGCGGTTGCTGGGCGGGCCAAAGAGCATGTTCATCGGCACGCGCTTGCGCACGCGCACGATACAGGCCGTGGCGTCGTCGCCGGGCTTGCCGCCGTAGAGCTTGTTCACCTCGTCGATGAGGATGGTGGAAAGCGTCTTGGCAGTATATCCGGCTACGGACATCGTCTCCATGAAGTTGGCGATATCCTCGCGCTTCCAGCCAAAGTTGTAGCTCATGCCGATGCCGGCATGCGGGCAGCCGTCGCTCATGGCGATGAAGATGTCATTCTCCTGCAGCTTGATGACGGACTTGTAAATCTTCTTGCCGTCGATGTTCATCTCTGTGCGCGGGTATTCGAAGTTCCGTTCGTTGCGGATGAGAATGACCTGCGGATTGTCGTACTGGATGAGCTCGGCAGTTTCGTTGTTGAGCAGGTGGATGATGGTGAAAGTGGAATAGGCGACGCCGCGCACCGAGCATACGGGCAGCGTGGCGGCGATGGCGGAAACGCATTCCTCAATCGGCAGGCCCTCGGCGAGCATCGTGGAGATGATCTTGGAGGTCAGCGTGGAGAGAATGCTCGCCTTCACGCCGCTGCCCAGGCCGTCGGCCAGAACGATGACGGAGGAACCGTCGCCCTGTTCCACGATGTCGACGTGGTCGCCGCAAAGCTGCTCGCCGACATGGTTGATACTCTTGTATCCGATATCCGCGCAAAGATCATTCATTGGTGATGGACTCCTTCAGCTTGGACAGGGCAATCTTGGTTTCAGCGGCGGTTTCGCCCAGCAGCGAGGCAATTTCCTGCACGATGCGCATCTGCTTGTCGACAACCTTGTCGGCGACCTCGATGGTCTGGCGGCTGATGTTTTCCTTCTTCTCGCGCTCGCGCTCCTCGCGGGTCACGTCGCGCATGATGCAGATGAGCAGGCGGCTTTCCTTGTCATGGATGACGGTCTGCTCTACATAGCGCTTGTATTCGGCCAGGTATTCGCGCTGCTCGATGATGCCCAGGCGGCTTTCCAGCGCGTTCATGAAGATCATCGGATCGAGAATGCGCACAACCGGCTCGCCCAGCACGTCGCTGGCGGCGCGGATGTTCATGATCTTGCGCGCGGCGGCGTTGATCTGCTGCACCTCCAGATTTTCATTGAGCACGATCAGGCCGTTGGGCGTGTTGCGTACGATAGAATCGGAGAAGCTCTCCGCCTTGTCCTTGAGGTAGGGCAGGCACATGGACGCTTCAGCCTTGCCCTGATAGATGGCGATGGCCTTTTCACGGCAGGTGTTGTAGCCGCAGGAGCCGCAGTTGAGCTCCTGTGTCGGGCGGAACTTGCCCATCTGGCGCAGGATACCCTGAATCTCGGTCTCGCTGGGCATCGGGCTTTCCAGATCGATGGGCGAGAAGCTCTTGCGCAGGCGCAGCGCATCCGGCTGCGGCACGTCAAAGTCCTTTTTGCCGGCATAGCGGGCGACGGATACGTAATCCTTGGCCGGGTGCTTGCGGTATTTTTCCATGACCGGGCCGTTCACGCAGCCGCCGGCGCAGGCGTTGAGCTCAATGAAGCAGTTTTGCAGGCGGCCGGCTTCGATATCGCGCAGCGCCTCAATGCAATTCTCCACGCCGTCCAGCGCGAGATAGGTGTACTTTGGGTTGTCCTGCGTCATGGTTCTGAGCACGCCGCCGGTCACCGGGAAGAAGCGCGCCAGACTTTCTTCGGTCTGGTCCAGCTCCTGCTCCAGTTCAATGCCTTCTTTGCTCAGCCAGTTGGTCAGCTCTTCAAAGGTCATCACCGCGTCGGTCAGTCCCTGATAATGATCTGCCTCGTCCTTTTTCGCCACGCACGGGCCGATAAATACGGTCTTGGCGCTGGGATGGCGGCGCTTGATGTCCTGACAGTGGGCCAGCATCGGGGAGAGCACATCCGCCAGATACGGCAGGCAGCTGGGAAAATACTTCTGGATGAGCAGATTGACCGAGTGGCAGCAGGAGGAAATGAGCACGTTCTTCTTGTCCTCGCGCAGCATGCGCTCGTATTCGGTCTTGACGATCGTCGCGCCGATCGCCGTTTCCTCTACGTCATAGAAGCCGAGCTGCCTGAGCGCCTTGCGCATGGAGGCGATGCCTACGCCGTCGTAGTTGGCGATAAAGGAGGGCGCGAGGGAGACGATCACCGGATCATCGCCCTGCAGCATCACCTTCACCTTCTCGGTATCGTCGACGATCTGCTTGGCATTCTGCGGGCAGGCCACAAAGCAGTGGCCGCACAGGATGCATTCGTTATCGATAATATGCGCCTGATTGCCGGAGAAGCGGATGGACTTTACCGGGCAATGGCGGATGCATTTATAGCAGTTTTTGCAGTTGGATTTCTTCAGCGTCAGAAAGCTCGCCATGGAAGTCCTTCTCCTTACTTCAGTTTTGCCAGGATTTTTTCGTTAAGAAAGTCGTTAAAGCCTTCGCGGGTTACGCCGGTGTAGGTCTCGTCGTCTACCTGAATGGTGACGCCCACGCGATTGCACTGGCCGGTGCAGAAGCTGCCGGCGAGGGTAACCTCGCTTTCGAGATGATGCTCCTCGACCGCCTTCTGCAGCAGGGCTACGATATCCGCAGAGCCCTTGAGATGGCAGGAAGAACCGACACAAATCTGGATGATCATAGCTGATTACACCTTTTCAAGCACATTGGTCTGGAAAAACTCGGTAACGGTTTCGGGCGTGACGGAAAAAATAACGTCGTCCACGGTAACGCATACGCCTTTCTGGCAGTTGCTCAGGCAGAACGTGCCGCCCAGGGACACCTTGTCCTCGAGCTTGTGCTCGGCGATGAGCTGCTGCAGCGCGCGAACCACCTGACGGGAACCTTTGACATGGCAGGAGGAGCCGATACAAACGGTAATTCTCATACAATATACTCCTTTTTGTTTGTCCGCCGCAGCACAGGCTGCGGCATCTATCCAAGAAAAATAAATAATTAACAAGGAATTTACTCGACGTGGGGATATACCCGTGGATGAACACATATATTATAGCATTTGTGTGCGTAGTTGAAAATAGGAATCGTCAATAAATATACGAGCGTGGTTTGTCCATCCATCATAAAAGGGAAAAACTCCTACAAAAAACGCCGCTCCGAAACGGAAGCGGCGAGTCTGTTTTGTATGGATGCAATCACTGTGCGCTGCCGATAAGCATCACTTCGCCTACCTTCGCTTCGCCGCTGAAGACGAGACGGAGGCTGCTCACCTCAATCGGCTCAAAAGTAAGCAGCACGCTCTGGCCAGGAGCGTAGCCTGCTTCCAGCGCGAAATCGGCCGTCAGGACATCGTTGACGATCACCTGACCGGAGATACCCGCGCCCTGCGCCGGATAGATCAGCAGCATGTCGGCGCAAACAGGCGTATCCCAGGTGAAGACGGCTTCGCTGTCCGTGAAGGTATAGGCGCTGGAAGAGACACTCTGGCAGGTGTCGCCGTCGGCAAGCAGCAGCGCGGCTTCATCGGCCTTGGCGAAGGGCATGTGATTGATAAGACCGAGATCGCTGAGCGGACGCAGCTGCGGGGCGAGCGTCGGGCCGTTGATGTAGGCCGTTCCGTCCGCGTGGAAGCCTGCGCGGTCGATGGCGATCTGACGGTTTCCAGAGGGGGCGTTTGTGTAGGTATGGGTGTGGTAGGAGGTGAACAGCTCATCGCCCACGGTGAAGAAACTGTTGTGGCCTGGGCCGGAGACGAGCACCTTGCCATCCTCTTCGATGTAATTGAGAATCGGGTTATTTTCCTGCTTGGTGTACGGACCCAGCGGATGATCGGCGACCGCCACGCCCACGGCGTATTCCTTCTGTGCATAGCCGTTGGCGCTGTAATAGAGATAGTACCTGCCGTCATGCTTGAGCACAAACGGGCCTTCGTTCCAGCGATAGTCGCCGGAGTTGAGTTCCCACGGCGTATCCGGCGTGGTCAGCGGCACGCCTTCGCCCACCGTGCTGAGCAGATCGGGCGCAAGCTGCACGCCGTAGAGATGGCTCTCGTGGTAGCTGCCCACGATATTCTCCGAGCAGTCTCGGGAATAGATCATATACGGCGTGCCTTCCTTGTCATACACCAGCGTGCCGTCGATCACGGCGTAGCCGAAGTCGAACAGCGGCGCGCCGATGGCGTCCTCATACGGGCCCTGCGGCAAATCGCTCATCGCCACGCCCGCGCGCAGGCTGCCGTTTTCCTTCCAGCGGCCGGTGTAGAACATGACGTACTTTTCGCCGACCCGGTACACCTCCGGTGCCCAGTAGTCGCCGGATGCCCAGGGGGATTTTTTCATCGCCTTTTCCTTGGTGAAGGTTTTCAGATCGCTGCTGCGCCACACGTTAAAGCCGATGGGG
Source organism: Clostridia bacterium (assembly GCA_017397695.1). The sequence goes on from JAFQIF010000036.1 coordinate 18,509, forward strand.
CCGCCAGTGGCAAAGGCGAAGTATTCATTACCGTTGCGGATCACATGCGGATCGCCGATATCCTTGACCGGGCGCGGGTTGGATACGAAACGCTCTTTGACGGTTTCGCTGTCCGTGAGCGGAAGGCCGTTTGCCGAAGCGGCGGGAACGAGTGAGAGCACGGCAAGCGTGGAAAGCAGAATTCTTTTGAGCATACCGTCCTCCTTACACGTAAGGCACGTTTTCCCTGTGCAGATATTCGGCGAGCGCACCGGCAATGAAGCGGTGATCCTCGCGATGGGGCAGATTGGATACGATCGCCGCGCCGATAAACTCGCCACTTGTCAGGCGGATCGGGAAACCGCCGCCGCAGTAGGCATAGTCCAGCGGATTCAGCCCTTGATCCTGCAGGGTCTGGCCGCGCAGATTCAGATTGGCCCATGCGCGAAGCGAAGAACCCTCGGTGCAGAGCACGGTATTGAACTTGCGGTCCATCCACTTCTGGTTGCTCAGCACGGTGCCCTGTGTGCAGCACTGGAAGAGGATGTGGCCGTTGGCCTTGCGGATGCTGATGGCGATATCCATGCCGGCACGAAGTGCACGCTCACGCAGGAATACGCCCAGATTCCAGGCGTCGTCGGCGGTGAAGTGATCAAAGGTGAGCAGCTGCTCCTGCGCGAGCGCATCGGCGGCAATGAGCTGGTAATTGTCGGTGTTCATGGCAGATCCTCCTCAGGGGGTGATGATCAGGCGGCCGTCGCCGGTCATCTGTGCGGGGGAGATAAAACCGATGCGGTCGGTGCCGGTCTGCTCGGTGCGGCCGTGATAGCAGATGAGCAGCTCGCCCTCGGGGCTATGCAGCATACAGCTGTGGCCGGTGCCGGTCACCTCGCCGTAGCGCTCCAGAATCGGGTTCTCTTCGGCCTTTCTGAACGGACCGAGCGGGCTTTCGCCCACGGCATAGCCCACGGCGTAATCCGGGCCGACAAAGAAATTGCCGGAGTAGGTGATGATGTATTTGTCTTCATGCCGGAAGATGAACGAGCCCTCGTTCCAGCGGCGGCCGGTCGCCTTGGCGGAGCGGCCCTCCCACGCCTGCTCGGGGCGCAGCAGCAAAACGGGCTCGCCGATGACGCCGGAGAAATCGGGTTTCAGCTCCACGCCGTAGATCCAGCTCTCTTCCAGGCCGTCGATATTGTGCTCGTAGCAGCAGCGGGAGTAATACAGATAGAATCTGCCGTTGTCTTCCAGCACGTTCGCGTCGATGATGGGATAGCCGGGATCAAAGATCGGCTTGTCGCTGATGTCCGTAAATGGGCCCTCGGGCGTATCGGATACGGCGGCGCCGATGCGGAAGTTTTCCAGCGCGCCGGTGGGGTTTTCCTTCCAGTCCGCGCTGTAGAACAGGTAATATTTACTGCCGATCTCATAGCACTCCGGCGCCCAGAAATTGCCCGCGCCCCAGCGCGCAGTTTCCTTGGAAAGGGCATAGCCGCAGTCCTCCCAGTGGATCAGATCGCGGGAAGAGCGCACAGGGAAGCCGGTACCGTTGAGGCCGGTCTCGTCCTCCGTGGTGCAGTAGAGATAGTAAACGCCGTCGGACGCCTTCATGATGAAGGGATCGGCTGCGGTAAAGGGAAGCTTGACGGTGGAGAACATGGAAGTCATCCTTTCGTGCAAATCAATACATGCTTATTATTCGATATACCGGATATGATTCCTGTTATTGGGATATTTACAGGAAAGATTTCGCAGACTTGAAGCCGTATTTTTCCTCCGCTTCCAGCACGGCGCGGTTGATCGCTTTGCCCAGTACATGCGCGGCAAGCGTACCCACTACATCCGGGCTGGATTTGACCTTGCCCACGGACAGCGCGTAGACGGAGTCGCCGTCCATGGATGTATTCACTGGGCGGATGGTGCGCGCCAGACCGTTGGAGGCCATGGCCGCTACTTTGTTCATTTCGGCTTTGTTAAAGCCCGCATTGGTGATGATCGCACCGATGGTTGTATTGAAGGAGAACTTGCTGGCCAGCTGCAAAAGCTTCACCATCTCTGTTTCCGAGGAGATCATCGTACCCTTCTTGCGGTCCAGCAAGCCCGCCAGCTGGCGCGTGGAATCCATCTCGAATACGTCGCCGATGGCATTGACCACCACGATAGCGCCGACCTGCAGGCTGCCCATCTGCACGGCATAGCAGCCAAGGCCTGATTTCATGGCCGTGGCGTTGCCCAGCAGCTTGCCCACAGTCGCGCCCATACCCGCGCCGACGTTGCCGTTGCGCTCGATGTTCTTCTCGCTGTCCAGGCAGGCGGCGTAGCCCATCTTTGCATCCGGTCGGACGCTGCCGTCTGCGCAGGCAAGATCGAAGATGCACGAGCCCACGACAATGGGCACGATGGCGCTACCCACCTTCACGCCCTGCTTTTTCTCCTCCAGGTATTTCATCACGCCGCCTGCGGCGTCCAGGCCGTAGGCGCTGCCGCCGGAGAGGAGCACGGCGTTGACGCCGTCGTTGCTCATCAGCGGATTGAGGAGCTGATTTTCGCGCGAGGCCGGGCCGCCTCCGCGCACATCCACGCCGCAGGGGGCCTTCTTCTCGCAGATGATGACGCTGCAGCCGGTTCCGTGTGCTTCGTCGTGTGCGTGACCAATGGACACGTCCCTGATCTCATGCAGGCTGATCTCCTTAAGCATGTTCATGCGCTTTCCTCCGGAAAAGTTATTGATGATATTATACCATGAATTACAGATTTTCCCAATAGATATTGAAATCACAATCACATGCTGTTTAGGTGTAGATTTGCTCGAAGATTGATAAAAGATGTTGACAGGATGGGCGATTACAGATACAATAATAGCTGTCTTCGAGCCCTTCTTCCTAAGGCGGCTGCGCTATGGAAAGAGGGCCGGGGTCGCGCGGGAAACGGCGCGGCCTTCCTGTTTGAAAAGGAGACGCAGTGCGCATGTGAATAGCCGCTCCCCGTGGGCGTATTGTGCTGTGTCCGCTTTCTTTCGGGAAAGACGGACACTTTTATTATATACCTCCGCATATCGCGGGGGAGACGATATGAGGATATCCGTATGAGTCAGTCTGCTTCGCGCAGGAATGCGCTTTGCCTGCTCGCCCTCAGCGGCGCGCTGGCTGCGCTGTTTCTGTTTTCGTTTGTCATTGGCCGCTACGATGTGTCGCCCCTGCAGGTGCTGCGCATCCTGCTTAGCCGCATTCTGCCGCTGGAGGAAACCTGGACGAAGAGCATGCAGGCTGTGGTGCTGAATGTGCGCCTGCCGCGCATTGCGCTTGCGTGCCTTGTGGGTGCGTGTCTGGCGCTGGCGGGCGCGGCATATCAGAGCGTATTTCAGAATCCCATGGCCGCGCCGGATATTCTGGGTGCGTCCTCGGGTGCGTGCTTCGGGGCTGCGCTGGCGATCCTTTTTGGCTTTGCCCGCGGCGGCGTAACGCTGATGGCATTTGCATCCAGTATGCTGACCATCGCGCTGGTATATCTGGTATCCGGGCGAACAAAGGGCAGTCGCGCGGTGAGCATCCTGCTTTCGGGCGTGATGATCTCCTCGCTCTTTTCCGCCGGCACGTCGTATATCAAGCTCGTCGCCGATCCATCCGATCAGCTTCCGGAGATCACCTACTGGATGATGGGCAGCCTGTCCGGCGCGCGGGGAAAGGACGTGGCCTTTGCCCTCATCCCGATGGCTATCGGCGCGCTGCCGCTGCTGCTTGTGCGCTGGCGCATCAATCTGCTGACGCTGGGCGAGGAGGAAGCGTCTTCCCTGGGCGTGAATACGGGCCGCCTGAGGATGCTGGTGGTGCTATGCGCCACGTTCCTGACGGCATCCAGCGTGGCCGTCAGCGGCATGATCGGCTGGGTGGGCCTGGTTATTCCGCATCTGAGCCGCAAGCTGGTGGGCAATGACTGCCGGGTGCTGTTTCCCGTATCCATGCTCATGGGCGCGCTGTTTCTGCTGCTGGTGGATAACGTCTCCCGTAATCTCATGGCCACGGAAATACCCATCGGCATTCTGACTGCACTCGTCGGCGCGCCGTTCTTTATCTATCTGATGACCAGAAAGGAGAGCGGGCTGTGAACCTTCAGGTACGAAATCTTTCGTTTGCCTACGGTGAGCACAGCGTGCTCACCGACGTGTCCTTTTCGCTGGAAAAGGGCGAATTTCTCTCCGTGCTCGGCCCCAACGGCGTGGGCAAGAGCACGCTGTTTCGCTGCATCCTGGGCCGCCTGAACACGTATTCGGGCGTGATTACCGCCGACGGCGACGATCTGCGCCGCATGCCCCGCAGGGAAGCGGCCAGGCGCCTGGCCTATATCCCCCAGATTCATCAGCCGACGTTCAGCTACACGGTGCTTGATACCGTGCTCATGGGTACGGCGCGCCAGCTTTCGCCCTTTGCTCAGCCGGGCAGGCAGCAGGTGGCGCACGCTATGGAGGCGCTTGAGCGCGTGGGCGCAGCGCATCTGGCGCAGCGCGACTTTACGCGCCTCTCCGGCGGCGAGCAGCAGCTGGTGCTCGTCAGCCGCGCCATCGCCCAGCAGGCCGATATCCTGATCATGGACGAGCCGACCTCCGCGCTGGATTACGGCAATCAGCTGCGCGTTTTGCAGCTGGTGCGCGAGCTGGCCAGAGAAGGCTACGGCGTGCTTTTGTCCACGCATAATCCGCAGCATGCGCTTACATTTGCCACGCGCATTCTGGCGCTTGCGGATGGCCGCGTGGCTGCGTTGGGCAGGCCGCAGGATGTGCTCACCCCCGAACTGGTGACAAGGCTGTATGGCGTGGACGTTCTGTTTGAAAATACCGCTGCGGGGCGCGTGATCGTACCGGTGACGCCGGGTGATGAAAGGAAAGGATGAGCCGAATGACGAAAAAAGGAATGGCGGCATTGCTGTTTGCTGCGCTGATGATGCTGGCAGCGTTTGCCGGTGCGGAAGGCACGCGCGCGTTTGTGGATGACGCCGGACGCGAGGTGGAGCTGGATGCAGATATCGACCGCGTAATTGTCACCGGTCAACTGGGGCAGACGGCCGTATTCGCCATTGCGCCGCAGAAGCTTGTGGGCCTGGTCAGCGCATGGGACGACGACGCAGCGCCGTATATTGATACCCAGGCGTATGATCTGCCCCTCCTCGGCCAGATTTACGGCGGCAGGGGGAATGCCAATCTGGAGGAGATGCTCGCTGTACAGCCGCAGGTGGTCATCGATATCGGTGAGCCCAAGGACGGTCTGGCAGAGGATCTGGATGCGCTGCAGGAACAGACGGGATTGCCGTTTGTGCATATTTCGGCGCATATCGATCGGCTGGATGAAACGTATACCCGCCTTGGCGAGCTGCTGGGCATGCCAGAGGAAGGGCGCGTGCTCTCGGAGTACTGTGCGCGCGTGTATGCGCGCTGTGCGGATATGGCCCAGCGTGCGCAGAAGGTGCGCCTTCTGTACATTGTGGGCGTGGAAGGCCTGGGCGTGATCGCCAGGGACTCCTACCATAGCGCGGTGATCGACATGTTCTGCGACAATGTGGCTGTGATTGAATCTCCGTCTGCCAGAGGCACGGGCAACGAGGTGGACATGGAACAGATTCTCGACTGGAATCCGGACGTGATTCTGTTCTCTCAGTCGCCCTATTTTGAAACGGCTAAGGATGATCCGCTGTGGCAGGCGGTTTCCGCGATTGAGAGCGGCAGATATTACGACGTACCGGTTGGCCCGTACAATTGGATGGGCTTCCCGCCGGGCGTTCAGCGCTTGCTTGGCATGATGTGGATGGGCAAGCTGCTGTGCGGCGAACTGGCGGATTATGACCTGTACGAGGAAACCGCGCAGTATTTCGATCTGTTTTATCACAGCGAGCTCACACGTGAGCAGTATGATGCGCTCACGGCGGATTCTATCGGAAGGCTGAGCCACTAAGGAGAAAAGTGCATGCAGAAAACGACACATGCCGCGTATTGGACGGATGGCGGCGCGCTGAAGAAGGGCGAAGCAGCGGATTTTTTTCCGTTTTTTGACGGCGGAAAGCATGTGATTTCGCTGGTGGGCGGCGGCGGAAAATCCACGCTGCTGGATTATCTGGCCGGCTGCTTTGCCGCGCGCGGCCAGCGCGCTGTGATCATGACCACCACGCGCATGGCCTGCCCGGAGCATGTATGCATGAGCATGGAGGATTGCCGGGCGCGCTGGCGCGAAGGGCTGTATGCGGCCTGCGGCGAGAGGATGGAAAACGGCAAATTCCGCGCGCCGGAGGATACGCTGCTGGCGCAGATTCTGGATGAGGCGGATGCTGTTGTCATCGAGGCGGACGGCGCGCATATGCTGCCCTGCAAGGCGCCTGCGGCGCACGAGCCGGTGATCTTGCCCCAGTCGGATATTGTTATCGGCGTGGTCGGCGCAGAGGCGCTGGGGCAGACGGTGGATGGGATCTGCCATAGGCCGCAGTACGTGTGCGCGCTGCTGGGCTGCGAAGGCGATCACCGGCTGACGGCGCAGGATATGGCACAGATTCTGCTTTCGTCCATGGGCACGCGCAAGGATGTGGGCGAGCGGGATTTTTACGTGGTGATCAATAAATGCGATGACGAAAAGCGCATCGGGGACGGACGGGAGATTCTCGCTGCGCTGGCGCAGCGGGGACAAACGAAGGCGCTGCTGACGTCGTTCGCGAAAGGGATAGAAAGTTCATTAAAGAATCTTGAAACCGCCGCGAAGCGAAGAAGGGTCAAGGGATGAAATCCCCAACGTAACCCAATCGAAGAAAAAAGCAAGAATCGGAGCGAAGCCGAAGGCGACAATTACGATTCCGGTACAGATTGAAAGAATTTCTCAGACTACACAAATTCTTTCAAAGCTGTGTCAGAATCAAA
>JAFQIF010000037.1 GCA_017397695.1 Clostridia bacterium
CGTGTTTGATTCTGTATCGAATCCTTGAAGTTTTACCTTCAAGGTTCAAAACTCATTGCGAATTGACTGTCTTTGTACAACTGCGACTCGTGAAAATCGCAGTTCGCGTTCTTCTTGATTCTGTATCGTTTTCAAGGATCAGTTCCGTGTCACACGGAATGATGAGAGTATACCTCACGAATCTGTTTTTGTCAACACTTTTTTTGACACTTTTTTCATCCATTCTCGAGGTTTCCGTTCCCAAACCCGAACATTTCTATCCATCATTCAACAGATTCATTCGTGTTTTATAGCGAACGTAGCCGTCATCCACTCTTGCATTTCACATCAATATACGAACATTAACCGATATTTAAAAGAAAAAACTTTTTTGTAAATCGATTTCACGAAAAAAGCCCCGCTCGAGCATGCTCAAGCGGGGCTGCGTCAATCAATAACGCGGAGCACGATGCGCAGCGAAGCAATCGCGGCAGTACACGGGCTTATCGCCGCGCGGCTGGAACGGGACCTGGGTCTCCTTGCCGCAATCAGCGCAGATCGCGGTGAACATCTCACGCTGCGGACGGGCATTGCCATTCTGGGCACGGAACGCAGCACGGCACTCCGGGCAGCGGCGCGGCTTATTCTGGAAGCCCTTCTCCGCATAGAACGCCTGCTCAGACGCACTGAAGATGAACTCCTTGTTGCAATCGCGACAAACGAGGGTTTCGTCCTGATACATAATTGTATCCTCCTAAAAAATAGATTGACCTTCACCGATTGGCTCTCAAAGCCAAGACTTCCTGTTGGGGCGCGAAGGCAATCCAAGGAGGCCGTAATTGAGATTGAGAAACGATGGATTAGGTTCGAGGTATTATAGCACAATTCACGCAGATTTGCTACTCTTTTTCTTTTTTTGCAAAATATTCCTGATAACCAAAGGAATTCCTCTTCTTGATGCAAAATACTATGATTTGCTACATATCAATCGGAGGAATACGCCTATGTCCGTTCAGGTAGATTACAGAATCATTGGCCTTCATATCAGCACATATCGTCATCAGCGGAATTTTACCCAGGAAGAACTGGCCGAATGCGCCGGAATCAGCAAACAGTTCCTCAGCAACCTTGAACGTGGAAAAGCGATTCCCAGTGTAAATACACTGATGGCGCTTTGCGATGCGCTGAATATCACCGCCAATGACTTGCTCATGCATTCTGCCCATCATGATCCAAACGCGCCCAGTCGGCTTCGTGATGCATGCGATGCTTTCGAAAACACATTGACCGATCAGCTGCTTGGGCACGAAGCAAAAGCGCCTGCCTTTATTTCGCTGGAAGATCTTCCTCTCTACGACATTGAGCTCGACGACATCACGAAAGACGAATAACGCAACCGAAAAATACATTTATATAGAAGAAACGCCGCAGATTACGCAGCGTTTCTTTTTTCTTCTTCGTATTATCTCTTATGCAAAATAGCTGCTCAGCAGCTGATTGACAAGACCACCGTCCGCCTTCCCCTTCACACGCGGCATCAGCGCCTTCATGATCCTTCCCTTATCCTTGGCAGTCGGCTTTTCAATCGCCAAATCAGCAAGCACAGTCTCAATCGCCGCGCGGATTTCGCTTTCATCCATCAGCTTCGGCGCAAACTCGCTGTATACGCTGATGCGCATCTTCGCTTCCTCAATAATCTGCGTACGATCTGCAGGCGTGGTATCCATGGTTTCCTGAGCCTGCTTAATCTCGCGGAAGATGACAGCGTTCTCTTCTTCCTCTGTCAGATCTGCACGCTTATCAATTGCCTTGCTCTTCAGCGCAGAAAGCAGCAGCGACAGCGCATCCTTACGCGCCTTATCCTTGTCCTTCATCGCCTGCATCATAGCAGTACGCACGGTATCAATCTTGCTCATTCCATTTTCACTCCTTCATCTTATCTCTCATGAAAGCAATGGCGCGCAGCAGCGCTTCATCGCTTTTAATCAGCGCAAGATAGGGTTCCATAATCACAGGGCCGCTATAGCCGACGCTGCGAAGCGCCTTCATCAGCGCATCAAAATCTACACAGCCTTCACCAGGAAGACACAGTTTGCCATCCTCTGTCCAGTCGCACACATGTACGTTACACAACCTGTCTCCCATCGCATGGACAAACGCAATCGGATCACAGTGTGCTCGCATAGCCTGCTTGATATCCAGCGTGAAGCGCACTTGCGGCAATGCCTCCCTTGCCTCCAGTACGCGATCCGGCGTTGTCAGCTGGCACCAGCAAACATTCTCCCAACCGATCACCATACCTCGTGCTTGAGCCAGCGCACACATCGGCTCAAGCGCTTCCCGATTCCACTTGAGATTCCATGGCAGCGGTGAAAGCAGCGGCGTATTGCGGCCATGATACACAAACGTATCCGCTCCAAGAATCTGGCCGGCATTGAGCACCTGCTCAAAATGGGCAAAAGCATCGCGAGTCTGCCGCGCAGGACGACCTGCCATGTAGTTTTCGTAGCCGCCCAGCGGATGTACGCTTGTGCAGGGCATATCGCCAAGCTTTTCCTTGACGAGCAGCGCAAAGCTTACTGTGATCTCGCTGTCGGACTGAAGAAAAACCTCCGCGCAATCCAACGGCAGCTTTGCAATCTCTGCTGCCGCATCCTCGGTTTCCCATCTGCCGTAAAAAGCCGCCGTAGAAAGCCCCAACTGCAAAGTGCGGTTCCCTCCCCATATGGTATTTCTGCCTTTTATTATAGCGCAGCGCACCGCTGATGTCACTTTCTTTTTGGTGGCAAGTATGGTATATTGAATATAGATATCAATTCTTTGAGGGGTATATTATGGCAGAACGCCTTCTTTTTCCGCCAACTACCGCCGCCGATCTTGAGCAGCGCGGCTGGGATGCGCCGGATTTTGTTTACGTAAGCGGCGATGCATATGTGGATCATCCTTCCTTTGGCACCGCCATCATCACCCGCACATTGGAAGCCGCCGGCTATCGCGTCGCCGTGCTCGCGCAGCCAAACTGGCGCAGCCCAGCGGATTTCAAGCGTTTTGGCCGCCCAAATTACGGCTTCCTCGTCTCTTCCGGCGTGATTGACAGCATGGTCAATCACTACACTGCAGCCAAAAAACGCCGCTCCAGCGACGTATACACACCCGGCGGCAAACCGGCAAAACGCCCGGATCGTGCGGTGATCGTCTACTGCAATCTGATCCGACAGGCATACGGCGACATCCCGATCGCCATCGGCGGCGTCGAAGCGTCTCTGCGCAAATTCGCGCACTACGACTACTGGGACGACAGCGTCCGCAGGAGCATCCTCATCGACAGCAACGCCGATCTGCTGATGTTCGGCATGGGCGAGCGCTCGATTCTGGTCACCGCAGACTGGATGAGCCGTGGTGCGCCCGCCTGGGAATGCGCCAAGATGCGCGGCGTCTGCTATGTCGCCAATGTGCCGATGCGCGGCAGCATCGAGGTACCCTCCTATGAGGAATGCGTGCGCAGCAAAAAGAAATATGGTGAGGCATTCCTCGTACAGTACAATGAGCAGGACCCCGTACGCGGACATGCCATCAGCCAGAAGCACGGCGACAAGTATGTCATTCAGACCGTGCCGGATATGCCGCTCACGCGCGAGGAGCTTGACCGCGTCTATACCCTGCCCTTCCAGCGCACCTGGCATCCGGATTACGATAGCGAGGGCGGCGTACCCGCTATCGAAGAGGTACAGTTCTCCATCGCGCAGACACGCGGCTGCTTTGGTTCCTGTTCTTTCTGCGCGATCACGTTCCTGCAGGGGCGCATCGTATCTACGCGCAGCCATGAATCCGTGCTCGAAGAGGCAAAGGCGATTACGGCGATGCCGAATTTCAAGGGATACATCCACGACGTCGGCGGCCCTACCGCCAACTTCCGCCATCCTTCCTGCCAGAAGCAGCTCAAATTCGGCACATGCGCAAACAGGCAGTGTCTCTTCCCCAAGCCCTGCCCGAACATGACCGTCGATCATACGGACTACATCCAGCTGCTGCGCGAAATCCGTGCGCTGCCCAAGGTAAAAAAGGTCTTCGTGCGTTCCGGCTTGCGCTACGATTACATCATGGCCGACAAGAGCGATGCATTCCTTAAAGAGCTGTGCCAGCATCACATCAGCGGACAGCTCAAGGTAGCGCCAGAGCACGTGAGCCCGAAGGTGCTTGCCGTGATGGGCAAACCGGGCCGTGACGTATACGATGCATTCTGCGCAAAATACCAGAAGATCAACCAGCAGCTGGGCAAAGAGCAATATCTGGTGCCGTATCTGATTTCCAGCCACCCAGGCAGCGATCTTGAAGCAGCCATCGAGCTGGCAGAATACCTGCGCGACATCAACCACCAGCCCGAGCAGGTACAGGATTTCTACCCGACTCCTGGCACGCTGTCCACCTGCATGTTCTACACCGGCTTTGATCCGAGAACCGGAAAGAGCGTCTTCGTTCCGCGCACGCCGCAGGAAAAGGCCATGCAGCGCGCGCTGCTGCAGTTCAAGCGTCCGCAGAATTTCCCGCTGGTGCGCGAAGCGCTACGCCAGGCCGGACGGGAAGACCTGATCAGCACCGGAAGAAACTGCCTTGTACCGCCGGAGGGCGTGAAAACCGCCGCGGAATATGCACAGATCCGCAGGGAAAAGAAGGCACGCGAGGAACGCCGCGAAATGCGCGAGCACCGCAGCGCAAAGCCTATCAAGGGAAAACCGGACGCCCGCAAGAGCGCAAAGTCTGCTGCCAAAGCAGGCCGCAGCGCCGCGCCTAAAACCGCGCCGCGCAAAAAATAATCGCGATGACAAAGCCGCCGAAGGAACGCCTTCAGCGGCTTTGCTTTTTCATTACCAGATATCTTGCATATCAGCATCTTTTATGCTTATATCTCAAGCGGCAGCTCCCTGCCATCCAGCACAGCGCGGATAAGGCGTTCACCATCATAGACCAGTTTGAGCGAAAAGAAGGCTTCGCGTTCCTGCAAAAGGCGCAGGAAAACCTTGTCGCCCTCCCAGATAGGCAGCTTCGTGACGCTTTCCCACGGCACCCATTCCAGCGTTCCTTCGTCGCACTCGCGCATTTCCCCTTTGTATGCGGTTGCGGTAAACAGGTGCATGTATTCACACCAATCCGCAGAGAGAAAGGTCACGATACCCCGATACGCCCACTGCGTCGGCGTGAGGCCCGTTTCCTCACGAAACTCGCGCAGCATGCATTCCTCCGGGCTTTCGCCATGCTCAAACTTGCCGCCGATTCCGATCCATTTATCGTGATTGACATCGTTCTTCTTTTTAACGCGATGAAGCATCAGCGTCTTTCCATCGATATTGAGATAGCAAAGGGTTGTATGCAGCATGTCCCGTTCCTCCGGATATCCGTCTGTTTCTTGTTGCAAAACAGCTTTTCATTCGATATAATGAATCATAATTCGTTTTCACTCCGGTGTCAAGCCGGGGCATTTCCAAAGGAGATCGTCATGTCCAAAATACGCAAAATCTACTTTGCACGCCTTTTCGGCCGCATCTTCATTCTTGTTTTGAGCTGCATACTCTTCTTTACAAAGTCCTCCATCTTTGCGCCGCTGGAAGGCATGCGCTTTTTCGACGGCATCTCTCTTCTGCATGTGCTATGGCTCATCTGGATGATCGACATGCTCTCCCAGCTGCTTCCCATTCAGAAAGACCTTTCAATCGGATCGCTCAAAGTGTTCCGTCAGCACTTCAGACCCATCCGTGAGAAAGTAAGCATTCAGGCACTCAAGGAGCATATCCGCACGGCAACCAAGGCCGCCTTCTGGGTGATGCTGCTCTGGTGTCTGCTCATCGCCGCCATCGGCGCGCTGCATGCTGCCGGGATCCTCAGCCATGTGCATCTGTTCCTGATCACCGTCGTGTTCTACGTATGCGATCTCATCTGTGTGCTGATCTGGTGTCCGTTCCGCCTGATGATGCGCAACCGCTGCTGCACTACCTGCCGCATCTTCAACTGGGATCACCTGATGATGTTCTCCCCGCTGCTCTTTGTACCCAGCTTTTATGCATGGAGCCTTTTCGGCATGTCGCTGCTGGTCTTCCTGATCTGGGAAGGCTGCATACTGATGCATCCGGAGCGCTTCTGGGACAAGACCAATGCCGCGCTGCAATGCGCCAACTGCACAGACAAGCTCTGCACACAGTATTGTCAGAAGCTTCGAAAATAAGCAGGTTTTCAGCCTGCTTTTCTTTTTTGCTCATTCCAGCCACAAAAAGCGCATAAATTCCGTCGTCTGGCTTTTCCAGTCCGCTTCACAATGCCGTCCGCCCTCCAGCAGGCATGGATACACGCGAGCATGCTTTGCCATCAATGCATTGGCCAGCGTCAGGTTGCAGGCGGCCAGATGCGCCAACATCTTTCTGTCACGCGCCTCTTCTTCGCCCAGGGACATATACACGCGCGTATCCGGATCGATCAGGCCGTCGCGCACCTGTCGAAGCAGCTGCGGATAACAGATGCCCACCGGTACAGAAAGACAAACCGCCTTGGAAAACACGTCATTAAACGCAGTCACGGCAAACAGGCTCATAAGCCCGCCAAGGCCCGCGCCCATCACGCCCGTACACAGCCTGTCCATCATGGTGCGATAGCGTCTGTCAATCTCAGGCTTAAGCGTTCCGACGATCCATTCCATCGTCGCTCGACCGCGACCGCGCAGTCCTTCCCACATTCTGGGTGCCAGATGATACGGACAATACTCCGCCAGGTGGCGATCGCATTCCTTGCTGCTCTCTACGCCGACGATGATGACGTCCTTCTCCCAATGATCCAGAAACTCGTGCAGGCTCCATGAGTTGCCGTAATCCGATACGTTTTCCTCAAACGCATTCTGACCATCGAACATGTACATCACAGGATACGAAGTGTCGCTTTCTGAATAACCCCTGGGCAGGCAAACGCTGATTACACGTTCGTCCGTTCCCGGCGCAAAGTGCATTCTGAATCGCTCAATCATACATCCTCCGTTCCCGCCGATCAAGGCGCGGTTGTTCCTTCCAAACTATATGCACGCGCCGCTGTATTTTTTCCTTACCATATGCTATAATGAATCAAATGCATTCACCGGGGTTGATCATGATGACGAAGCAATCCGAGCGCGCGCTGAATTTGGGCGAAGGCTCCATTCCCTCGCTGATGATCCGCTTGGCGCTGCCCTCCGTGATCGCACAGACGATCAACATGCTTTACAACATGGTAGACCGCATGTATATCGGCGCGATCCCCGACGTAGGCGCATATGCGCTGACAGGCGTAGGCCTGACGCTGCCGCTCATCACGCTTATCTCCGCATTTTCTTCGCTTTTTGGCACAGGCGGCGCGCCGCTGGCGTCCATCAAGCTGGGCGAAGGCAACGAAAAAGCTGCAGGGCGAATTCTGGGCGTATCAGCATTTATGCTCATGTGCACCTCTGCCATTCTCTTTCTGTTTATTCAACTGGCGATGAACCCGCTGCTCATAGCCTTTGGTGCCAGCGAAAACACGCTGCCCTATGCAGGAGAATATCTGCGCATCTACCTCTTCGGTACGGCGTTTGTACAGCTGGTGATGGGACTGAATCCCTTCATCTCTGCGCAAGGCTGCGCGAAAGAAGCAATGCTCTCCGTTGTCATCGGCGCGGTTCTCAACATTGCGCTTGATCCTCTGTTTATCTTTACACTAGGCATGGGCGTTCGCGGCGCGGCGCTGGCCACCGTGATTTCCCAAGGATTCTCCTTCCTATGGGTCCTTTGCTTTCTCTCTGGCCGCCAAGCGAGAATCCGCCTCACGCGCTCCAATCTGCGCTTTGACCGCCAGATTTTCATGCGCACCATATCTCTGGGCGTGTCTCCGTTCACCATGACATTTACGGAAAGCGCCATTCAGGTGGTCCTCAACCGCGGCATGATGCTCTACGGAGGAGACATGTACGTGGGCACGATGACGATCATCTCCAGTGTAGTGCACCTGTTTTCTACCCCGCTGCACGGCTACACGCACGGCGTACAGCCGCTGCTGAGCTTTAACTACGGTGCAGGCAACATCGACCGCGTCAGAAGAGCATTCCGGCTGCTTCTGCTTTCCACTGTCGCCATCACGATGAGCTATTGCGCGCTCATTGAGCTGTTTCCCCGGCCATTCATCCGCCTGTTTGCGCACGACGAAGCGCTCATCGAGCTTACTGTGCGCGGCCTTCGCATCTATGCGGCAGGCCTTGGTATCTTCGGCCTGCAGAATGCCGTTCAGAGCATGTTTGTCGGCCTGGGGCAAGCAAAGATTTCCTTCTTTATTGCCGTGCTGCGCAAGGTGATCCTGCTCATTCCGCTGGCGCTGGTGCTGCCGCACTTCATCGGGGTCAACGGCGTATACCTGGCCGAGCCGATCGCAGATATCACTTCCGCGACTACGGCCACCTGTCTCATGCTCTATCACTTCGGCAGAATACTCAAGCGGCGCCAGCAGGCGCTTGCTTCCCATTAAGGAGAATAACCATGCAGACAGACTGCATCATCCTCGGCGGCGGCGCCGCCGGTCTCGCTGCATGCGCAGCGCTTGCCAAAGCCGGCATGCGCGTCGCGCTGATTGAGCGGCTCGACCGCGTAGGCAAAAAGATCATGGCGGCGGGAAACGGCCGCTGCAATATCTCCAATGCCGATATGAATCCGGATTATTACAGAGAGGCTGCACCATTTGTGCGCAGCGTATATGAGGCAACGCCGCCAGGTGATGTTCTCTCCTTCTTCGATTCGCTTGGCCTGATGACCGCCGAAGAAGAAGGCCGCATCTATCCACGCACGATGATGGCCGCCTCCGTGCTGGACGTACTGCGCGCCGGATGCGAGCAGGAAAACGTGGCCATCCTTACCGGGCAGGAGGTTGTCTCGCTTACGCCGTCACGCCGCAGCGGCTGGTGCGCCCAGCTTGCCAGCGGCGAAGGCGTGTTTGCGCCCGTTGCGCTGTGCGCCATGGGCGGCAGCGCCAGCGCGCATCTTGGCACAGATGGCTCGGGCACGCGCCTGCTGGAAGCGCTTGGCCATAGTGTGAGCAAGCTCTATCCAGCGCTGGTTCAGCTCAGGTGCAATCACGGCGCGCTGCGCAGCCTGAAGGGCATCCGCGTACAAGCAGCGCTGACGCTTGAAATCGACGGCTTCGCACAAGCCCGCGAGTCCGGCGAACTGCTCTTTGCTGATTACGGCGTATCCGGCGTATGCGTGTTCCAGCTTTCCGGGCTGGCCGCACAGGCGCTGGATGAAAAGAAATCTGTTCGCCTGCTGATCAATCTGCTGCCGGAGATTGATCATGCGCACGCATGGCTGCATGCGCGCATCGCTGCGCTGCCGCAAGCCTGCGCCCAGTCGCTCTTTACCGGCGTATTCCCTCGCCTTCTGGCGTTGGCGCTCCTCAAGCAGGCCGGGATTCCTGCCGAGGCTGCAGCTATACGCCTGAACAGCAAGCAACGCAGCGCACTGGCAAGCGCTATTTCCGCTTTCCCGCTGCCTGTCACCGGCACGCAGGGCTTCAAAAATGCGCAGGTTACCCGAGGCGGCGTGGTACTGGACGAGGTGGATCCCCATACGATGGCTTCCCGTATCTTTGACGGCCTGTATCTGGCCGGCGAGGTACTCGATGTGGATGGCCCCTGCGGCGGATACAACCTGCATTTCGCCTTCGCCGGCGGCCTGACCGCTGCCAAATCGATCACTGCGCGCCTTCGCGCCTGACGCATTTTGATGCCAGAAAGGATTCTTCATGATCCGTCTTCACAATATCAAGATTCCGGTGGATTATTCCAACAAGACCCTGTTTCAGCATGCCGCCAAAAGGCTGGGCTGCACACAGGGACAGATCGTTCGCTGCGAGATCAGCAAAAAGAGCGTCGACGCCCGAAAAAAGAACGACGTATGCTTCGTCGTTTCCATCGACGTGACGCTCAAAAATCCGCAAGATGAACGCCGCATGGCTGCGCGGCTCGCCCCAAATGTGGGCGCAATGCTTGCCCCGTATGCACCGCCCGCCGCGCCCAGGCTCAGCACTTCGCCTGATAAGCGTCCTGTCGTAATCGGCTTCGGCCCAGCAGGCCTGTTTGCTGCGCTGACGCTGGCCGAAAGCGGCGCCTGCCCTATCGTGCTGGAGCGCGGACAGGATGTAGACACCCGCACGCGCGACGTGCACGCCTACTGGGCTCACGGACAGGAATCCTTTAAAACCACATCCAACGTGCAGTTCGGCGAGGGCGGCGCCGGCACATTCTCCGACGGCAAGCTGAACACCGGAACAAAGGATCCGCGAGGAGAACATATTCTGCGCACGTTTGTGCGCTTTGGCGCGCCGCAGGAAATCCTGATAAACGCCAAACCGCATATCGGCACGGACAATCTCAGACACGTGGTCAAAGCCATGCGCGAGGAGATTATCCGCCTGGGCGGCGAAGTGCATTTTGGCGCCAGAATGACCGAGATCATCCGCAAGGACGGAAAAGTTGCCGCCGTGCGCTATGAAGATGCACAGGGCAGCCGCGAGCTTACCTGTTCAAGCGTTATTCTGGCCATCGGCCACAGCGCACGCGACACATTTACCATGCTGCACGAGAGCCGCTTTTCTCTGGAACAGAAACCCTTCTCCATCGGTGCGCGCATCGAGCATCCCCAGATGCTCATCAACCGCGCGCAGTACGGCGATTTCGCCAGCCACCCGGCGCTCGGCGCAGCGGATTACAAGCTGGCGCTGCATCTGCCCTCCGGGCGCAGCGTATATACCTTCTGCATGTGCCCCGGCGGCAGCGTCGTCGCCTCGGCCAGCGAACCAGACAGCGTGGTTACCAACGGCATGAGCTGCTTCGCTCGCAACCTTGAGAATGCGAACAGCGCTTTACTGGTCGGTATAGGTCCTGAAGACTTTGGCAGCAGCCATCCGCTGGCCGGCATGTACCTGCAGCGTGAAATCGAGCAAAAGGCCTTCCTGCTCGGCGGCCGAACAGGCAAAGCGCCTGCACAGCTGGCGGGCGATCTGCTCTCGGGCCGCGCCAGTACGGCTATTCGTTCGGTAAACCCCAGCTATAAGCCCGGCGTTGTGATGGGCGATCTTGGCGCACTGCTGCCGGATTACATCATTGCAGCCATGCGCGAAGCGCTGCCGCTGCTAGGCAGAAAGCTGCGCGGTTTTGATCATCCGGACGCGGTACTCACCGGCCCGGAAACGCGTTCCTCCTCCCCTGTGCGTATTCCGCGCGGCGAGGACCTGAGCAGCGTCGACTGCCGCGGCCTGTATCCCTGCGGCGAAGGCGCGGGCTATGCGGGCGGCATCACATCCGCCGCCGTAGACGGCGTGCGCTGCGCAGAAGCCGTGCTCGCATCGCTCACCGTCTGACTTTCCAGCGCCATCCGCAGTTCACGGCAGAGGGTACACATAGTCACCGCAGCATAGCTTCTGGCCAGTTCATCCGTCAGTTCCGTCCGGCTCTTTTCCATCAGCGCGCACCAATTGAGAAGACTCTGCGCCAGCTGCGTATAGAGTGTATTTTCCGGATGCGCCTTGAGCGCCTGTGCGGCAAGCGGCTCAATTTGCGCAGCAATCTGATCAAGCGGCGCATTTCCATCCAGAATTTGCTCAAGCACGCGATCCGGCAATTCCAGCAGGGCAAGCGCAGCGGGCAAATCCACCGTGTCCGCCGTCAGCCGAAGCGAAACCTTCGGCAGGACTTCCCGGATCACATAAGCTTCTTGCCCCTGTGCCGCTGTGTTTCTCAGCGCACCGCGCGAAAAAGCAACGTCCGCTACAATGCGCATCTTTTCGCGCTGCCAGATGACGCAGCATATCCCCAGTTCTGTCAGGCGCCTGGCCTCATCCGCCGCACGCTCGCCGCTGTCAAACACGGCAAGCTGCAGCGCGTATACTTCCAGTTCTCCCAGAGTCAGTTCATCGTGGCTGCTGCCGAATGCCCCTACATTCCCGGACAGTGTGCTGATCTTTTCGCGCAGCTGCGGCGACATCGCCGCACACGCCAGCAGCAGCACACAAGCTGCGATCATCATCCTCCGGCGCAGGCGCTCTGCGCGCTGTTTCTTCCGCCGCCGAGAAACGATTCCCATGCGCATCCATCCCTTCCCAATGCCCTTGAGCCTATGACAGCCCGGGGCGGATTATCCCTGTATTCTATTGTGAGGTGAACGCACATGAAATATACGCTTGATACCATCCCTGTTCTGGACGCCTACAAAACGGGCTGCGAATGCCCGCTGTGCAAGCTGAAGATCCTTTGTGAAGATCAGTACGTGGATACCATGCTGGCCTCCGCCTACATGGAGCCGGAATGGCGCATAAAGAGCAACGAAACCGGCTTCTGCACGCGGCATTACGAACTGATGTTCAACCGCCGCAACCGCCTGGGGCTGGCGCTGATGACGCATACGCATATGCAGGAAGTCATCAAGTCCATGGAGGCCGTTCTTAGTGGCGCGGTGCCCGCAAAGAAGAATCTCTTTGCCGCCCTGCGCGGCGGCAGCAAGCCCGCCGACGACGGCAGCACGCCCGCCCGCATCCGCGCGCGCATCGACGGCTGCGTCATCTGCGAGCAGGTAGACAAGGCGCTGGAGCGCTACGCCTACACCATCGCGCAGCTGTACTTCACCAACAGCGAGTTCAAGGCGCAGTTTGCTGCATCGAAAGGCTTCTGTCTGCCGCATCTGGCGCTGCTGCTGGAAATGGCCGACCAGACGCTTTCCGCTTCTCAGGGCGCAGAATTCCTCAAGGCTGTTTCTGCGCTGGAAATCGAGAATCTCAAGCGCGTAGAGAGCGAACTGGAATGGTTCACGCTTAAATTCGACTATCGCAATCAGGACAAGCCCTGGGGCAACAGCAAGGATGCGCCCGACCGGGCAATCAACAAGCTCATGGGCGCGTGTGTCGGCGAAGAAGCGCAAATGCCGGCGCACAACGACTAAGCGGGCGTATCGAGGAACGTTGGGGATTTCATCTCCAAACCCCTGACAAGGGCCTTAGCCCCTTGACTCCCATGCTCGCTTCGCGGCGGTTTCAAGAAAGGTCGGTTTATGAAGCATCTATACATGATCGGCGGACCGATGGGTGTGGGTAAAACGGTTGTCTGCCAGGCGCTTAAAATGCAGCTGGACCGAAGCGTCTTTCTGGATGGCGACTGGTGCTGGGATATGCATCCCTTTACCGTTACCAAAGAGACAAAGGCAATGGTGATGGGAAACATCGTTCATCTGCTCTCTTCTTTCCTGCGCTGCACGGAGTTTGATCACATCATCTTCGGGTGGGTGATGCACGAGCAGGAGATTATCGATGGCATCCTCGCACAGCTGCCTTTAGAGGGCTGCCAGGTCCATGCCGTGTCGCTATTGTGTTCCCAGGATACACTTCGGGCACGGCTTCAGAAGGACATTCATATAGGGATGAGAAAGCCCGACGTGATCGAGCGGAGTCTCGCTCGCCTGCCGATGTACGAACAGCTGAACACGCTAAAAATCGACACGACGCACATGACCATCGGCGAAGCAGCAAAGACTATCCTGCAAAACTAAAGACATGAAAAAAAGAGCGGTCACAAGATCGCTCTTTTGTTCTCGCTTATTCTGCTTTGAGGAATGCGTCGATGGCGCTGCACGCCTGATCGAAATAATCGCCGGACATGTCCAGCCAGACGATATCCGGGTTCCTTCTGAACCAGGTCATCTGACGCTTGGCAAACTGCTTGATGGCGATCGCCAGCTTTTCCAGCATCACATTCTTATCCGGAATCTCGCCGATGAGATACTGCGTGATGAAGCGGTATTCCAAGCCAAGGCCGAGCAAGAACTCGGTCGTCGCACCCTCTTCCATCAGGCGCTGCACTTCCTCAATCATGCCCTGCTCCAAGCGGCGCTCCAGGCGCTCGTCAATACGCTGATTGACCACCTCGCGCGGCCAGCTCACGCCCAGACGCAGGCTTTCATAGCGCTTTTCCTTACCCGGCGTAGCGTCATCGCCATCGTGGATACGCTCAATGATGCGCATAACGCGGTTACGGTTATTCTTTTCGACTTCCACATCAGGCTTGAGGGACAGAAGCATCTCATACAGCTGCGGCGTCGTGAGCTTTTCCAGCTCTGCGCGATAGGCAAGATCCGGTTCCTTATCCGAGAGCAGATACCCATCAAGCACAGAATCGACATACAGACCCGTGCCGCCGACGATCATCGGCAGCTTTCCCCTGCCACGAATTTCCTCGATATACTGATAGGAAAGCTTCTGGAAATCCGCCATAGAGAAAAACTCATTGGGCTTACGCACGTCGATCATATGGTGCGGCACGCCCTGCGTCTCTTCCGGCGTAACCTTGCCGCTACCCAGATCAAGCCCGCAAAACACCTGGCGCGAATCAGCAGAGATAATCTCTGCATCGTACTTCTTCGCCAGCTCGATACCCAGCGCGCTCTTGCCGGATGCATTCGTGCCTACGACTGCGACAACCTTCGGTAACTTGCTCATGCTGTCTGTCTCCCGTTTCTTATGCTGGCGCTCATTATATCATATTCACATAGAATGAGCAAGAAAAAGCCGCGAGGCACGAGGGAATTACGTTGGGCTGCCGTCCAAACCTGCCTGAGGGATTTCACCCCTCAGCCTCCCTTTCCCGCTTCGCGGCGGATTGAAGTGAGTAGTCGCTTTCAATTTGGCGTCGGATGGAAAGCATCTGCTCGTCCGTATCGCTGACGACCTGTGCACAATGACGCAGCCGCTGGGCAATCTCCAGCGCATACTCAGGCGGAATATCGTTTTTATAATGCAGCTTATGCTCCAGGCTCGCCCAGAAGTCCATGGCAATCGTGCGCAGCTGTACTTCCACGCGCATATACCGCTTCTCCTTAGCCAGGAAGATCGGCACCTCCACGATCATATGCAGGCTGCGATACCCGCTGGGCTTAGGATGCTTGATGTAATCCTTCACACGCAGCACATAGATATCATCCTGCAGGGCCAGCATATCGGCCAGCCGGTAAATATCATCGACAAACGAGCAAATAACGCGCACACCAGCGACGTCGGAAAGCTCCTTTTCAATCGAAGCAACCGTAACAGGCTTACCGATGCGGCTCATCTTTTCCAGCACGCTCTTGGGCGTCTTGAGCCTTGTCTTGATCGTCTCAATCGGATTGCGGTCGAACCTGCCATTGAACTCAATGGAAAGCACCTTAAACTTGGTTTCAACCTCCAGCATGGCGGCTGAGTAATAGCTCATCAGGCGCACATAATCCTGACCCTCATGGCGGATCTGTTCAAACAGCGCGCCGTCGCTCATGCCGGGCGCAAACGTGATTTCCCTGCTCTCGCGCATGGTGCAGCCCCCTTTCGTTCTTCCTGGTTTTATTGTACATGGATTACAAACCCCTGTCAATTTATCCAGTCTGACCGAAAGGAAATTGTCTTGATTTTACAGAACCTTGAGCTGATCAACGTTTCGACCGACAACAGCAGCCGCGCAGGGCTGGCTGAACGTGTATGCGATCACACGTTCAACGTCCGTCTTGGTTACAGCTTCGATCTTTTTGACCACATCGTCCGGATCGACAGCCCTGCCTCGCAGCAGCTTGCTGCGGCCAATGGAAGACATGCGCGACGAGCTGCTCTCCAGGCCCAACACATAGGAAACCTTGAGCTGCTCCTTCGCCATGGCGAATTCCTCGTCCGTGATGCCGTCTTCAACCAACTTTTTAATCTCGCTGTGGAGCGCGTCAATAACGGCCTGCGCCATTTCCGGCGACGTACCCGCATAGATCGTCATCGTACCGCAATTGGTATAAGCGGACGGATGGCTGTACACGGAATACGCAGCACCCATATCCTCGCGGATATGCTGGAACAAGCGCGAAGACATACCGCCGCCAAAGAGATTATTCATCACCGTCAGCGGATACAGGCCATCAGCATCCTGCGCCACGCCGGGATAAGCCAGGCAGATATGCACCTGCTCGATATCCTTCTTCTTGCGCTTGACCTCGCCGCTGCATCCGTTTACAGCTTCGGGCAGATTCGTCTCACCCTGCGCCTGCCAGTCACCCAGATACTTTTCTGCCAGAGCCTTGAGCTCATCCAGATCAAACCGGCCTGCAACCGCCAGCACGGTATTATCCGGACGATAATGCTTTTTCCTGAAATCGATCAGTGCCTGATGGGAAACGGACGCAATCTGCTCATGCGTACCCAAAATCGGTCTGGCTAGCGGATGATCACCGAAGTATGCCTCAGAAAGCAGATCATACACCAGATCCTCCGGCGTATCCTCACCCATGGCGATCTCCTCGAGGATCACGCCCCGCTCCCTTTCAAACTCCTCCTCGTCCATCTTCGCATGCAGCAGCAGATCAGACAGCAGATTGGTTGCGCGATCCAGATGTTCGGCGATGACCTTGGCATAGTAGCAGGTGCATTCCTTCGAGGTGAACGCATTCACCTGACCGCCGATGGCATCCATTTCCACGGCGATTTCCCTGGTCGTGCGGTTTTCGGTGCTCTTGAAGAGCATGTGTTCCACAAAATGGGACAGACCGCACTCCTCCTGCGTTTCATACATGGAGCCCGCGCCAATCCACAGGCCCACGCTCACCGACGGGAAATGCGGAATATACTCTGCCACCACGCGCAGTCCATTGGAAAGCACAAACTCCTCACACATGCGCTGATACCCTCCGTTCATGGTTTCTCCTATCTTTTACGAAGTATTTGAGAATATACATGGAAGACGATCGGGGACTATGTCCCCAATCCCCTCGAAGGAACATTGTCCCTGCACCCTTTTTCGCTTCGCGCATATAAAAGCAGTTCAGCGAATATAAAGCATCATAGAGAAAACCGGGCTGCCTGCGAGCCAAAAGGCTCTCAGCCAGCCCGGTGATTGAATCTAATGCAGATTAGCGGCGATTCGCATCACGGCGCGGCGGGCGCTGACCCGGAGCGCTGCGGCGCGGCATCTCGGTATTGTCATACTCGATGTCGTTGCGGATCAGGTTCACGCGGCCCTGAGAGTCGATCTCGGCAACCTTGACCTCGATCTCATCGCCGATCTTGACGACATCCTCACACTTCTCCACGCGGCCCTTGGCGAGCTTGGAGATATGGATCATACCATCCTTACCCGGCAGCAGTTCTACGAACACGCCGAAGTTCATCATGCGGACAACCTTGCCCATATAAACCTCGCCGACCTCAACGTCCTTGGCGATGCCTTCGATCAGGCGGCGAGCCTTTGCGGCAGCCGCAGCGTCGTTGGTCGCGATGAACACGCTGCCATCATCCTCGATATCGATCTTGACGCCGGTCTCTTCGATGATCTTGTTGATCATCTTGCCGCGCGGGCCGATAACCTCGGCGATCTTCTCCGGATTGATCATGAAGCTGATGATCTTCGGCGCATACGGAGACAGCTCAGCACGCGGCTGCGGCAGGGTCTCAAGCATCTTGCCCAGGATGAACAGGCGGCCGTCGAGCGCCTGAGACAGCGCCTGACGCAGGATCGCCTCATCAATACCCTTGATCTTGATATCCATCTGGATCGCAGTGATGCCGTTCATGGTGCCGGCAACCTTGAAGTCCATATCGCCCAGGAAGTCTTCCAGACCCTGGATATCGGTCAGAACAGCAACCTTGTTGCTCTCCACATCCTTGATCAGACCCATCGCCACGCCAGCAACCGGCGCCTTGATCGGCACGCCCGCGTCCATCAGCGCCAGGGTGGAACCGCAGACAGAAGCCTGAGAGGTGGAACCATTGGAAGAGAGCACCTCGGATACCACACGGATCGCATACGGGAACTCGTCAACCGGCGGGATCACCGGCTCCAGCGCGCGCTTGGCCAGCGCACCATGACCGATCTCACGACGGCCCGGGCTCTTGAGGCGGCCAGCCTCACCGGTGGAGTACGGCGGGAAGTTGTAGTTATGCATATAGCGCTCGCTGGTCTCCACGCCCAGGCCCTCGATGACCTGCGCCTCGGAAACCGGAGCCAGAGTAGCCACGGACATGACCTGAGTCTCGCCGCGGGTGAAGACGCCGGTACCATGGGTACGCGGGAGCACGCCGGCCTCGCACCAGATCGGGCGGATCTGGGTCAGGCTGCGTCCGTCCGGACGGACGCCATCTTCAATGATCTTGCGGCGCATGACTTCCTTCTTCATGTAGTAGAGCACGTCGTCGACCTCGCCCATGCGGCCTTCGAACTGCTCGGCGTACTTCTCATGCGCTTCCTTGGCGATCACGTCTTCGCGCGCGCTGCGCTCGTGGCGGTCAAACGCCTCAAACGCCCACTCGACGCGATCCATGAACTCCGCGCGGACAACTTCCTTCACATCCGCACCGGTCTCGAAGACCGGGAACTCGCGCTTTTCCTTGCCGATTTCGGCAACGATCTGCTTCTGGAAAGCGACCAGCTTCTTGATCTCCTCATGACCGGTCAGAATCGCGCGGAGCATATCCTCCTCGCTGATCTCCTTCGCACCGGCCTCAACCATAAGCACGGCCTCGTCGGTACCGGCAACAGTCAGATTGAGCTTGGACACCTCGCGCTGAGCAACGGACGGGTTGATGACAACCTCGCCGTCGACCAGGCCGACGTTCACGCCCGCAATCGGGCCAGCCCACGGAATATCGGAAACGGCCAGTGCGGCGGAAGCGCCGATCATCGCCGGGATATCCGGGGTCACGTCGTGCTCGACGGACAGGACGGTCGCCACAACCTGCACATCGTTGCGGATGCCCTTATTAAACAGCGGGCGCAGCGGACGGTCGATCAGACGGGAGGTCAGCGTCGCCTTCTCGGACGGACGGCCCTCGCGCTGGATGAAGCCGCCCGGCAGCTTGCCCACGGAATACATCTTCTCTTCAAAATCCACGCTCAGCGGGAAGAAATCCTGGCCCTCGCGCGGCTTTTCGGCGGCGGTCGCATTGACCATGACGACCGTGTCGCCCAGGCGGACGATCACAGAGCCGTTCGCCTGACCGCAGTACTTGCCAAACTCCAGAGACAG
>JAFQIF010000038.1 GCA_017397695.1 Clostridia bacterium
GCCGCCCCCTTTTGTCTCACGCAGCCAGTTTAACCGCCGTTTTTTACACATTCAAGAAACAAATCATGAATGCAGCGCCCTGATTTTGTACATTTCGTGCATAATTCTCCCATTCAGAAAATGCACAGAAAAAAGCCCCTCTGTGCGCAAATCCTGCACAGAAGGGCTTCTCTTCCCGATATTCAGCTGTTATCTCCGTTTCCGCTGAGCTTGCGGTACTGCGTGGGCGTGAGCGCCGCCTCGCTCTTGAACATGCGCGCGAAGCTGGATGCGCTGGCATAGTTCAGCCTGTCGGCAATCGCCTCCACGCTCAGATCCGTGCAGATCAGCAGCGATTTGGCGCGCTGAATCTTCAGATCGGTCACATACTTGGTGAACGTGCCGCCGGTACGCTTTTTGAACGCATGGCTGAATGCCGATTCGCTCATGCCGAAGTGCTCGGAAACCGTTGCGCTGGAGAGATTCGGGCTCTCCAGCATTTCGGAAATATAGACCATCATTTCCTCGGTCAGCGTGTCCGCGCTTTGCCGGGCAGAAGCCTCCTCGATCATCTCCACGCTCTCGCGCAAAGCCTGACAAACTTCAACCGCCGCAGCGCCTTTCTTGCGCACCCGCTCCAGCAATACGCTCATATCCGCTTCCGTATAGCGCTGCAGAATCTGCAGCACATCCACGGCGGCAAGAACGGCCATCGTATTCTTCGTGCTTTCATGGAGCAGGTATCGCTGAATATCCATGACCGCTTCCCGCATTTTCCCCTTCTCCAAATCCATCGCGCTCTCGCGCAGTTTAAGCATCTCGTTGATGGGATACGGGCGGACGGCCGTTTCTCTCTCATGCTGAATCTCAGCTTCTTCTGTCAGGCCAAGCGCGCCATGGAATATTTTCTGTGAGAGCTTATCCAGCGTTCTCCTGTAATTGAAATGCAGCTGCGTGGGATCCTCCGTCCATGCGCTGCGGGCAAAGTAGAGCTGGTCGATCTCCTCCGTTACCTGCATGTCCGCCAGATTGCTCACCAATGAATAGGTAGAAACCTCCGCGGGGTTGCGCGCGTTCACCAGCACATAGAGCATATCCGGCGCCTTGACGGCGTATACGTCAACCCCCTCACGCGTAAGCTTGATGTACTTGCTGATATCCGTCTGGGGTTCAGCAGCCTTAGCCGTAATCAGCACGAGCCTGAAATGCGGATACTGGAAGCTCAGGTCCGCGCGCTCGCACAGCTCAAAGAATGCCTCTGACGTCTTGCCGTATTCAAGCAGATTCCGGATCAGCGATGCGCGCACCAGATTCATGCTCGTATCAATCTTCCACAGCAGTGAGCTGTTATTCATGCGCAGCTGCTCAATCTCCCGCAGGGCGATGGCATAGTCATCCCGTATAAGCATGTGCCCGGGCTTTTCGCCATGTACGATGGAGAGCTTTTCAATGAGCAGCCGCATCGGCTGATAGGTCCACACATAGAGCACGGGACACAAAAGCAGAAGCAGCACCACACAGCCGATAAAGATCAGCTTCATCTGCGCAGAAGAGAGCACGCCGGCGTTCATCACCCTCCCCGGCACATACATCTCATATGTCAGGTTCGCTGTGCCATAGTTCTGCGCGCGGAAACACTGGAAGGTTTCCCCGCCCATTTCAAACAGGCCGCGCCCCTCCGGCGATACGCGCCCGAGGGACGCAAACGCCGCATCCCCGCTGGAAAACAGCAGCGTGCCGTCCGCGCGATACATGGCAAAGACCGTCTCCTGCCCGATGCCGGTCGGCAGCGCCATCTGCAAAAGCCTGTCCAGACCGATTTCCACCATCAGCGTTGCATAGGGGGATGCTCTATTGTAGGGCGTGGGCAGGACGGCAACAAGCACATCGCCGCTGCTGCTGTTGACGCTCTTGAGCGCAGGCAGCAGGTAGAGCTTATCTCCGCCCGCCTCGCCTGTGAGAATCCGGCGGATTTCCATGGCGTCGATGCCTTCAAACGGGAGGAAGTACGGTTCGCTTTCCGGAAATACGCAGATGCCCGAACGCTTAAAGAGCACCTGCGTCTCCCGGACGTAGTAATATGCGTAATCAAACAGGGGATTTGCCGCAATCAGCTTTTCCAGCTCGTCAATCGCACTCATCTCGTCGATGACGTTGTATTCGCGCAGCGAGACCTTGCGCAGGGTCTGGTTGCTGTGCGCGCTCGCTGCAATCTGGTAGAGCGCAGAAAACTGCGCGTCGGTTTTCTCCTGTGTCAGCGTAAAGATGGTTTCCAATTCTCGCGCTCGCTGCCTGCCGGCCTCCGCGCTCTGCTGAATCATCTGAAACAGACAGACATACACCGTG
Organism: Clostridia bacterium; assembly: GCA_017397695.1. The sequence goes on from JAFQIF010000038.1 coordinate 2,326, forward strand.
AGCAGCACAATGAAGATCAGAATAAAGATGGCGATGCGGACCGACTGCGGGAAATGCATGACGCCGCTCTTTTTTTCTCTCATCCTCCTGCCCCCTTTTTCGGCAATATCCCAGTATATGCAGTATATTGTACCACACTTTGTGCGTCCTCTGGGAATACATTTCATGAATTCGCCACGGCAAAACGGATACATTTTCTGATTTTCCGGTGCCCCTGTTTTTGATCCTATCTGCCAGATTCCCGGCCATTTTGCCCATATACAAAGACAACTCACCGGCATATAATCCGGTGAGTTCATCGATCAGGAAAATATTACATCCCCTTGAGGAACCTCGCCGCCAGCTGCGGCCAGATCTGGCAGGCAGACACAATAAGCTCGGGCTTCTCGGGCGGGGCGATGATTTCATTGGCAAGGGAAAGTCCATGCGTTCCCTCGGGGAAGATGTGCATCTCCGTTTTCACCCCGGCATCAGCCAGCGCAAGTGCCATGCGCAGGCTGTTTTTGACTGGAACGCTGGGGTCAGAAAATGTATGCCAGAGGAAAGTCTGCGGGAAGTCCCCGCTCACCCAGTTCAGCACGCTATACGGCTGATGATCCTCCACCGCCTTGCTGCCCGTGAGGTTTTCAAACGAACCGCGGTGCGCATCCTCATCCGCCGCGATGACCGGATAACACAGTACCGCCGCATTCGGGCGCACATCCTTCGGTGCGAGGCCGATCTCCTGCCATACTTCTGCATGGTTCCACAGCGCCGATACGCTTGCAGCCAGATGACCACCGGCAGAAAAGCCGAGGATAGCAATGCGGTCAGGATCGGTATACAGCTCCCTGGTATGGCTGCGCACATAGGCAATGGCCGCGCCCGCGTCATGCTGCATCATCGGAAACACATGGTCACGCGATTCGCTATACCATTTTTTTGCGTCATGGTCCTTGCCCTTCGCCCCAGATTCATGCACGCGGTACCAAACGATAAACACGTTAAAGCCCTCCGCGAGAAAGCGCAGCGCGACGGGTTCAGCTTCCCGCTCAGAGCAGAAGCGGTAGCCGCCGCCAGGGCAAACCACAATGGCAGGGCGCTTCACCTGCGGGTCAATCTCGCGGGAAACATGCGGCACATAGCAGTCCATACGGATCTGCGCGCCGTATGAAGAAGAAATATAAACAGGTTGGCCGAGCATCGAGATTTCTCCTTATCCAAGCATGGTTTCGCCGGTAGGCGTCATGGTGTAGAGCATATCGCTCTGATAAAAGAGGGACGCCTCCAGCCGGATATCACGCGAGGATGCGCCAAGCAGCAGCCTGTACACGCCATCCTCCGTCACCCAGTCATGGAGAGATACATTATAGTACGCCAAATCCCGCGCAGTAAAGCCAAGCGTCACTCGGGTGGTTTCTCCCGCGCACAAGAACACCTTCTTAAAGGCAATCAGCGCTTTTTCCGGCTTGCTCACC
>JAFQIF010000039.1 GCA_017397695.1 Clostridia bacterium
TGGCTTGCGTCCGCTGGACCGAGACCTGGGGCGTCGACTTCACCCAGACCGCTTTCCTGAAGGAAATCGGCGAGAAGACCGGCGTTGAAATCGAATGGCAGCCCTACTACAACGCGAACTGGGCCGACCAGAAGTCCCTGATGCTGGCCAGCGGCCTTGAGGCCCTGCCGGATGCCTTCTTTGGCTCCATCTCCCTGACCGATGCGGACATCATCCCGAACTCCGACTACTTTGTCGAGCTCAGCGAACTGATCCCGCAGTACATGCCCAACCTCACCGCCATCTTTGAGAAGGATCCGGCGATGAAGGCGCTGGTCACCGACGCTGAGGGCAAGATCTGGTCCCTGCCCAAGAAGCTGCCGATGCGTCCGGCCGTTGCCAACCAGATGTACATCAACAAGGTCTGGCTCGAGGAGCTCGGCCTGGCGATGCCGACCACCTATGCTGAGCTGGCCGACGTGCTCGTCAAGTTCAGCCAGTCCGGCGAGGGCCGTTACGGCTTCATCGCTTCTTCCTCTCTGGCCGGCGACCTGAACAACCTGCTGGTGCCCTTCGGCGTGCAGGTGTCCCGCGCGGGCAACTTCATGGGCATGAATGCAGCGAATGAGCCGGTCTTTATGCCGATGCAGGATAACTACAAGGAAGCCGTCAAGTGGGCCCGTGAGCTCTACGTGAACGGCGCGCTCGATCCGGAGCACTTCACCCAGACTGCCGACATGGTCCGCGCCAAGGTTCAGGATACCGCCGCCGGCCCGCGTACCGGCATCATCTTCGCCTGGACTGCCGACTCCGAGCTGCTGGGCAATGCTGTGCACTACACCGTCGTTCCGGCCCTCGAAGGCCCGGATGGCAACCGCTATGTCGAAGCTGACCCGACTTTCCTCAACTACGGCAAGAACGAGCTCGTCATCACCAAGAACTGCGAAGACGTTGGCGCGCTGCTGACCTGGGCTGACCAGTTCTACACCGACGAGGCCTCCCTGCAGACTTACTACGGCTCCATCGGCGACGGCAAGATCGCCAAGAACGAGGACGGCACCTATGAGGTTCTGCTCCCGTCTGCCGACTCCGGCATCAACCTCGATACCTCCTGCTGGACCTTCTCCTTCCGCGATCATGGCCCGAAGTACATGAGCGAGGAGTTCGAGTCCAAGATCATCCTGCCGACCACCGAAGGCGACGGCATCAAGCTGGCTGACAACGCCGTGAGCGCTGAGTTTGCTCGCGATACCTTCCCGGTCGTGGCCTACACCGCTGAAGAGCTGGACGAGAAGGCCTTCCTGAGCGCCGACATCTACAGCTATGTGAGCCAGCAGTATGCGCACTGGGTCACCGAGGGCGGCGTCGAGGAAGAGTGGGACGCCTACATCAAGCAGCTGCAGAAGATGGGCGTTGAGGACCTCATCGCCATCGAAGAGGCCGCTTACGAGCGCTACATGGCGCAGTAAAAACCGTATACACCCGCTGCAAGTCAGCAGGTAGTGACAAAGGGGCTGCTGCAACCATGCGGCAGCCCCTGATTCATTTTCAGAAAGCAGGCGTGATTTATGAAATTTACTGATCTTTGGGCGATCCGGCCTCATGCCCGCGAGGACGCTGTGATTACGGGAGATGGCTATCGCATCACCGTGCTGACAGACCGTCTTCTGCGCCTTGAATATGAGGCGGACAATGCGTTCTGCGACACGGCCACGCAGACGGCGATCTGTCGGGAGTTTCCAAAGGTTGCCTTTACAGTGACCGAGAACGAGTGCCTTTTGACCGTGGAAACCGACGCTGTGCGCCTTGAATATGACAAGCAGCCGTTTTCGGGCACGGGCCTGAAGGCGACGCTCAAGGGTCAGTTCAGCGTGTATGCCAGCATCTGGCATTACGGCGACAAGCCGGAGACCCTAAAGGGCACAGCGCGCACGCTCGATGAGGCCAACGGCGCCATTGCGCTGGACGAAGGCATCATGTCCATGAAGGGATACGCGGTGCTCGACGACAGCGATACCATGCGGATGGATGAAACCGGCAGGCTGATGCCTGCTGTCAGCCATGGCATGGATCTATACCTGTTCGCCTATGGGCACGATTACAAGGCATGCCTGAAGGATTTCTATCATCTTACCGGCAAGACGCCGCCGCTGCCGCGCTATGCGTTGGGCAACTGGTGGAGTCGATTCTACCCGTATACGCAGGAAAGCTATCAGGCGCTGATGGAGCAGTTCCGTGAGGAAGGCGTGCCGCTGTCCGTTTCCGTGCTGGACATGAACTGGCATTTGACGCAGATTGATCCCAAGTATGGCCCCGGCTGGACGGGCTATACCTGGGACAGGGAGAAATTCCCCGAGCCGGAAAAACTCATGGCATGGCTGCATGAGCACGGTCTGCGTGTGACGCTCAACGATCACCCGGCGGACGGTGTGCGTGCCTGCGACGACATGTATCCGCAGATGGCTGAGGCAATGGGAGAAGACCCGCAAAGCGGCAAGCCATTTCCGTTTGACGCGGCGGATGATCAGTACCTTGCCGCCTTTGAGAAGTGCGTGCTGACGCCCTTTGAGGAGGCGGGCATGGACTTCTGGTGGATCGACTGGCAGCAGAAGGGCGGAAGTTCCGACCCGGGCATGGATCCCTTGTTCGTGCTCAACCATACGCGCTACCTGCATGCGATCCGCAACGACAAGCCTGCTGTAATTCTCTCGCGCTACGGCGGACCGGGCAGTCACCGTTATCCGGTGGGCTTCTCCGGCGATACGTTCGCTACGTGGGCGTCGCTTGACTTCCAGCCGTATTTCACATCGACAGCGGCGAATATCGGCTACACATGGTGGAGCCATGATATCGGCGGCCATATGCACGGCGATAAGGACAATGAAAAGGCGCTGCGCTGGGTGCAGTTTGGCGTATTTTCGCCGGTTGTGCGTCTGCATTCCTCGCCCAGCGAGTTCATGCGCAAGGAGCCGTGGGTGTATCCGGGCGAGATCTGTGAAATCATGAAGGATTACCTGCGTTTGCGCCATCAGCTGCTGCCGTGGCTCTATACGGAAAACCTGACCGCCAGCCGGGAAGGCGCTGCGCTGCTGCGCCCCATGTACTACGACTATCCGGATGAATTTGCACTTTATTTCGTCTGTAAGAATCAGTACATGCTGGGGGAGAGTATGATGGTCTGCCCGGTTACGTCGCCCACGGACGAAACGACAAGACTGGCGCGCACGGATGTGTTTCTGCCTGAAGGCGAATGGATCGACTTCTTTACCGGTATGCGCTATGAGGGCGGGCAGCGTATTGCGATGCATCGTCCGCTTGAGAGCATGCCTGTGCTGTTGAAGGCCGGATCAATTCTGCCGATGGACGCAGCGGAGCAGCCCCAAAACGGCGGAGTGCTGCCTGAGGTCATCCGCATCAAGGTGTATCCGGGTACGTCTGGCGCATATGAGATGATTGAGGACAATGGAAGAATACCGGGCGCGGCGGAGTATCGTCAGGCGGTTACGCGCTTCGCGCTGGAGCAGAGCGAGGGCTTGTCTGTGACCATTGCGGCGCCTCAGGGTGAAGCTTCGGTTATCCCGTCCGGACGGCGCTATGTTGTGGACCTGTGCGGCGTAGAGAACGTGCTGCCCGATCAGGCGAGCTGTGCATATGCAGCAGCGTACAATGAGGCGACCCGAACGCTGTCCCTCACGCTGGAGGCGGGCGCTGAGGCAGTCTCTCTGGTATGGGCGATGGCACCGCAGTGCCCGGCGATTGACTGGGTAAAGGCGCTTGAGAAGCTGCTGGTTCCTGCGTACATGAACTTTGACCTGAAGGACAGCGTCATGCGCATCGCGCACAGCAGCAAGGACAGCATGTCCTTCCTTGCGCAGCTGCATCTGCTTGCACCGGGAGATGCGTTCATCAGCGCGGTGCTTGAATTGCTATCCATGAAGTAAAAAAGGATTGGCAGTCAATGATGCACCCACTTAGTTCTGCATCCGTCCCTTGTATCACAATTGACCTCTTTAGCCAGCCGCTTAAGACGGAGTTGAACTGTCAAAGCGAGAGGATTTATCTGAAATAGATGGTTGCTGAGAGAATTGGTTAGGGAATGTCAAGAGCTTTAGATACTTGTATACCGTCGGCCTGCTCAGCTTGCAAACCCTTGCCAACTCGCTGACATTCATCTTCTTAGCTGTATAAGCGGGATAATGTCTATAGAATACGGCAGGAATGTCCTCTTTTGTTGTAGGCTTCCTGCCGACTTTTATGCCTTTAGCCTTTGCATTCGCCATGCCGCTTTTGACACGACTGCGGATCATTTGCAATTCCAACTCGGAGAATACACCGGCCATTTTCATGAAAGCTTCGGACATCGGATCAATCTGCCCGTTTCGACAATCGATCGTGATGCTGCCGACAATGACCAACCTCAATCGCTTTTTGCGGATCGTGTTGATGATTTCGCAGAGCTGCTGCGTGGATCGGGACAGTCGGCTGACTTCCAGCGTGATGATGGTGTCGCCCTCTTGGGCAGTGTCCAGTAGCATCTGCAAATTTTTTTTGACCTTGGCGTCGGTATGCTCATATTCGAAGATGATTTTATCCGCTCCAGCGGCTTTGAGCTCGCGGATTTGGCGGTTTGATCGTGGCTATAGAAATCGTATCAGAGGGGAAAGTCTTGTGCAAGGGAAACAAGACAGCCGTGCGGCAGAAGCCGTTTTTTCAATATTCTAACCTCGGTTTTTTATATTTTCTCTTGTTAAAACAAAAACTATAATGAAAACAACAAAATCCGACACTCAAGACATGAGGAGGTATCCAGCGATGGATGCCCCTTTTTCTATTGACCTTTTTGCAAACCCAAATAAGCCCTTCTTAGAAGGGCACAGCCGCACGAGTTCACCGTGCGTTCACAAGGGGATTGGGGGCATTGCCCTCAACAAGCAGAGCAAGTGGATATCCACTTGCATTGCTTGCGACTTTTGTCGGCATCCTTGAAATGGGCGTTTTTCCGTGTTATTGTTTGGGCAAGAGGTGAGTTTGTATGAAGAAGATTCTCAGCGAGATCTATCACGAAACGTTCACGGTCAAGAGCCGGAGCGACCA
>JAFQIF010000002.1 GCA_017397695.1 Clostridia bacterium
ATAAGCCCGAACAGACGGAAGCGGATATTTACGCCATCGGCGAAGGCGTAAGAAAAGCCTTTGAAGAAATATGCGTACCAAACGGCATGGAAGAGATCAAAATCGCCTCCGAACTTGGCCGCTACATAACCGGCCCCACGGGCTGGCTCGTAACCACGGCGATTCACGAAAAGCATATTCATAAAGAATACATCGGCGTAGACGCGTGCGCCGCCGACCTTATGCGCCCGGCCATGTACGGCGCGTACCATCACATCACTGTCGCAGGAAAGGAAAACGCCGAAAACACGAAGGTTTACGACGTCGTCGGCTCCCTTTGCGAAAACAACGATAAGTTCGCCGTCGACAGACCCTTACCCGAAATCGAAATGGGAGACATCATCGTTATCCATGATACCGGCGCGCACGGAAGAAGCATGGGCTATAACTACAATGGCCGCTTGAGAAGCGCGGAGGTTCTTTTAAAGACTAACGGCGAATTTGAGCTCATTCGAAGAGCCGAAACCCCGAAGGATTATTTTGCGACGCTCGATTTTACCCATATTTTAGACGGTGTTCTTTCTTAAGCGCAGCAAAAGCTTTTTTTCAAGGCGCGATACCTGAACCTGCGTAAGTCCTAAGATTTCGGCGACGCGTGATTGTGTAAGCCGATCAAAATATCTGAGTGTAATCAGTTTTCGTTCCTTCTCGTCAAGGCTTTTTAAGAGGCTTTCGACGAGAAGGTTTTTATCTACCGATTCATATGGGTTTTCGCCAACGGTATCCTGCAGCATTCGCTTGCCGTCATTGTTGACCGGTTCCGTTAAGCTCTTTACGGGCTTTGTCGCGTCAAGCGCTAAAACGACTTCTTCGCGCTTAAGGCTTGTTTTTCTGCAGATTTCTTCAATGGACGGGGAGGCCGCATGCGCCTCTGTATAGGCGTTTACAAAGTCAATGGCTTTTTTCGCGTTTTCGCGGATGGTTCTGGAGACATGAATCGGGTTGTCGTCCCGCAAAAACCTTCTGATCTCGCCCATAATGACAGGAACGGCGTAGGTTGAAAACCGCACGTCAAAATGAGCATCGAATTTTTGAATTGCCTTCACAAGTCCGATCCTGCCAAGCTGATAAAGATCCTCGTATTCCTTTCCGCGCCCGGAAAATTTCTTTACAACAAACCGAATCAGCGCGTCGTTTTCCGTGACCAGCGTCTCCATTGCCTCTTTATCGCCGGCCTGCGCTATGCGTATGAGCATTTCTGTGCTTTCGTATGCTTTTTGCGTCACGCTTCCTTCGCGCGCTCGGCGCCAAAGGCAATCTGTTTGTACATGCGAACGGTCGTGCCCGCGCCGACTCTGCTTGCAACGTCTATGGAGTCCATAAAGCTTTCCATAACGGTAAAGCCCATGCCGCTTCGTTCAAACCCGTCCACGCTCGTCCAGAAGGGCTGCATGGCCTGCTTGATGTCGCCGATTCCGCGCCCGTTGTCGGTGATGTCGACGGTTAAAAGGCGCGTGTCGGTAAGCGTGGCGTGAAGCCTCACGGTTCCGAGTTTTTTGCCGTAGCCGTGAATGATCGCATTTGTTACAGCTTCGGAGACGGCGGTTTTCACGTCGCTGACTTCCGAAAGCGTGGGATTTAACGGGAGGAGAAACGCGCTGATCGTCAGGCGCGCAAAGCTTTCGTTTTCGGGTACAGATAAAAAATCCACGCGGATTTCGTTTATGATGCTCATGTTTTTACGCCCTTTCCTTTACCTTCATAATCTGATTGAGACCTGACATTTTAAAAATACGCATGACGTTTTCCTGCATGCCCATAACCTCTACCCCGCCGTTTCGCCGCTTCATCAGCTTGTATCTTCCAATCAGCATGCCAATGCCGCTTGAATCCATAAACGTGCTCTCGCTCATATCAAATACGAGATTGTTAGCGCCTGATTTCAGAATTTCCGAATCAATCGTATTTCTGATTTTTTCCGCCATGTGCTGGTCAAGTTCGCCCGATAAGCGTACGGTGAGCGTTTTTGAGTCCTCGTCATACCGAAGCATATAAAAGAATCATCCTTCCCGCGTTTTGATGGGAAGGATGATTCTTTATGAACCGCTTTGCCGCCTGTTTCAAATTGCGTCTACTTTTGTAGAATCCTTGTTTTCGTTCGACACGTGAAGCGGGTGTCTTTTGAAAAAGCAGTCGATTTCGCTTTTTGACATGGATTCGTTCAAAAGAAGCTCGCTTGCAAGGCAGGTTAACGCCTCTTTATTCTCCGTCAAAAAGGAAAGCGCTTCGTCGTATAAGTCAGAAAGGATTCTCCGCGCCCGTTCGCTTATTTCATACCTTCCGCCAAACGCCTTTACAAAGGTCGCCTCATGAATGGCGGGATGATCCAAAAAGCCGAGCTCGCATGCATAATTTACAGAAATTTCGCTTGCCCTTTTGATGTCGCTGAGCGCGCCCGAAGTGACGCCCTCTTTTGAAAATGCGATTTCTTCCGCGCACCTGCCTGCAAGCAGCACGAGCATTTTCTTTTCCATGTCCTCCTTTGTATAAAGCGTCTTTTCCTCAGGAACCAGAAGGTTGTACCCTGCTGCGCCGCCGGATGACGGGAGGATGCTGATTCTTTGGATATTCGATCCGAACAGCTGATAAGACACAAGCGCGTGACCCGCCTCGTGAACGGCGATTATGATTTTCTCGTTCTCATTTTCGTGCGCGCGTCCGTCCTCGCCTGCGGTTACTGAAATAAAGGCCTTATCTACATCCTCCTTCTCAATCTGAAGGGCGTTGCGCCTCGCCGCTCTGATGGCCGCTTCGTTTAAAAGGTTTTCAAGCGACGCGCCCGAGAAAAATGCCGTTTCTTTGGCAAGCTCAGTAAGGCTCACATTTTTCGATAAGGGCTTGTTTTTCGCGTGCAGCTTTAATATATCCATTCTTTCGTTCATTGCGGGCATGCCGACTTCGATCTGTCTGTCAAACCGGCCTGGCCTTAAAAGCGCAGGATCGAGCATTTCCCATCGATTGGTCGCGGCGACAACGATAATGCCGTCGGCGGGAGAAAACCCGCTCATTTCGCTTAGAAGGGCGTTTAACGTCTGGTCGCGCTCCTCTGAGGAATTGGCGTTTCTTGCGCGACCGAGCGTGTCGATTTCGTCGATGAAGATTACGCATTTTCCATATTTTCGCGCTTTTTTGAATGTGTCGCGCACGCGGCTTGCGCCGACGCCCACATACATTTCCACAAAGTCGCTACCGTTCATCGCAAGAAACGGAACGTCAGCTTCGCCTGCCAATGCGCGGGCAAGAAGCGTCTTTCCTGTGCCTGGCGGGCCGTATAGCAAAACGCCGTGCGGAATTCTCGCGCCGAGACGCGCGTATTTTTCAGGATGCTTTAAAAAATCGACTAGCTCCATGAGGCTTTTTCTTGCGTTGTCGTTTGCCGCAACGTCTGCAAAGCGGATGCAGGATTTCTGTTTTTCATTGGTTTTGATGTGCTTTTGAGGTTTCGCTTCCGTGTATGAGGGCATTTTGCGTCTGGTCATTGCAGAAATGACAAACAGGGAAAGCGCCAATACCGAGAGACACACGGACAACTCATAGGTGAAGGGAAACATACGGCTCCCCCAAAGGGATACTGTCAAAGCGCTCGCAATCAGAATGACTGATGCGCCGTTCAGGTAATAGTATTTGGGCATATACACATCGCCTCCGTTTTCATGTCATTATTGTATAATTAACAGCATTCTTTGTCCACGAACAACTTCTGGAAAACGCATAAAACAAAGGGAAACATGCCAAAATAGAAAGGATTTCCGGGAGGCGATGTATTTGAAAAAAGTAAAAATAATTCTGTCAATCGCGTTTGTTCTCGGCGCGTTTCTTTTCCTGTTCGCGCTTGATTTTCCGTCGTGGCAAAAGCTGGATCTAAAAAAAATCACATCCTCCGGCGCGGCCAGCGTTATTTTCGACAAAGACGGAAATGAAATCGGAGCGGTCGGGCAGACAAAAAGCGCAATGTATGTCAAGAGCGAGGAAATCCCAAAGCACGTCAAAGACGCGTTTGTCGCCTGCGAGGACAAGCGGTTTTATGCGCACGCAGGCGTTGATGTAAAGCGCATTATGGGCGCTGTGATCAGCAACATAAAATCCGCCTCCTACCGGGAAGGCGGATCGACCATCACGCAGCAGCTTGTAAAGCTCACGCATTTATCCGCTGATAAGAAGATATCCAGAAAAGCCAACGAAGCCGTTCTTGCAATGAAGCTTGAAAGAAAAATGACGAAGGATGAGATATTAACGGCGTATCTCAATACCGTCTACTTTGGAGCAGGCGCCTACGGGATTGAAAGCGCGAGCCGGATATATTTTGGAAAAAGCGTGGGTGCGCTCACCGTTTCGGAAAGCGCAATGCTTGCCGGCGTAATTAAAGCGCCCTCCGCCTACGGCCCGTTTACCGATTATGAAAAGGCGATCGAAAGGAGAAATTACGTTCTTTCGAGGATGGAGGAAGACGGATATATAACGCGGGACGAGATGGAAAAGGCAAAAAGCGAAGCCGTTCGATTGATTTCGGAAAACGAGAAACAGGATTACGGCTGGTACAAAGATATGGTTTTGAAAGAGGCGGAAAAAGCGCTTAATCTGACGGCCGATCAGATTTTATCAGGCGGATTTCGCATTTACACATGCCTCGATCAGGACAGACAAAGAAGAATCGAAAAGATATATAAAAACGAAAGCCTGTTTCCAAAGGATGCGGAAACAGGCGAAAAGGCCGAGAGCGCGTTTATTGCCATTGATTCGGATACCGGCGGCATATTGTGCGTGGTCGGCGGGCGCGAGTACGCAGTCAGGCGCGGCCTTAACCGCGCTTTGGACAGCAGAAGACAGCCTGGATCCGCGCTTAAGCCCTTATCGGTGTATGCGGCGGCAGTGGACGGACTCGGGATGGTGCCGACCAGCATTGTGGATGATACAAAACGAATATTTGACGGCGGATATACGCCGAAAAATGCAGGCGACAGCTATAACGGGCTTGTGACGCTCAGAGACGCGCTTTCAAGATCGTTAAACGTTGCAAGCGTCTCCCTGATCGAATTTACGGGCATTGAGAAGGCGCGGGAGTATATAAAAAGATTCGGTCTCCCCGTGCATCAGGACGATAACGGCCTTGCCCTCGCCCTTGGCAGCATGACAAAAGGCGTCACGCCCAAGGAGCTGTCGCAAGGATACGCTGCGCTTTCAAACGGAGGAAAGGCGGTTAATGCGCATGCGATTACAAAAATCACGGACAGAAACGGAAAAACCGTGTATGAATTTGCGCCGCAGAATAAGCGCGCAATTTCCTCTCAAAGCGCATATATACTCACAAGTATGTTAAAAACCGCCGCCCAGACGGGCAGCGCGCGTGCGCTGAAGGACGCACCCTGTCCGGTAGCCGCCAAAACGGGTACGGTTTCGCTGGATGAAAATCACAACAGAGACGCATGGACGGCGGCGTATACGAGTGAAATTTCAGCAGTGATCTGGATGGGCTTTGACGAGACAAAAGGAAATATGCGCCTTAAGGAAACGGAAAGCGGCTCGTTTGCCTGTAAGCTTATGGCGGAATTTATGAAAGCGGAAGCGGGAAAAGAATTTGAAAAGCCGGATTCACTCATAGAGCTCTCCATCGACAAAAACGCGCTGACCACGCAAAGGCGCGTGTGGCTTGCCCCTGAAAACGCGCCCAAGTCGCTTGTCCAGACGGAAATTTTTCTAAAAAGCAATCAGCCGTCCGTCCTCTCCCCTGCTTTTCAAACGCCGAATCGCCCGGATGCGCCTGAGGTTTACGAATTGGGCGATGAAGTGATAATACGCGTTAAAATCAAGAGCGATGCGGAGGAATATTTGCTGTTTGAAGAAACCGAAGGAAAAAAGGAGCTTGTCGCATCCGTTTACGGAAAGACAGGCGAAGAAAAGGAAATCCGCATTGCGCGAAAAAAAGAGAACGCGGTTTATACCATGGCGGTTCGAAACAAGATCATGTTTGACGCGGGCGTTTCGCTCGTAAGTCTTGAATCCGATGGCGTTGAGGTTTCCGGGAAAAAGGCTCTTTCGGATTTGTTTGAGAATCTGCTGTCCGGATTTTAGAAAACCGTATAAAAACAGAGCGGGCGACACGATGATCGCCTGCTCTGTCGTTGTCTAAACTATTCTTCGTTGATATTTTCGTACTTCAGCTTTTCTCCGTCCGCCAATGCTCTGATTTTCTGACCGATTTTTACATTGCCAGCCAGAATATCCTCGCTCAGCGCGTTCTCGACCAGCCGCTGGATGGCGCGTCTTAACGGGCGCGCGCCGTACTGAAGGTCGTATCCGGCCTGAGCGACGACGCGGGCGGCTTCATGCGTGATTTCAAGCTCGATGCCGCGCTCATTAAGACGCTTGGCGACTGTGTTCATCATGAGCTCTGCAATTGAATCGATGTGCGTCTGTTCAAGCGAATGGAAGACGATGATTTCGTCCACGCGGTTGATGAATTCAGGCCTAAAGAGCTTTTTGACCTCGACCATGATGGAATCCTTCATCTTTTCATAGCTCTTCTCATCGTCAAAGGCGCTTCCAAAGCCAACCGCCCGCTGTTTTCCGATGGTGTGCGCACCGGCGTTTGAGGTCATAACGACCACGCAGTTTTTAAAATCGACGATTCTTCCCTGTCCGTCTGTGAGCCTTCCGTCTTCCAGAATCTGAAGAAGCACATTAAATACGTCCGGGTGCGCCTTCTCAACTTCATCAAGGAGCAAGATGCTGTAGGGCTTTCTTCTTACCTTTTCGGTCAATTGTCCGCCCTCTTCATATCCCACATAGCCGGGCGGAGAGCCGATCATGCGCGAAACGGAGAATTTTTCCATATATTCGGACATGTCGATTCGAATGAGACTGTTTTCATCGCCGAATAAAGCTTCGCCAAGAGCCTTGCAAAGCTCCGTCTTACCTACGCCCGTCGGGCCTAAGAAGATAAACGAGCCGATGGGCCTGTTCGGATCTTTAAGGCCGGCTCTTGCGCGTCTTACGGCGCGCGCTACGGCTTTAATGGCCTCGTCCTGACCGACGACGCGTTTGTGGAGGATTTCCTCCATTTTAAGAAGCCTTGTCGCCTCGTCCTCGGTCATGCGCGTGACGGGAATGCCCGTCCAAAGGGACACGATCTGCGCGACCTCCTCCTCCGTCACGGTCTCAACTTTCTCTTCCCTGCGCTTTTCCCATTCCTTACGCGTATCGTCGATCTCTTTCTGAAGGTTTTTCTTCTGATCACGCATTTCAGCGGCTTTTTCAAAGTTTTCTTCCAAAACCGCTTTCTTTGTTTCGTTTTCAAGTTCCTCCAGGCGTTTTTCCTGCGCCTGCATATCCGGAGGCGCTGCAAAGGTGCGGATGCGTACTCGGGAAGCCGCTTCGTCGATTAAATCAATAGCCTTGTCAGGCAAAAAACGGTCGGAAATGTAGCGGTCGGACAGGTGAACGGCGGCCTGAATCGCTTCATCCGTAATGCGTACTTTGTGGTGATTTTCGTATCTTTCGCGAAGCCCCATCAGGATTTCGACGCTTTCTTCTTTTGTAGGCTGGCCTACGTTTACGGGCTGAAAACGTCTTTCAAGCGCCGCGTCCTTTTCAATATATTTGTGGTATTCCCGATAGGTGGTTGCGCCGATGCACTGCATTTCGCCTCTGGCCAGAAGCGGCTTCATGATGTTGGCAGCGTCGATTGCGCCTTCGCTTGCGCCCGCGCCGACGATGGTGTGAAGTTCGTCGATAAACAGAATCACGTTTCCGGCGCGGCGGATTTCGGCCATCGTGTTTTTGAGGCGCTCCTCGAACTCGCCCCTGTATTTTGCGCCCGCAAGCATGCCGGGAAGATCGAGGGAAACCAGACGCTTTCCCCTTAGTATTTCCGGAATATTACTGTCGATGATCTTCTGGGCAAGGCCCTCGGCGATGGAGGATTTGCCGACGCCGGGCTCGCCGATCAAAACAGGATTGTTCTTTGTGCGCCTTGAAAGGATCTGAACGATTCTCTCAATTTCCTTGGCGCGTCCGATGACGGGATCGAGATCGCCCGCCTGCGCAGCCTTTGTAAGATCGCGCGCATAGGTATCGAGCATGGGCGTGTCGTTGCCTTCGGCTTTGGGTACGCCGTCGCCTGCGTTGGCGTCTGATTTTTTAGGGCCGCCCAATGCCTTTATAAGCTCGCTTCTTGCTTCGTTCAGGTTTACGCCCATTTTGACCAGTGCGTGCGCCGCAACGCCCGCTCTTTCGCGCATGAGCGCAAGCAGAACGTGTTCGGGCTCTACAGCGTCGCTTCCGAGGTCTCTTGCTTCACGAACGCTCATTTCAAGAACGGTTTTTGAGCGAATGGTAAAGCTTAATTGCTTGATTGGGGCGGCGCTTTCCCCTTTTCCGACCAGCCCAAGAATTTCTTCACGAAGATTGTCAAGAGAAATGGCGGAAAAGATTCCCGCAGCTTTTCCGGGATCCGACATCATGCCCAGAAGCAAATGCTCCGTTCCGATATAGTCGCGCCCGAGCTGCATAGCTTCTCTCTGCGCGTTTTCGAGCGCTCTTTTAGTACGCTCC
This sequence comes from Clostridia bacterium, assembly GCA_017397695.1. The sequence goes on from JAFQIF010000002.1 coordinate 8,590, forward strand.
GAATATTTTCCAAACATTATTTGATTTCCTCCGAAATAAACGTATCGTTGTCCTTGATGAGCGTTGAAAGCGATAAGCGTACCTCGCTTGCGCGAAGCAGCATAAGATCGCGCGCGTTTAAAGGGGCTTCTGCAAGGGATGAAAGCGACGCGGGCTGCATTTTTGTGATGAGCTCGTCAATTGCCGAAATCGGCGCGTTGATGATGCCTACGCCCGCTGCGAGGCGCACATCCGACATAAGTCGCATAAACTCCTTTTCGTCCAAAAGCCTTGCGTTTAAAAGTATGCCCACAGAGCGCATCATTTTATCGATGAACGCGTCCTGATCGTGTTCGATGAGATTTTTCCGAGCCTCTCTTTCCTGCTCGGCCACCTGCTCGCACGCGTCGATCAGACTTCGGATTACGTCCTCTTCGCTTCGGCCCATGGCGGTTTGGTTGGAAAGCTGATAAAGGTTTCCTTCGGCTTCCGTGCCTTCGCCGTAAAGACCGCGAACGGTAAAGCCGATTTTGCCAAACGCCTGGATGACCGCGCCCATCTTTTTCATAATGGTAATGGCCGGAAGATGCACAAGTGCGCTTGCTCTTAAGCCTGTTCCCGCATTGGTCGGGCAGGCGGTCAGATATCCCCATTTGCTGTCAAAGGCGATAGGCGCGTTTTTTGACAAAACGTCGTCTGCGTGAAACGCCAATTGCGCGGCCTTCTCAAGCTGCAGCCCCGGCAGAAAACCCTGAATCCTCAAATGATCCTCTTCGTTTACCATGATGGAAACAGTTTCGCCGGTGGATATGATCGCGGCGCCATGAACTTTATTGGAAATAAGATCAAGGCTCACAAGATGTTTTTCAACCAGTATTTTTCGCTCGGTTTCGCTCATTTCGTTCATGGGAAACAGGCGATACATGCTGAGCATGTTGGCGTTTTGAATGCTTTTGACGGCGCGGGAAACGGTTTCCTTTGCATGTGCATCTTCCATCTTGGCTGCAAAAGGGATGTCGGAATAGTTGCGTGCAAGGCGGACTCTGCAGGAAACAACTACGTCGGATTCGGGAGCCGTCGGATATTTATTCATTGGCTGCGCCCTCCCCGACCTCTGATTTCACTTTCAGCTCGTTTGTAAGCGCCCGGATCTGGTCGCGGATGGTCGCGGCAGCTTCGTATTCTTCTTCGGATATGGCGCGGGTCAATTGCTGTTTTAATTTATCAATCTGAAGTCTTAAAGATACCTGGCTGTTTACGCCGCCCGGAACGCGCCCCACGTGCTGCGCGTTTCCGTGCATGCGGGTAAGCATTTCTTCAATGGGCTCCCGAAACGCCTTGTAGCAGTCTGCGCAGCCCAGCATGCCGTTTCTTTTAAACTGGCTGTAGTCCATACCGCAGGTTTCGCACGTGGCGGAAAAATCCGAATAGGGTTCTTCTTTTTTGTTTGTCAGCGCTTTTTCGATAAAACCGCCGAGGATGCCTGCAAGGTTGGTTAAGTCGATGGATGAAAGATTCATTTTATATTTAGTAAGGCAGGTGGCGCACAGGTTTTTATCCTGCTTTTCGCCGTTTGTAAAGGTGGTCAGGTGAATGTTTGCGGGGCGAACGCCGCATTCGTCACACATCATGGCGGGAGTCCTCCTCTAAATTTCTGAATACCTGCGATAGCATATTGCGCATGACGGCAGCGCGCAATACATTTTTAGCGCTGACGGGAAGGGCAAGCGCGTTTTTGGCGACAGCCGAGCGCATGAGCATCGCTTCGTTTTTTGTGATCAGTTTTCTTTCAAACAAAAGCACGATGATCGCATTTGCGGATTCCTCATCGATTTCCGTGCCAACTCGATTTAAAAGCGCGTCCAAAAGCGTGCTTCCGCCAGGATGGGTCATACGGACAATGCGCACAAATCCCCCGCCGCCCCTTCGCGATTCGATGATGTAGCCGTGATCAACCGAAAAGCGCGTGGCTAAAACATAGTTGATCTGGGAAGGCGCGCAGCCGAAATGCTGCGCCAGTTCGTTCCTTTTAAGCTCGATCTGGGCGTCTTCCTCCATAAGCTCTTTTATAAATCTTTCAATGGTATCTGAAAGCTGTGCCATGAAGACACCTCCTTTGGAAAGAAGTTTGACTATCTTTGATTATTATTATACCCAAAGCGCGCCAAAAATCAATACAGCGCCGCAATTTTCCTTTAAAATACGCATGTAAATCAAAGGGAAACTGCGGCGCTTAAGAAAACATTTACGCAAGAGACGTTTTGATAAAATGAAGAAGCGCACGGACGGACTGATTTGCGGCAATTTCGGCAAACTCCTGATAGGAAAGATTGGCTCCGTCGTCCGCGCCGTCGGAAATGGCGCGAAGAATGGCGCAGGGTGTATTATTCATAAAGCATGCATGCGCGATTGCGCCGCCCTCCATCTCGCAGGCCTTTGCAGAGAAACGGGAAACGATTTCATCCTTCACTTTGGGATCACACACAAACTGATCGCCGGTAGCGATGGTTCCCAATTTTGCGTTTATACCAAGGAACGCAAGAGATGCAAGGAGCTTCCCGGACAGCTTTTCGTCCAGCGGAAAGCGCGTGACGTTCACCGTGGACACAAAGCCCTTTTCGTCGCCCAGGGGCGAGGTATCAAAGTCGTGCTGAACCGCGCAGTCGCCGACCACCACGTCGCACACTTTAAGCTCCTTGTCCAGCGCGCCGCCGACGCCGGTATTGATAATGGCTTTGGGCGCATACTTTAAAATCATTGTCTGGGCGCATACGGCGGCGTTTACTTTGCCGACGCCGGACACTGCGCAGACCACGGGATAGCCGTAAATGGAGCCGGATATGTAGGTGATACCGGAAACGGTTTCTGATTTGGGGCTTTCGATTTTCTTTTTAATGGCTTCAAGCTCCAATTGCATGGCGGCGATGATACCGATCATTTTTCTTCCCCCTTCGGATAGGAAAGCCTATCTTCCGTGTAGTTTTTGACAGCTTCATAATAGCGCATGGCTTCCTTTTTCGCCAGCTCAAGTTCAAGGTTTATATAATTTCCGCATTCTTTTCGGGATTTTCCGAAAACTTCGCCCTCGTAGGCGATGATTTTTGAAAGGGTTTCCTGAATGAGGGAAATTACTTCCGTATGCTTCATATTTCTTACAAGCAGATAAAAGCCCGTCTGACAGCCCATAGGGCCAAAGTAGATCACGTTTTCGGAAAAAATAGAATTTCTTACAAACGTTGCAAACATGTGTTCAAACGTGTGCATGGTTGCGTTGTCCATAAGGTCGGGCTGATTGGGGATGCGGGTTCTTAGGTCATAGGTCACAACGTCGCCGTCGATGCGGGACAGATAGATGCCGGGCACGATGAAATCGTGATCCACGGAAAAGCTTGCGATTCTGTTCATTTGTTTCTCCTCAGATCTTTTGAATTACGTTTGCGACTGCCTGCGCGGAGATACCAAGCCCCTCTCCCTCAAAGCCCAGCTTTTCCGTGGTTGTGGCTTTGACGGAAACGCGGTCAACGGGGATGGACAAAACGGATGCGATATTTTCGCGCATTTTGGGAATGTAGGGGCTCAGCTTCGGCCGCTGGCAGACGATGGTAATGTCGACGTTTGAAAGCGTAAACCCGCTTTCGAGAATTTTTTTATTTGCTCTGTCCAGAAGCAGCATGGAAGAAATATCCTTATACGACATGTCGCTGTCCGGAAACAACTTTCCTATATCGCCAAGCGCGCACGCGCCCAGCATTGCGTCCATGAGCGCGTGAAGCGCAACATCGGCGTCGCTGTGCCCAAGAAGTCCCTTCTCATACGGGATTTCCTCGCCGCAGAGGATGAGCTTCCGATCCTCTACAAGCCTGTGAACGTCATACCCAGTTCCGGTTCTGAAAAGGAAATGAGGCGCATTTTCCTCAAAATCGCTTTTCAGGGTCAGCTTTTTGTTTGCCATTGCGGATTTTGCCTCCGTGAGCTTTACGCGGCCAAAGAGATATTCGTAAAGCTCCGCGTCGTCGGTCGCGTTGTATCCGGTTTCTTTGGCGTATTTATGCGCTTTCATGATTTCAGAATAAGAAAACGCCTGCGGGGTCTGAACGGCTCTGAGCGTATCTCGAACGGGCGTTTCAATGGCAAAGCCGGATTCATCCACGCGCTTTATGGTGTCGATGACCTTTGTGGATATAACGCCGCTTCCGAATTCCATCGCGTCCGAAATCACGTTTTCGATGATTTCCCTGGTAACATACGGGCGCGCGCCGTCGTGAATTAAAACGATGTCCGTATCGTTTGAAAGCGCACATAAGCCCGAATACACGCTTTCCTGACGCGTATTTCCGCCAAGGGCAATTCCACGTATAAGGCCGCATGCACCATCTGAAAGCTTGATTTTTTCGTATTCCTGAATGTCCTGTTCTGACAAAACCAATGCGATTTCGTCAATCAGGCCGCTTTCCTCCAATGCCGAAAGCGTTTCTGAAATAACGGCTTTTCCGTCTAATCTGTGAAAAACCTTATTGTATTCAAATCCCGCCCGCGCGCCGCGTCCGGCGGCCACGACGACGCAGCCGATCTTTTTGTTTTCCTTCATGGCACGATCCTGTACATGTCCGCAGCCTGCTCCTTGCGGACGGATTCGGAGATGGACAAAACCTCGTATTTGGTTTCGTTTGCGCCGTAGCGCACGGTCAGGATATCGCCCACCTTTAGTTTCAGGCCGGGCTTACCGGGCTTACCGTTCACGGTTACATGGTCGGAGTCGCATGCGTCGTTGGCGACGGATCTGCGCTTGATGATTCTTGAAACCTTCAAAAATTTGTCGAGGCGCATTTCGTTGGGGGTGGTTTTAACTTCTTCTGTCTTTTTAGCCATATGTTTCTCTCCTGTTTCTGAAAAGGCGAAAGATTCCGCCCGAAAGTGATTAAAAGGCTTCCTTGTAGGACTTTCCGGGTTTAAAAACGGGTGTTTTGGAGGCTTTTACCGTGATTGGTTCAAGCGTTGCGGGATTGAGCCCCGGATGCTCCGCGCGATTTTTGATTTCAAAGGTGCCGAACCCAACGATCTGCACTTTTTCGTCCTGCTTAAGGGTTTCTGTGATGGTATCAATAAAGGCGTTCAGCGCGCTTTCCGCCTGCTTTTTGGAAAGTCCTGCTTTTTCTGAAATTCTTTGGATAAGGGTAGATTTATTCATTTGGAAAATCCTCCGTCGGCAGGATAGGATTGTTTATTGGTGACTTGTCTTATACGCTTCGATATAGCGGTTGACCGCGTTTTCAAGCGCCTTTTCAGCGTCGATACCGTTTTTCCGTGCCCATGCGACCTGCTTTAAAAGGCTCTCGCCAAGGGATTTTTCGTCTGTAGCGCCATGGCTTTCGGGCGCGGGAACCAAAGCGGCGTCCGCCTTTTCTGCACGCTTGATTACCTTGCTTGCGCGAAGCAGAGCCGGAAGCGCAAGGGCGACGGCTTCCATTTCGTCAGATGTGCTTAAAAGCCCTTTTTCCTTGTTTTTGTTATCGTCCCATAGTGAAAAAAGGCCGTCCATATTGGAAACGGAATCCTTTCCGAACACGTGGCTGTGGCGCAAAATCATTTTTTGAACTACGCCTGTGATTACGTCCGTTTCCGTAAACTCGCCATGTTCGACGCCGATTTGGATCTGAAGGGCACAAGCGAAAAGCACATCGCCCAATTCTTCAATCAGGCCGAATTCATCGCCTTTTTCAATTGCATCCTGAAGCTCATACGCTTCTTCAAGCGCGTCGCGCTTAAGCGTTTCGTGCGTCTGCTCCTTATCCCACGGACAGCCGCTCACAGGATCGCGCAGACGGGCGGCAAGCATGAGAAGATGCGAAAAATCGTACCTTTCCAGCTTTAAAAGGTCTTTGACTGCCGGCACAAAGCAGCATGCCGTGTGATCATACTCGTCCATGCGGTCAAGATCCATCAGCGGAATTTTGGCGAGCGCATCGCCCTTTAAAAAGTAGGCGTCCGTTTCATCTGGATATTTGTCCATCAAAAGAAGCTTTACGTCGCTTGCAAGCTCTCGTGAATCGATCTCGATAATCAAAGTATCGTTAAGAGATGAAAAATATGCGTTTCGAGCATCCAGCGCAGAAACGGTGAGATATGCGCCCTTTGCAAAGGCAGTCAATCCCCCGCGCATTTTCTGACCGATAAAGCGGAGGGAAACGCCCCTGTCTGCAAGCGCGCGCACGGTTTCATCGTCCAAGTCGATGACGAGGTAATGAACGATATCATGACCCGATGAAAGGATTTTTTCAACCGCCATGTCGATGTGCTCGTCAAAATCCTCCGCTTCTTCATAAACGGAATCCAGCGAGGTGTAGGTCAGGTTATTTTCCTGAAGCCAAATCGCTGCGCCGCATCTTTCGGTGTGAAGAATGATATGCTCGGCGCTTTTTAACTGGTCGACTGCATCAAGGGTAAGCTCGCCCTTTGTAAGGCCTGTCTGAATCACATAAATTTCCATGGTACATCCATCTCCTAACTGTATAAAGGATTGTACCACATTTTTCCCTTTTCGTAAAGGCGGTTACTGCTCCATCTGGCGTCCGATGATTGCGCAGGCGGTTTCGACAACTTTGAGATCCACGTTCGTCATTCTTACGCCCGATTCTTTTGAAAGAAGCATAAGTCCGCCTACGACTTCTGCATCCGACACGATGGGACAGATGATCTGAGCGGTATACTGGTTAACGTCGTCTTCCGGGACTAGCGGAATCAGACGGTCGCCGTCTGAAATATTCTTGAGAATAACGCTTCTGTCCTTTAAAACCTGATCGGCTTCTGTCGAAAGCGCTTTTTCAAAGGAATCCTTCTTGGAAGAGCCGGATACGGCGACGATTGCGTCCCGGTCCGAGATCAGGGCGATATGACCAAGGGTTCTGTACAAAGAGTCCGTGTAATCCTTGGCGATGGTCGCGATTTCGCCAATCGGGGAATATTTCTTTAAAACCACTTCCCCGTCGTGATCGGTATAGATTTCCAAAGGGTCGCCGCCACTGACAACGTTGACAGTTTTCGGGGGTACAGGGCTGTGTTTCGGCGGCTCATAGGCCATGATGGAGAACGATTCAGCCGTTTCTATCGTCTCGAGTGTGCTTGCTCTGATCAGCACATCAATGTCCGATTTCAGTTGAATATCGATGTGATCAGCGTACACGGTAATCCGCTCTACAAGGCAATACACGTCCTCGCGGTCGAATTCAGGCTTGGAAATGATCTCGCTGAGAATTTCAATTGCCTTCTTTGCGGCTTCCTCGATCTGCGGCTGATTGTGCTGCCGTTCCTGCAGAAGCGTCAGCTGGTTCTGTAGCGTGGACAGTTTTTCCATGTCCTCCTCCAGCAGCGCATCGTAGGTCTCATTGAGCAATTCTTCCTGCTCCGGTCGCCTGCTCAATTCGGTGAGCTTCTGCTTGGTCAGGAGTTTGATGTGCTCCTTTGTCGCATGAATGCTACGCTCCAAAGAAGCAATCGTATCCGCCGTATCACGCTTATCCTTGTCGGGCTTCTTGATCTGCTCCTCAAGCTGTTCAATGATGGACTTGCCGTTTTCTCTGACAATTCGAAGATGCTGCCGGAGAATTTCGTCCAGCAAATCCATCCGCGTGTGGTGAGCAGTACAGCCTGCAAGTGTCCTGCGCTGATATGTGCCGCAGGTATATGCCCTCGCCAGATCCTTACGGCTCATGGCGAACATGGGAGCTCCGCAGTCCCCGCAGAAAATCAATCCCGAATATGCGTTATTGTACTTGCTGATTCCCCGGTAATGACTCTTGGTACGATGCGCCATCAGCTTTTGAACCCGAGCAAAGGTTTCCTTATCAATGATCGCCTCGTGAGCATCCTCGAACACAATATGCTCGTTCTCTGCCGTCTGAAAGTCCTTGCCGTTAATACCGCGTCTGTGGTATTTACGCTGACGGAGTACGCCGGTATAGAAGTCGTTCTGCAATATACCCTGTACTGAAACGATGCTCCATACGTTCTTTGCACGGATATGCGTTACAGTACCGTCGGCTTCCTTTCGCGCCTTTTCTGCTGTTCGGGGCGTCGGTATGCCGCTGGCCGTCAGATGTTTTGCAATCTTGGCATAGCCCCATCCCTCAAGGTATTTCTCATATACCAGCCGAACGACCGCTGCCGCAGTTTCATCCACCTCATAGGTCATGTTCTTGGTGTTGGTTATGATATAGCCGTATGGAACAGAGCATATCCATTTGCCGTCCTTCTGGCGGCGGTCGATCACCGCTTTTACCTTCTGGCTGGAGTCTGTAACCGGCATCTCGTTGAGCAGAAAGCGCAGGCGGATATTCGTCCAGTCATCGTAGGTCGGATAGTCGATACTATCGCCTATGGCGATGATGCGAAGTCCTGCATCCCGCAAGTCTTCCAGTTCTACCAATCCACGCGAGTTACGGCGGGAGAAACGCGAGAAGTCCTTTACGATCAGAATATCGTATGTGCCGTTCATCAAAAGCGGGCGCATCTCCTGATACGATTCTCGCTGTCCAAAGGTGTAACCGGAACGGTCGCGATCTGCATAGAACGTAAACCGACTGCCGGGAAAATGCTTTTCTACATAGTCGGTAATGATTGCCCGCTGGTTTTCGATGCTTGTACTATCACGATCAGCTTCAACATCTACTGAAATGCGGGCGTACCCAGCGATGTTATACCTTGTGATAGGTTCTGTCGCCTGTGAATATCGTCTTGCAGCAGTGGCGAGCATAATTTCCCTCCTTGTATCGCCGCGCAACTTGTGCTGCGCTTTCATGATAGCATAATCAGATTATATTGACAACGGAATATAGCTGCCATTATCTGTTATGTTTCAGAAGTGATAGCATTCCGTCTGCCACATTCGACCTACCCGAGCGAACAATGGCTACACGATAATTATCGCCCTTCATAGCAGCAATCACACCATCCAGTGATACATCCGCTTCATCCGTCGTAAGCCAGATTGTGGCGAGGCGTTTTGCCTCATCTTTTAGAATACGCACATTTACCTCCTGCACTTCGGTAGGCTTAGTATTAGCCATCCATCATTTTCCATGCAGGCGCGTCCTCAACTCGAAGGCTGCGGCGGATAAGCGTCGTATTCGCACGACATTAATCACTCTGAATCCGCCATTTGTCAAGTTAATTCAGCACCTGATGCGGAGCTATCTGCCCCTTCGCAGTACGGAGAAATGTGGACTGTTTTGAGGGGGTGTTTTCGCGCCAAAACTGAAAAAAGGCATCCGGGCGCTAAACCCGAATGCCGTGGTGATGGTTATTCGACTGTGCTGTACTTCCCAGACACCCAGCCGATCTGCGCATTGACTACAACAGCATGCCAGCCGTTTTCAGCAGTGGCAATCCACTCAAAGGTAGCGCCATCCTTGACGGAGGTAATGCGGCCATACTTGGTATCGTTGCCCACGCGGATGTTAACCGAGCCGTTGCTGCAGACGATCCGCACTTTCTTGGTGGCAGGGGTTTCAGTCTCAGGTTCCTCGGTTTCGGGCTGCTTGCCGTTATCATCATCTGCAACCGCATCCATCAGTGCCTGATGGGTTTCGCTGCCATAGATGCCGTCCTGCTTGATGCCCACCTTACGCTGGAACTGCTTGAGTGCGGATTCGGTTTCACTGCCAAATTCGCCGTCCGAGCCATACTTGGGCAGACTGTATTCCAGCTGCAGCAGAAGCTCCTGCATGGCCTTGACATCGGTACCCTTAGAGCCATCCTTCAGCGTTCGCGTACCGAGGGTGTATTCGGTGGTCGCACTATCAGGCTTCACGTAGCTGCCGCCGGTAAAGGTTGCATCCCCATAGTCCACGAACGGCAGCTGGAACCAGTGCGTCCATTTGCGGGAAGAAACCTTTGTCTTGACGCAGCCATAACTGAAACCGCGCTCTTCGACCGCATAGCCATCGCCGACATACACGCCGACATGGCCGTCAGAGCGCAGTGCAACGCCCGGGATCTCCGGAAGCGTGTCAATCGTACCCCAGGCACAGCCCTTGCTCTTGGCATAGGTAAACATGCCGTTGGCGGATTTGTCGGGGCATCCGTTATTGCCGTACTTGCTGGAGATCGTCTTGTCGGTGCCGATGGCTTCAATCACGCCAGCACCACCGTGCGTCCAGTTGTAGCCCTTGATCAGGCCGACGCAGTCTGCGCAGACCTTCTTCTTGACGATGTCATCCTTGTAACGGGCAGTCCGGCTGGAGCCGTAATGGGAAGAATACTGGTTCGCCTTGCGGGAACGCAGGCTTTCAGTACATTTATATACGCAGGTACCATACCAATAGGGCTGGCCAAGGAAGGACAGGCAGAAAGCAACAAAGTGTTCTGCGGTATACGGAGTATTGATTCTCTCGCTCATAATTACCTCCAATCAAAAAAAGGAGGGGCGGCGTCAAACGCCGTTGCCCTCGTCGGTCGGATTGTTACCATCAGGCAGCGCAGGCTTGTCGTGAAGCTGTGCGAGGATGGTCTTGAGCTTGTCAGGAATAGGCAGTCCAAGGCGACCAGCGTTTTCAAGCAGGGATACGCCCTCATTGGACAGATAGAAGCAGATCGTGGCGGTGCGCAGGGCTTCACCCGTGCCGATCACATTCATATCCACGATGTGCGCAACGCCCACCAGCAGGAAGATCAGCACCTTCTTGAAGATGCCCTTGAAGCCGATGGAAGAAGAAAGCTGCTTGTCCACAATGGCACACATCACCCCCGTGATGTAGTCGAGCGCCATCAGGATCACCAGCGCGGTGAGCAGACCGTCCATGCCGCCCACGAAATAGCCGATGATGCCGCCAAGGGCAGTTACAGCACCCTGAATCTTTGTCCAGATCAGGTCAATGGTAATGTTCCTCATAGTCGTGTCCTCCTATGTTTTGATATAGCAAAAGCCGCCCTTGATGAGCGGCTCAGGCTTCGGGTTCTTCCTCATACTGAGGTTCTTCGGATGGATTGTCACCGGATGCATCTTCGGCCTGCCACAGAGAAGGCGTGGTCGGAGGCTCCCATCCGGTTTGCGAGTTATGTGCCTGCAGGCACGTGTACAGAATGCCGTCTGCATCAGGATAAGCAACAACATCACCCACCAGATATGCAAGACCCGCATCCCATACGCGCACGGCATCTTCGGAAATAATCTCAACCTTGTGCCAAAGCGAAGGTGTCAGATCGGGAGCCCAATCCCCCTGTGTAGTGTGTGCCTGAATGCATCGCCACAGGAATGCGCCGAATGTGTAGACATCGCCCACTTGTACAGCGATGCCCGGCTGCCAAAGACGATCCTCCAATGCGGGCTTCACGGAGAGCAATTCTTCATCCGTCAGCCTGCCGTCCGCCACGGCAATGCGCAGGAGCAGGCCCAGCACGTTGGGCAGCGCTTCCTCCGCCGTTACAGAAATGAATTGCTCGATTGACATCTGCCTGCGCAGAATATCGTCCGTCAATTCCTGCCCCTCGGTGATCTTCACGCTATCGGGCAGGATAACGATTTGCTCCGGGGTGACGCCGGTCATCTGGAATGTGTCACCGGTGAGCGTGTACTTGTTGATCTCCAGACGCTTCGCCAGAATGTAAGAGGAGCGAATGCAAGTGCGCACCCGCCCCTCAAAGGGAATCACAATATTCATCTGTTTCTCCTTTCTTAGCCCCAAGCAGTACCGCCGCTGAATACGACTTCCAGATACGGTTCTTGGAATGTGTCTGCTCCGCTCATGCGCATATAGGCATTGGAGTATGTCGAGGATCCGAAGTTGTACGGTGTCTCATACAGACAAAGACCACCGTAGTCGCCGTCCGCCAGTCCCTGCACGATGTGCGCCGGGATGGAGAATGTCTTGGTCGAATCGCGCCCAATGGTGCCAAGCGCACCGTAGTTGTACACGATGCTGGGCGTACCGCTGGGCGAGTAGTTCGAGATGGCGCACAGGTATACGTTCTTTGCGCCACTGGCACCGGAGCCGGTTTTTCTGTGCAGCGTAAGCGTAGCGCTCTTGACGGTAGTACCCCAAAGAACGTTCTGCAGGTTGTCAAACCACATACAGCCACGGTTCCAGTTGAGGCTGGACGAGTATCCGGCGTCATTGTAAACGCCCTGAATGACATCGTAAGTGTCGGTGCGCCAGCTGCCACGCCAGCTTCGGGTGGTCGTTGCGTACTGGATGGTGGTTTCATCCGGAGTGACCGGCGGGATGGCAGTGCCGTAGTCTACTGTCACGTTGTCCGCAAACACACGCCCGCTTTCGCCATAGGTCAGTGTTCCGTTGGGTACAGTGCCTGCGGCGTGGATGATGCCTGCATAAGCGACCATTGCCCACGAGCAGCTGCCCATGCAGTTTTTCGTGACGGCGATGCCCTGATAAACCTCCAAGCCCTGAATCGCATTGTACAAACCGGTGTTGTACACATAGACGCGGGACGCCTTGACGTACAGGCTGTCGTATGTGGTTCCATTGGCATCCAATGTGCAGTTGTTGACCTCCAGATACTGATTCAGATGGCTCTCAATCAGATAGCTGTTGCGATTGCCTCCGTTCAGCGGACGGCTTTCGCGCAGGGTCACGCTTTGCAGACGGATGTATGCACTGCATCCACGAATGGTGATATAGCTGCTCAAATCGCAGTATTCATTGCCGTAGATCTCAAGGGTGCCCGGGCCGGTAACGCCTCTGATGTGAACACCGGAGGGTTCGTACAAACTGCTATTTGCGGTAATCAGATAGATGCAGACATCGTAGGACAGATACTTGTCGTTGACCCTTTGGACGGCTTCACCGAGCGAACGGCAATAGATGTCGCTGGTGCCGGTAAAGGTGGGATCAATGTAGATGTAGGAAGGGCCGTTGTAGGCAGGCGCAACGGAATCAGAAATGACCGTATCCGCATAGAGCTCCTTAAAACCAACGTTGCCGTCCGCGCTCATTTCCATCAGCACATTCTCATTGTCCGCCGGGTCGAGCAGCTGGAGAAGAAAGTTCTCGGTAGTGATAGCCACATTGTTGGGGCCGATGGTAATGCCGCTGGTTTTGACCTCCTGTGCACCGGCGGCAACCCATGTGCTGCCCGTGTACCGCTTGAGCAAATTCGGGCTGACCGAGGTATCCAGCCACAGCATATTCGTATAGAGCGATGTCGGAGCCATCGCACCTCGGTACACCTTCTCCGTATTGTAGGTGGCAGTCGATACCTTGAGGGCGATGTTCGTGGCGTTCTGCGAGATACGGCTTTCGGCGCTGGTCATGCGATTGGACAGACCGTAAATATCCTCGGGCGCTGCGCACCAAGGCATCCATGTATTGCTGCACTCGATCTTAACGTTGCGGAATTCCACAGTGCCCTTGCATCCGGCCTGCGCAGCGGTTCCAAGGTAGGCATACGCAACGCTGACAGGATTGTAGCTGGAAAAATTATAGACGCCGAAGTTCAGACGCACCCAATCGCTGTCCGTAGCCACAAAATTGGCATCCGTTGTGCGCAGGTAGAAACCGCGCCCCGTAGTATTGAGCGTCGTGCCGTCGGCGGCGTATGCTGTGTAGTAAATCCAGAAACCACCATACACGCCAGAAGTTGAAGAAGCAGAGGCATCAATGCCGGTACGCTTGATGTCAAAGGAAAAGAGCATTCTGCTCAGTCCATTGCTGTGGGAGAAGAAATCATCCGAAACCTCATAGCGAACGCCAGTGACGGAAGAAGTTACACCCGGTGTAGATATCTGAAAATACCCGTCCACGCTTTTTTGCTCTACGGCGCTGTTGAGACAGTAATTGCGTCCATCCGCTTTTTCAAAGGCATACTGTGCAGATGTGAGAACCTTTGAGGTGATCGCTTCTGGCGTAATTTGCTGTTCAGCGGAATCGACTCGGCTGGAAAGCGCGGAGACGGTTGTCTTGTCTGCTTTGAGTGCAATGGCCGCATTGGTCTGCTCGATAGCCGTCTGCGTTTCAACCCTCAGATTGTCGATTTCCGCATATGCCTCATACGCTACCTGTGCCAGCGGCTGAAAGGAGCCGTCAACGAAGCGGAACAGCGGATGCTCCGGGAAAAGCGTAACCGACGTGGTAGAACTCATAACGCCCAGCAGCATATAGGTGAACCCGTCTTCTGCATCCGGGATACTGCATGTCAGGTAATCCGTGGCTGGCGTGAAGGTGGAGCCATCCAGCATACCCACGATATAAAGCGATGCGGCCTGCACGCCGGTAAAGGTGGACAGATGATTTCGCACTGGTACGCTGGAATAAGCCAGATATGCATTGGAGGTGGTATAGCCCTTATTGACTGTGCTGGTCAGGTAGACAATTGGCTTGCTCACATCGAAAGGAACGCCAGCCGCCAGCAGGAAATAACCCTCATCATCTCCGACAGCGAATTTGAAGTAATTGCAGGTTTCCTTCGCTTTAATGGAGCCGCTGCGGATGCGGTCATAAGTATCAGTGTTATAGTTGGCATCAGCCCACCAGCCCTGTGCAATCGTTGTAGAGAGATACTTGGCATTTTCGCGGTAAGTCAGTCGGATCACGTTGCCAGCGGGATATTGCGTGGTTAGCCGGGAGCTTTGGCCGAAATAGCAGTTAATCGGGCCGGTAGATGTACCGTCTGAAAGGGTCAATTCAAGAGTGGCGTTACCGCTGCCGGAATACGGGAGCCAGTAAGCAATCTGCTGACCGTCCTTCAATTCGGCAAAGCTGGCGTTGCCTTTCCACGCACCGGTGGTCGTGGTCTGTGTACCAACGATCATTTCAGTCCCGCCGCCGCTGGAGGCCATCGCCGCAGCAATATCCTCCTGATACTGCGAGCTGCCGGTTACCGTGGACACGATGGCATCTTCGGTGATTCTCAGTTCGGCGGCGGATACACGATCTTCCAGCGAATCAACATCTGACTGATCTGCTTTCCCAGCTACCATGAGGCGAAGGTATTCGTTGCCTGTGATGTCCATCGCATTCAACGCAGTGATTGTCGCTTCCCGAGCGAAGAGCGTGTCCACGTCCAGATTGGCAGCAATCAGGCTTCGGATGGTGGCATTATCCGCGAAGATCTCCTGCACATTGAGCGTCTGGGCTGTGATACTGCCTTCGATCAGCTTCTCTGTGCCGTGGATCGAAAGGTCAGCCACATCGTCGTTGCTTACCTGCTTAAGGGTGGTAGTCACATTGCCATCCGCATCAACGGACACAGAGTAGAAATGTCCATCTTCACCCTTGACCACAAGTTCGCCAACCGTCAATCTGACCATATTTGCTTCAGTCACAGCCAGCTTGGCAATATACAGTTCACCGGCAGTACCCTGCGTGATGATTGCAGTATCCGTCGCCAAGTCCTTGATATGCGACCAGTCGATATCGGCGGTTTCAATGTCCGCTTTTACCATGCTGGCAACTGCGGCAGACAACGTCGTAATCGCCGCCCAATCGATATTCGCCTCATCGATGTTGGCAGAGGTAATCTGCGCCTTGGAGATCGTAGCAATATCTGCCGCCAGCGACTCGATCTGCGCCCACTCGATGTTGGCATTGATGATATTCGCTGTGGTCAGCTGTGCGGTAGAGATCATGGCGATGGACGCATAAAGCTCATCCGTTGTGATCTGCCCGGCGGCCAATTCCTGAATTTTGGCAGAAACCGCAGTGATGGCATTAGCGTTCAGGGTTTCGATCAGCGCCTGTGCAATGTGTGCCTGCGTGATTGCTGCTGTCTGAATGTGTGCGCTCTGGATCGCTGCGTTCTTCACCTGCAGACTGCCCACAGATCCATTCTGCAAATGACCGCTACCGATGGAATTCAGCATGAGCTTTGCACCGCTGATCGACCCGGACGCCAGCTGACGGGCAGCAATGGTCGTGCCTTCAAGCGCAGTGGCAGCAGTGCCCAGCGTAACGGAGGTATATTTCTTCGTCAGGCAGTCGTAGGTGTACTGCGTCATGCGCATGACCACCTCAACACCGATACGCCTTGCGATCACACGAACGCTGTCACCGAGGAAGATATCCGAAAGCGCGGCGTACTGCTTGTATTCTTCTGCATTGGTGCAGTTCACGAAGTCCACGGACAGAGTGACCGTAGGCAAATCGCACCCGACATCGTACTCAGCCCGGACAGCAGAGCGCATCTCCTCGTAGCACTGAGCCTTGCTCTTAGTTTCGTCACCCTCGGTGACCTCCTTGGCAGAGGAGATCGCAAGATGTACCCACTTCGGATGCGGGTATGCGTTGATGTTGGGGCTGTCGATATAGAGTTCAGGCAGATACAGAAGATTGCCGTCTGCATCCTGACCGGTAGGCATGATTCGCGTGATCACATCGGTCTCGTCCACATCATAGCTGATGCCGGTCAGATTCTTTCTCTCACGGATCTGCACATTGCTGTCGCTGCCCACACGCTGAACGAGGAATACATCGAACCAGTCACGGGCAAGCTCAGCGCCATACTTTTCGGTCATGCCGCCTTCACCGAGGAGGGCCTCCACCGGGTTGATGTTTTCCAGAAGCACATCTTCTGCCGTGGACTCCAGATCGGAGTAGAAAGTAAAAGCGTGCTCAGACAAGCACCCATCAGCGATATCCTGCGCAACAGAAGCGCCCACAGCGCCAGAGCCGGGCTTCACTTGCTTGATCATGTTATCCAGCAGATCATAAAAAATGTGCCTTGCGTGGACTGTGATCTTGTCCAGTTCAGGCACAACACGGTAAATACGGAAGGGCTGGTCACGAAGCTGCCGGGGTTCGATAACATCATTCTGGAAGCCAACGTACTCCGTCTTGCTCTGCTGTTCGGTTCGGATATAGGACAGGTACTCAGCGGACATGTAGCCATGCTTGCCGTCAGGGGCGGTCACTTCGTACCACTGACTGTTGCTCTTGTCCAGCACAATGACTTCCTTGCCTTTTTTGTATTTGCCGAGGATTTTGTAGTTGGTGCCTGTGCCGGAACGAAGACGAAGCGGATCGCTTTTCGTGGTAATCTTGTAGATTTCCACGTCATAGGTATCTGTCTGATACTGCTGAGTGACGAGATTGATCTGCGGAGTCATCGCCGCAGGCACAGGGGCACGGATAATACAGCCGTCAGTCAGCCTCTGCCACTTGCCCAGCTCGTCAATGGGATGTGTGAGCGTAAGCTCCCATTCGCCATTGAGCGTTTCCGTTACTGTGCAGGATAACGGGCTGACCATGCCCAGACCATTATTGGAAAAGTCGGTGCAGTCAGGAGCGTAAACACATATCATCAATATCCCCCTTTCTTTACAGATAGCGCCAGTTCGGTGTGACTGTCAAATAAGTCACATTCCCTGTCCATGAAATAGTGCTGTTGCCCGGAGAAAGCGTCGGGAAATCTCCACTCATACGGTTGTTCATTGATTCAACTCCCGAATACGCCTCCTGTAGAACAGAATCAATCGTAATATCTCCGTTCATATCTGACAGTTCTACGATAGTCATATCCACGATCAGCGTAATTTCGCCTGTTCCAGTTACTGTTATGATTGGCTCAGACGCTATGTTGCCGGGATTATTCATCGTGACATATCCACTGGTACTCCCACTTGCAGGCTGGATTCTTTTGTCAGGAACATCAGATTGATACCAAAAAGGCTTGCAACGGAAATTCACGGCAAATGACCGGTGCGGATTGCCACGCAGTATTTTCTCAAAGGGAATTTGATTGACCACCCGGGCATAATAAAAGCCACCCTCGCGATTGGCGAAGGTGACTGTGCCGCCGCCCCGAAGCCATGAGCAGATCTCCGGGATACGAGCAGGATTATCAATTATGCAGGTAGCAGTCAGCATCAGATCATCATATACATCGTCGCCTTCCAGCGTAGTGAGCGATCCGCTCCTGCCGGGGACAACAGTAAAGGTAGCACGTTCTGCGGGCATAGTCAGCGGCGGCTGTTCCAGCACATGTACGCCGTATTCCGTGGAACGAACACCGTTCCATTCAAACCAATCATTCAAGGGTTACTCCTTTCCAGCACGACAAAGCGCCGCCCTGTTGTAGAGCGGCGCTCGGAGCTGCTATGTTGTCATCGATTCTGCGATCATGCCATTCTCAGTCCCTTGCCGCGTTGCTGTCTGCGAGTCAGGGTGGCGATCTCCGTGGCCAGCGCGTAAATATCCTGTTCGTCCCGGATAGTGAAGGTGTTCCCAGAGAGGTTCACCGTGCTGTTCTGGTTGTACGTCCTGTGGTTGGTGGTGGCGTTATGAATGATAGCACCCTCGCGGGCTTCATCCGTCAGGTAACGAGCAGCGTTGCGGATGATCTTGGCCTGCTCTTTGCTCTCTTCCATCACGCCCTGTCCGAAACCCTTCATGGTCATCGCGCCGACTTCGTCGCGGAACACACGAGAGGGACTGGCGATTTTGAGCTCAGATTTTGCCGCATTGACCGCAGCGCGGGCAGCAGAGCGCATGGCAGAAACCACACCGCTGCGGCCTGCGTTGATGCCTGCCTTGAGACCGGCCATAGCATTCACGCCTGTGCTGCGCAGTGTGGTGGAGGTCAGATTCGCATTGACCGCACTCTTGATGTGCGTGCTTACCTGACTGGCGGTGGTCGTAAAGCTGTAGCCCGTCATGGAGGAAGCCAGCCCACCTATGATGGTCGCGCCGTTGCCGGACAGCAAGCCTTCCACCAGCGCAAGGCTCATGGCGGTTTCCACGTTCCCGGCAACAGATGCTGCATCCGTAGAAAAGTCATACTCCGCTGCACCAGCACCAATACCCGCCGTCACATATCCGCCCACTGGCTTCATGCGCGTCGAGGGGCTCTGGATGCCCAATGCAAGGTTCAAAGCGGATTCAAGGTTGGTGGCGACGGTTTCAGCATCGCTGTCCCAGCCTGCCTCTGTCATACCCTGCGCAACGCCTTCCTTGATGTGTGCACCGGTTTCGGTGGTATCAAGGCCGTTCAGGAAGGTCACGATGGCCTGCAGGTTTTCGATGTCCTCCTGCGAGACCTCCTGCCCCTGCTGGATAGCGGAGACCATTTCGGCGACGTAAGCAGAAAGCTCTGCAACGGTTTCAGCGTTGAAGTCGTAACGCATGCTCTGATCCAACACACCATGATCAACACTTTCGCCGCGCAGAGCAGCCCAGAACTTCTGCCAACCGTTATAGTCCAACGTTTTGGTATAGGAGTTGATGCGGTCTACTGCGGAGCCGATCAAATCCATTGTGGTAGCAGGCATAATGCCTGCCCACATACCAGCTGCCGTGACACCCAGCTTATCCACCTCATCCACCAGCGGTGAGATAGCATCGATGGCCTCCTGCGTACCGGTGACCTGTGGTGAGATCAGGATGTGCATTGTGCCGTCCTCGGACATGGTGGCGATGGTGTCTGGGGTCAGCGCACCTTCTGGCACAGCTGTAACAGGAATTTCAATGCCATCCTGCCAGTATTTAATCTTACCATCGGCAGAGAGCGATGCCAGATCAGCATCCGAGATTTCACCCAGCCTGACAGGAACGTCAACGGCAAAGCCGCTGTTCTCCTGAAAGTCCTTATAGGTCAGATACTCATACCCGGTAATCTGCACCTTGGTGGTAATAATTGGCGGCATTACGCCTTCAGCATTTACATAGGACGTGATCTGTGCCACGACCTCCGCTTTGAGGGCTGTCTTGTCACAGTTGGTGGCCTCCGCATAGGCGTTGACCATCGCATCCACCTGCGCATCCGTAACCTTGGACAGATCCACGTTTTCAGCCAACAGGTACTCTGTAACGATGGCGGCAACATCGGAAGGCGCAAGGGCTGTGGTTAGCGCACCGCCCTCGATTTCCTGATAGGCCATGACGAAGGCTGTCACGCCCTCCGGTGCAAGCCCGGACAGGTCAACACCCTGCTTTTCGGCGTATTCGGTCACATAGGCAACCACGTCGTCAGGCTTGAGCAGGGACACATCCGCGCCCTCTGCCAGCTCCTGATATCCGGCCACCAAGCAAGTAGCAATTTCAGGTGTCAATCCGGTAACGTCCGCACCGTTTGTGACCTCGGCATATTTTTCCACATAGGCGATCAGTCCTGTCGGCGTAAGAGATGCGGTGGAGGCACCTTCCGGGATTTCGGTATAAGAGGAAACAAAGGCATCCACGGTAGGCTGAACCCTGACAGTTTGCTCGTTTTCCTGATATCCTGCGATGATCGCGTCAGTGGTGATCGCGCCGGGGTTGGCGGCGAATTCATCCCACCGCGCCTGTGCACCGGTCATATCAAGATCCGTGGCGATTTTCAGAGCTTCCTCGGGGATAGCTTCGGAGAACATAGAAGCCAAGCCGGGCAGTTCCAGCTTATGCGTATCAAGGTAGTCCTGCACAGAAGCCAGCTGCTCCATAGCGCCGGAAACATCAATCTCCGGGAACATGGCTTCGACTTCGGCTTCCGTCAGTCCACTGTCCAACAAGCTCTGAATCTGTGTCAGCAGGCCGATATATTCAACGAGAGAATCCTCGTCCATGCTGGCAGTGAGCTCGTTGAGATCGGCAAGCAAGCCGGGCTTTTCGGTTTCAGAAGCCATGCTGTACTCGCGCAGCTTCTGGTTCAGGGTATCAATATCTGCAGCTGCCTGCTGGATGTTTTCCTGTTCCCACACAGGGAGAGCAATCTCCTGCAGGAGCGCCGCATATTCCAGCGCAGCCTGCCTACGCTCGGCATTATAGCGCTGATTCAGGTCGGCCAGCGCAGCCTCCCGTTCAGCGCTATCGGAGATCAGCTGGATAAGCGCATACTCCTTGTCGTAGTTCGCATCAATCTGCTCATTGATCGCCGCCAAGCCCTGTGCCGCCGCAACGACAGCGTTTTCATACACGGTAACGTCGGCGTCACTCTGCCCGCGTGCCTGCGCACGGGCAACCTCGGCTTCCAGCTTCTGACGGATGGTCTCAAAGCCCTCGGTGTCGCCGGTATCAGGCACAAGATTGTACCTGACCTGAATGGCTTCACGAGTATCTATCAGCTCCTGTAGGCGGATTTGATCCTCCTCGGTGAATAGCCTGCTCTGCCGCTTTTTCAGCAGCTTGGCGATTTCATCATCGATGCTGTCCAGCGTGGCAAGGTCAGCTTCCATCTGTTCGGCAAGGCCGGTATAGCCGCGTTCATCAGCGGTGAGCTTCATTTCAGAAAGCGCTGCGCGGATTTCTTCTGTGCCCGCCTTGAAGGATTCCGTCCATTCAGAAACGATGGCGTTGGTTTCCTTTTTGCCGTCCGTCCAGACAGTAATTAGCCCGGAGAGCCAGTTGGCTCCGCTCTGGGCAATATCTGTGCCAGCGGACTTGAAGTCGTCAGCGGTCATGCCAAAGAAGGACAGTCCGGCACTGCTTTGATTGTAAAAGGTCTCTGCGGCGGTGTCCTTCCAGTTTTCAGCGGTTTCAGCCATGCCCTCGAGGGCTTCCCGCGCCTGCTTTGCACCCGACACATAATCGGCCAGTGCAATGGTGCCGACGACTACCGCTGCGGCGACTGCCAGCCATACGGAGGGCGATTTGCCCAGCACAGACATAAAGCCGCCAAAGCCACCGCCTGCTTTGCCTACAGCCGTGGAGAATTTTCCAATACCGCCGGTAATTACAGACAGTCCCTTGCTCAGTTTGGACACAGCCAATAAAGCCGGGCCAATGGAGGCAGCAAACGCTGCCGTCTGGATAACCTGCTGACGCTCGGCTTCATCCATTTCCATGAACTTATCCATCAGGTCATCCACGCCGTCGATCAGGCTGTGAATGGTGGGATTCAGGTCATCGCCCAGCTGCTGGGCAAAGAGGACGGACTTGTTTTTCAGGTTGATGAGCTTGCTTTCCGTAGTGGCGTAGCGCTTACCGGCTTCTTCTGCAAGGGCGGTGTTCTCAGCCCATGCCTTGTTAGCCGTCTCCTGTGCAGAAGCAAAAAGCTCCGTCGCGTTGACGGAGCGCAGGAGTGTATCGCGCAGGCGTACTTCGGAGATACCGATCTCATTCAGGACGGCGATGGCGCTCATACCTTCGTCGTCCATTTGTGCCAGTCCTTCGATGAAGGCTTGGAACATGGCGGCGGGATCAGCTTCCCACATACGAACAAACTGTTCCTCGGTTACGCCGCAGATCGAGGCAAAGTCGGTCAACGCTTCACCACCGGTGGCAGCGGCAACCTCCATCTTAACCAGCGCCTTAGACAGCGCGGAGCCGCCCATCTGCGCCTCAATGCCAACAGAGGACAGGGCCGTTGCGAAACCCAGAATCTGTGCTTCGGATAGGCCGACCTGTTTACCTGCACCTGCAAGGCGCAGCGCCATTTCCATAATAGCTGATTCGGTGGTGGCAAAGTTGTTGCCCAGATCAACCAGCGTGGAACCAAGGTTTTCAAACAGCCCCTGATCCATGCCCATGATATTAGCGAATTTCGCCAGTGTGGAACCGGCTTCCTCGGCGACAATATCGGTGGTATTGCCGAGGTCGATCATAACGCGTGTAAAGTCCTCCAGCGCATCAGTACGGATGCCGAGCTGACCGGCATTGGCCATAACATTGGAGATTTCGGTGGTGTCAGCAGCAATCTCGGTAGACATGCGCTTGACGGTGGCTTCCAGTTGAGCAAATTCAGCTTCGGAAGCATCCACCGTTTTGCGGACACCTGTAAAGGCCGACTCAAACTCGATGCTGGACTTCATCGCCGCTGCGCCCAAGGCCATAATCGGCGCGGTCACATAAGTAGAAAGCGTGCGCCCGATTGCGCCCGTTGTCTTGCTGACGGAATCGCAGCTTTTGGAGAACTCCCTCAGGGATTTGCCCGCCGCAGTCCAGAGCGACTTGGCGGTATCCAGCTGCTGATTGGTCTCCCGGATAGCGGCTTCGATTTCTCTGACAGCCGCCTGCGCATTGGTCAGCGCGGTTTCGGCATCTGTGACAGCGTCAGTAGCTTCCTGTATCTTATCCGGATCATTGGCCTGCTGGGCGGCAAGAAGCTGTTCCTTTGCAGCCCGGAGCTTTTCTTCGTACCGGGCGACCGTCTGCTGCTGCAGGGTCAACTTCTCATTCAGCATGACCAGCTTGGCAGAAAGCGCTCCGGCGTTGGTGTCCACGTCCTTGATGCCAGCCGATGCCAGACGGAAGCGGCTCTGTGCCAGCTGCATCTGCTTGCCAAGGGACGTAACGGCGGTATCTGCCGCCTTCATTTGGTCGCCTGCGGCCTTCCAATTGGTCTGGGACAGCCGCAGGGCGTCGTTACAACCTCTGATGGCTTTCTCGGTGTCTTTGACAGATGCCTGCGCTTTGTTCAGCTGCGTCTGCTGGGTGGATACGGCATCTGCTGCGTTCTGCGTCGCCTTGCGCAGGGCGTCCTGCTGACCGGCCAGCTTATTGACATCGGCAGTAGCGGCTTCATATTCCTGCTGGGCTGCTTCCATATTCGCCTTGGCGGCAATGGTCGCGGAGTCGCTTTCACCCAAGCTGTCCCGATATCGCTCATACGCACTCGTGGCAGTTGCCACCTCATCACGCAGAGCACTCTGCCGCTGACGAGCTTGTTCCAGTCGCTGGGCATAATCCGTCTGCCGGTTATAGCATTCAGTCAGCTTGGAGGTGGCCTGTGCCAGCGCACGCTCGTATTGCGTGACCACGTCCTTTTGCAGGGACAATCTGCGCTCCAGCGTAGACAGCTTGGCAGTCAGCCCTTCGGTGGTGTTCTCAAAGCCCTCCACACCGGCAGCGGCCAGCTTGAAATATGACTCCGCTTCCTGTATCTGCTTGTTGACCGACTTGATGTTCCGTGTGAAGTTTTCGGTATTCAGGGATAGCGACACGACGAGGTCGCGGAGGGATTCAGCCATGAGAGATCACCTCGCTTTCGTGCAAATACGAATTTACTTGATAAGATAAGGATTTTCGCGTATAATAAAGGCAGGAAGGATAGCCTTCCACACCACTATCGGGAAAGGAGAACTGTTGTATGCCTATTGCTGAAATCAATGCGCTGAAGGACTGCTTCGTCGAACAGCTATCTCCTTTGAGCGTATACCTGTTTGGTTCCTACGCCGATGGGTCTTTTGACGAAGACAGTGACCTCGATTTTTACATCGTCGTGGATGATTCCCATACAGACATGCTTTCTCTGATGTCTAAGGCATATAAGTCTGTTCGTGGTGTCCGCACGCGTCCTGTCGATATTCTCGTGGGAACCAAGAGTAAGTTTGACGAACTCAAAAACAGCCCCACAGTTGAAAATGAAGTGTTCCGCAAGGGGGTTATGCTGTATGGCTCTTGATACACGGGTTTGGCTGGAGTTTGCGCAGACAGACCTCGCGGTTGCGCATCATCTGATGGATACCATGCATCCCAAACCCTTAGAAGTCATTTGCTATCACTGCCAGCAATGCGCTGAAAAAGCAATTAAGGCGGTATACATTGCCCTCAATCTGCCGGGCGGCTTGCCAAGGAAGCATGACCTGTCCTTTCTGCTTGAGCAAATGAAGAATCGCGTTCCGGTGTCGGACGAGATGCTTGACCATGCCGATGAACTCAATCCGTATGGCATCGTGGTGCGCTATCCAAGCCACATCGAGGTCGAAGAATATCACGCCGCTCGAGCAATGCGCTTCGCTGAAGAATTCCTTGCTTGGGCAAAGAATGCAATCAATCAATGATCACGGCTTTATAGAAGGCCATACTGTATCGATGAATCCGGGCTTCGGCTCGGATTTCTTTTTGTTTCTACGGGCATTCCACGCCCGAACACGTAAAAAGCCGAGAAGATCGGTTTGATCTATCTCGGCCATGCGCCACCCGCCTTCCAGCAGGGAGTTATAGGTGCTGTAAATAAAATCCGGCAGCGTCAGGATGCCGCTTCCGTCGGCTGTGCCGTCGGCGTTGCCTGCGCTGCTTTCGTAGGGAACTCGTCCAGAATCTCCGTAGTTTGGGACTGTACCGCCATGAGCGCAAACGCAATGTCGTGCATCAGGCGATCCACCGGATATCCGTCCAGGACTTCATCAGGGGTAAACTGATTGCCAAACAGGATGCAAAACCAGCGGATCATCACATCCATTGCATCGGCAATGTTCAGCGTTTCCCCTTCGGGTAGCGTTTCACCCTTGACCGCCGCATTGGACAAAGAGACGATCCGGGCATACATTTTAGCGGCAGGCTCCATCTCACGAAGGGCTCTGCCGCTTACAAAGTCAACCGTATATTTCTGTTTTCCAAGGGTACAGGTAATCATATAGACCTCCTCATACATCCAGTCCAAGCAGGCTACGAATGGTGCGCTTGCGGCCCAGCATCGGGCAGTCCTCCAGCAGGGACTTGTCGTTCAGGTAGCGTTCCAGCGTGGCGCGGGCTTTGCAGATGGTATCATCGTCCAGCTTATTGGCATCCGCAAAATAGCCATGCCGCAGAAACGTGGTGGGATTCGTGGAAAAGTGAACCGGTTCCTCCGGATGGATATTGCTCATAGCAAACAGGCCATTCTCCAGTTCAAAAATGGCGTTCCAGTCCCGGATGCCGGATACAACGCGCTTGATGTTCATAATGCTTCCTCCTAATAGGGTCGTCCCTGATAATAGACCTTCACGCCCTTGGCGCGAAGCTTTCTGAGCAATTCCTGTGTCGGCGGGCTGTGTTTGAAGTTGATGCTGTCCACATCATCAATCGTCAGCGCACCGTGATATTGCAGTTCCAGATACGCGCCGTGTGTTACGCCGCGCAGCCAGTCGCGCACATTGCCGACATCGCCTTCGCTGCTTTGCACGCGCCGGACAAGATCGCTGGCAGACATGCCATCGCGCCATATGCCTGCGATAGAATTGGTGTTGACCTTACCGGCGATTGCTTCGCCGATGGATGCAGGATACAGACTGTCGTCCGTTGTATACGTCAGCCGGTCAATAACCCTGTCGCGCTTGAAGCGTACCGTTGTATCTCCATAGCCGGAATTGTTATAGGCCGATATGTCCCGGGAAACCAGATATCCATATCGCTCAAAGTCTGCCGGGCGCATATTGCGCACATCCGAGCCGAACAGCTGCTCGGTGGCCTGCCTGCGGCTGTCGAAGTCCAGCGAACCCTGCGAGGTATGCGTCTGGAACTGATTCTTGAAGCCCTCGGCGATAACGTTCTCCAGATATTCACTGCGGATGTCCATGCCGAAGTCGTGTGCCGCAAACAGCCGTCCCAGCTGCTGGGAGATATACTGCTGCTGAGCAGGAGTCAGATCAGCAAATTCCCGCCGAAGCCAGCGCTGTTCATACTGCGCATAATTTGCCAGTGAAAGCGGCAATGCATTGTTGTCCCGCTGACCGCCCCCACCTCCGCCGTGAGATCGTCCGCCTCGTCCTCCCATACGACATTACCTCTCTTTCAAAGAGAAAGCAAGTTCTTTTGTGAAGGTTTCGTAGTACGGCGCGTGGTGTTCAATATTGCCACTGCACTCATCAGGGACATCGCCGAAGAAGATAATCTTTTCGGGCTGCAGCCGTGTCCGCATTTCGCGATAGCCGTTGATGAACAGCTTTCGGCTGTCCTTATTCTTCATGGTGCCAACAGAGGAAACAGCAACAGTGCCGCCCTCCGGTTCTCCGTCAAAGCACCACGAAAAGCTGTCCCTGTCTGCCCAGCTGATGGACGGGATGGTGTTCACGCCAAAGCGCTGCCAATATGCGCCCAGCTGGTGCTTTCGCCAGTGATTATAGATCTGCACGGCACGGGAGTAGTCGGCAAACAGTGAGAAATCCGGGGTCATGACGGCCTTGAAGCCCCGCAGGAACATGGCATACCGGGTCGGGTCATTCCATACCCGCAGGAACAGATAGTCATCTATGAAAAAATGTACTCCAAGGTTTGAGCGGGACTGCTCTTTCAGGGCGTGATTGAAGCGAATCCAGCCGATGCGCTCGTCCAGATGCACAGGATGCAGTTTAGGGATGCCATATTCACCAGCCAGTTCAAACTGCCCCAGATCGAGGTTATGCCCGTTGCGTTTTACGGATTCGAGCGACATGGGCATCCTCCTTTCCACATAAATGCACAGCGCTCACAGGATTTCTCCCATGAGCGCTGTGAGTGTTATCAGGCCGCAGTAATGGTCGGCTCGTATACCGTATCGAGGAAAGTGGCGGCCTTCTCGGCAGTGAAGCCATTCTCGCCTTCGTCGGCGACCGCCTGATAGCGACCGTCGTGGGTACGCTTGATGGCAGTAAATTCGACGTTGCCGGTCTGGCGGGTCACCGTGTCACCTTCCTTGGTCTGATAGGTTTCGGTGACAGGCTTGGCACGTACCTTATACAGCCACACATAACGGTACTTGCCGTTGCTCTTTTCACTCTTAAAGCCTACCGCAAAATAAGGCGGCTTGTCAGATGCGGAGCGGATCAGGACACCGTTATCGTCGATGGTGTTGTTCAGGAGCATTTCCTGAATAGTCAACGGAAGGTCGGCCAGCTTCAGAGAGAAACTCAGCTCCGGGTCAGGATACAGTACGTCGAATTCCACGTCATCGGCGTACTGAACATCGGGATCGGCGTTTTCAGGCGTAACAGACGCTTCAATCGCGCCAGCAACCGCCTGCACAGTGCCATAGGTGCATTCCGCTTCGGTGTCAGCCGTCAGCGGCGCAATGACCACGTTTTTAAGACCGATGGTCGAGGAAACCGTGGGAGAAGCAGTAACTGCCATAGGTTTTTACCTCCATATCATTTCTTCAGTTCGTTGAGTAATCCGTCCCGGATGATGCCGTAGGCTTCATCCTGCCGGGTATCATAAGCGGGACGGATATAGGGATGTGCGGGCGCAGGCCCGGGGCCGCCGTGGCCATACTCGACATAGGCGGGATAGTAATCCTCTTCATCCCAATCCTTGCGGTGGACACCTATGGTGATATGCTGACCACCTTTGCGGCGGCGCTTCACCTTGCCTACATTGAGTGCGCCATGCAGCTTTCCTTCGATAATCTTGGGATCGCTGCTGGCATTGGCCTTCATCTGCTGATGGATGGGCTGTGCGGCAGCGGTAAGGATGCGCTTTGCAGTGGGTGCGCCCTCGTCGTTGGTATTGAGCCGGTTGGCCATTTTTTCGATCTGACCTGCCAGCTCGGCAAAGCCATCTGTGTGCATGGGCATTAGACCAGCTCCCTCAAGCACCATGTCCACTGCACGGTGTACTGGCCGGTGGCGGTATCGTAAGCAGGCTGGTTATATCCGCGATCCGATTCCTCCACCATACCGAAGCCTGCAGTGTACATAGCTGTGCGGATTTTATAGCGCATCTCTGTGGGGTCAATGCCCGACCAGAGATTCAGATAGATATAGGTGCGATAGAGCGACGGATGATCGTCCTCATGCGCTGCCTCAGTGGTTGTGGTGGAATACACCACGTACTGATCCGGAGGATTCTGCTGCATAGAGGTCGCCCGCCAGACACCGGCATACACCGGAATGCCGATGTCTTTGAGCGCTTCCTGTACCTGTTTCATCCGCTCACGCCCTTTGCACGGGAAGCCTTCAGGCCGAGATATGCCTTGGTGAAGGCGTACTCGCCCAGCGTGGAGATTTCCCACTTCTCGCCGCTGAACAACACCCACATGCCCGGCTTTACGTCCGAACGATATCGGATGGTGAAGTTGACCACCTGCTCGGTGTTCATCACGTCAGCGGCGCGATAGTGCTGGTTGCCTGCGTCGATGGCAGAAGCCCATACCTTGCACAGGATCACGTCCTTCGGCTCCGGGTAGCCGTTCTCGTTGATGGTGTTCTCCGTGTAGCCAATCTGCACACGGTGGCGAAGATCGCCGGGATGCGGCGTTCCGTCAAAGGATTTGTATCCACGCAACGATCATCACCTCCATCAGAACATTTTGTCGGGATCGCGGTACGGGTAAAGCAGGTTCTCAAAGGCCATGCGCATGGTCACATAGATCGTGCGGTCGGGATTGTCGCGGTTCTCATAGTAGTGAGAAACCATCAGGAGAACAGCAAGCCGCACAGGCGGGGCTGCGTTGTCCCCAAACTCTGTGCGGCAAAAGTCCTCCGCAGCGGCCTGCGCCTGCTGGATGAGATCTTCGATGTAATCATCTTCGTCTGCATCCTCTATGCGCAGGTGCTGCTTGACATCATTTGCGGTGAGAATCACGTGGCATCAGGGCTTTCCATCAAACCGGCATTGCGCAGGAGCGCAAGCAGGCGGTTATAGTCCTCCCGGAGCGCAGCAACTGTGGTCGCTTCACTGTCCGGCAGACTGGGAAGCACAACCGGCTCCCCGACGGCGGGAAGGTCAAACAGCCCCTCCGCGCCTTCCACGGTGGCACCGGGCAGGAACGTCAGCTTACCGCCGATGACCCACTCATTGCCGCCGTGGGCATGGTAGTTACGGGTAGAATAGCTCATACAAAAACCTCCTCATCAGGCAGACTTCTGTGCCAGCACCTTGACCGCTTCGGGCAGGATCAGCTTGCCGTCCACGCGTTCGGACGCGAGGAAGCCCACCTGACCGGTAGCGGCATACAGCTCGTTCAGGCGCTTGAAGGAGCGACCCTCGCGATCAGCCACCCAATAGTAGCCCAGATCACCGAACAGGATGCTCTTAGCACCGGCCTCGATGGTGGGCATATAGGCAGAGGTGTACACCGGGCGACCCAGCAGCATATCGGGTGCACCGACGGTAATGCTGGGCTGCCACAGGTAGTCGCCACTACCGCTCTTGAGCTTGCGCAGTGCCTTGACCGTGGAATCGTTGACCACAAAGGACGCACGCTTACGGTACGGCGCACGCAGGGAGTAGAACAGATCGAAGATCTCGTCCATCGTAATGGCGGTCGCGCTGGCTGCGGTCACGCCGGTCTGCGCACCGCCGGTGGCAGCGAGAATACCCAGCGGCTTGCCGGTGCCGTCACCCGTGAAGAAGGCTTCCTCCTCGGCAGCGCCGATGCGGCGGGCAAATTCGCGGGCGATGTAGGAAGGCATGTCGAACACGGAGTCGTTCAGCAGTTCCTCACTGATCTTGATCATGGTCGCCAGCTTGTGAGCACCGATAGACACCTGACCGAAGGTGTCATCGCTCTCGGGATAAGCGGCTTCCTCATCGATCCAGCTGGCAGTGCCCTTGGAAGCGACCACGGGAATCTTGCGGTCGCCGGACTCCGTGGAGATCACGTGTGCCAGCTTGCGGAAGATGTTCTCCTCCTGCAGCGTGTCAATCAGGGTGCGCTCATACTCGTCCGGGACGAGATAGCCGCCCTCGGAGTCCGCACCGATGCGCAGAGAGTTGTACACCTCATGGGGCACACTCTTAGAGCGCATGTTCTGCCAGAACGCCTTCTTGTAGCTGGCAGAGGCGCGGCCAGTCTTTTCCTCACCGGGAATGGGATTGTCGGGACGGTTTACGATGGGACTGGAAGTCGGGCGGTTCATCTCGTTTTCGATGGCCTCCTGACGCTCCAGTCGGTCGATTTCCTTCTTCATACGGTCAACGTCATCGACCATGCGGTCATAAACAGCCGCATCCTCGGCAGTCATGGTGCCGTCGTTGCCGATGTGGGAGTCGCGGTACTTCTTGGCGGCGTCCCACAGGGAAGCACGCTTTTCGCGCATCGTGAGAATCTGATTCATACGGAATACCTCCAATCAAAATCTGAGATGTTCAAGTCGGGTGTCAGTGGTCAGCACCGTCACGCGGTTTTCAGTGACAACAGGGACAGGTTCAGGGACAACAGGCTCCACACAGGCCGGTTCCGGCACAGTTTTCTGCTTTCGATCCACAGAAAAAGGCTTGGTCTTTCGATCAAACCAAGCCTGAACACCAGCCTTTGCGGCTTCAAGAGAAACCTTATGGCCTGCGCTGTCGGTGGGCAGCTTGGCAGGCGTTTCAGTAATGCCGTCCACAAAGCCCTTTTCAAAGGCTTCATTGGAGTCCATCCAAGTGGTAGCGGTCATCATGTCTGCGGCATCATTGCGGGATACGCGAATGCGGGTGCCGTACATATTGAGGATGCTCTCCTTGCAGGCGCGAAGGACTGCTTTCGCTTCATCCATATCGCGCTCATTGCCGTAGGCAACCGTGCTGGGGTCGTGGATCATAAACAGACTGCCGGGCGTCATTTCCAAACGATCAGCTGCCATCGCCACAACCGTCGCGGCAGAAGCAGCAGTGCCGGAGATGGTGATCTTCACGCTGCCCGGATAGGCACGGATATCATCGAACATCCGGGTGGCGGCATTGCAGGAGCCGCCATAGCTGTTCAAACGAATGTGGACATCGTCCACTGCGGCGTCGTTTTCGCCGTACAGCCAGTTATGCAGGCCGCTGGGAGTAATTTCATCTCCGAACCAGCTTTCATCATCGATGTAGCCGTTCATGGTAATCTCCCTCAATGGGCATTCCTCCTTGTTCGCTTAATTGTCTTGGGCTTGGGTTCCTCGGGCGGTGGCTGTTCCTGCGTGGCATCCTCTGCAGCAGGTTCCTCTTCCAGCGTCGATACTGCGGACGCGACCATAGAAATGCCCGCAAGTCCGACGGGGATCAGGTTGCCGTTGCACAGGTAGGTGTTGCCACCCTCTTCGTCCGGGATGGGGTTCATATTCTCCAGCGCCCGGATATCGTTGGCGCTCATCCAGCCGTTCTGGCGAGCGATGGCGTAGCCTTCCATGCGAGATTTATAGTCGCCTCGCATTAACCCGTCGATATTGAACTGCACATAAAAGCGCCCCTTCTCATTTTCAGAGAACAGGGCGCGATTCATGGCCTGCTCGATACGCACCAGCCAAGGCCGGATGGTATGCGTAGCAAAGTCGATGGACTGATGTTCGATATTGGCGAAGGTGCTGCGGCTAAGATCGCCAATCAGGTGCGGCGGCACACGATAGATTCTACAGATTTCCTCAACCTGAAATTTGCGGGTTTCAAGGAACTGCGCCTCGTTATTCGGCAGACTGATCGGCGTGAAGGACATATTCTCCTCGAGAATAGCTACCTTTGCACCGTTAGTCGAGCCGCCATAGGTCGCATTCCAGCTTTCCCGCAGCCGTTTCGGGTCGCGGATGGTGTTGGGATGCGTCAGGATACCGCTGGGGCGTGCGCCGTTCTGGAAGAACTTCGATCCATATTCCTCTGCGGCGATCCCAAGGCCGATGGCGTTCTTCTCCAGCGCGATGGGACTGTATCCCATGATGCCATCAAAGCCAAGACCGGGAATGTGCAGCACATCCTCGGGCTTCAGCTGCACAGCAGCGCCATCTGTGGTGGTGTAGGTGTACGTCAGCTTACCGCTGGAATCCCTGTCCACCTCCATGCGGTCGGGAAGCAGCGGATACAAGCCGAGGATGTTGGTCTTGCCGCTGCGAATAATCTGGCTGTAGGAGTTGCCCCACAGGAGCAGATGGCTGAGCATTGTCTCACGCCAAATGAAGCTGGACATTTCCGGGTTTGGCTCGTCATGAAGCAGCCGATACAGCGGATGCTCTGGCACTTTCTGACTGCCATGCTCCGTCGCTTCATATACGCCAACCGGCAGGCTGGCGATGGTTTCTGCAATTACACGCACACAGGCGTATACTGTAGACACCTGAACGGCATTTTTCGGATTGACGGTCTTGCCCGAGGTGGACGAGCCGAAGTAGAAAGTCGGCGCTGCGGAAATGGCGTTACGGGGCTTGTCCCGGGCACGGAACAGGCCAAGAAAAGGATTTTTCATAGGCTACCTCCACTTAAAGACCACTACCGGTCTTATGGTTATGGCAGCTCGCACACAGCGCCTGCCAATTGTTTTCATCCCAAAAAAGTTTCTCATCCCCGCGATGCGGGATGACATGGTCAACTACCGTTGCCGGTGTGATTTTTCCATTCCGCATACACTCTGCGCACAGCGGGTTGCGCTGCAGGAAGCTGGCGCGGGCTTTTCGCCAGCGGCCATCATAGCCACGGTATTCAGCACCGCCGCGCCTGCGGTCAGCGGAAAACTCCATATGTTCTGAACAGTAAACACCCTTGTCGCAAAGATTCGGACATCCCGGATAGCGACAGGGACGTTTTGGTGCTTTGGGCATTCTATTCACCTCACCAGTCTAAGGTCAGCAGACCGCGCTCATCATACACGCTGCCGCCGTTCAGGTTGCGCTGGGCACGGTCGAGTGCCATGACCAATGCAACCACACCGTCAATCTTTTCGGTGGA
>JAFQIF010000040.1 GCA_017397695.1 Clostridia bacterium
TGGAGTAGTCGATCGCGTTGTTGTAGATGATGCCGACCTTGGTGGCCAGGGCATTGTCCACGATGTACTGCGCAGAAGCCAGACCCTGAGAGGAGTCCTTGAAGCAGACGCGGTAGACATTGTCCTTGCCTTCGGTGATGGCGTCGGCGGAGCCGGACGGCGTGAGCATGAAGATGCGCTCTTCATTGGCCACGTCAGCGACGACGGCGCAGGAACCGGAGGTGACGGTGGAGAGCATGAGGGTCACGCCATCGTCGAGCAGCTTGTTGTAGGCGTTGACGCCGAGTTCGCCGTCGCCCTGGTCGTCTTCAGCCAGAACTTCGAACTGCAGGCCGCCCTTGGCATTGATTTCCTCGGCGGCGATCTGAGCGCCGTACTGAACGGCCAGGCCGTACACGGCATAAGCGCCGGTCATCGGGCCAATCACGCCAACCTTGATGGCGTCGGCCATCGCCAGAGAAGCGGTCATCATCATGACGAGCGCCAGAGCGATTGCGAGAATCTTCTTCATAAATAAATTCCCCCTGTATTCGGGCTTGTGTTGCCCGGGATAATATCATGCAGCGCCCTTCATGGGCCGCTTGCGGCTGATGTCGCCTATTATACCGCAATTTTCGTGGTAAAACAAGACATTTACATTCACTTTCTTTCATGTTTGCGATGAATCCTTTTCATTTATATGCATGTTAGGATCAATGAAATTGCAATCTTTGGCTTTTTCAGGCCTTTTTTCCATCCGTAAGAGACGGAACTGCATGGATCCGGATGGGGCGAGATAAGCAGAAAAGCCTTCCCGACAGGGAAGGCTTTACAGACTCGACGATTGCGGCCATATTAAATAGAAGACGGGGTCAGCGTGATGAGCGTGACCGCAGGCGGATTGAAGAGGCGGAAGAAAAAAGGCGGATAATCATCGGAGGCGGATCCCAGACCGGGGTTTACATACACCTGCGTATGTCTGTGACGTCTCAAAGCGCTGCCGGCTTCGCTTCCGGGAAGAAGACCGTAGCGCGGCAGATTGGCAGAGGGGATAAAGACGGGGCCGACAAGCGGCAGGCGGATCAGGCCGCCGAGGGTATGACCGCACAGGATCAGATCAATCCGGGCTGTCCGGCTGTCCTGCGTACCGCCCAGATCATCTGCGGTCGGCGGCGTATGGGTGAGGGTGATGATGGCGTCGTTATCAGAAATGGCTTTGCGCGCGGCGCGTGTTTCCTCAAGCCACTTGAGATTATGCGCTGCCAGCTCGATGGCGTTTTCGTCGCCGGAGGAGAGCGCGCTGAGATACTGCTGCTCAAAATGGATCTGCATGGTATCGACGTCCAGATTGAGATGGCTGATGGTGGTCAGCCACAGGGACTGATCGCCGCGTGTGATGGACTGCGGGGCGGTGAGCAGCTGTGCGCCGCGCTGCTGCGCACCCAGCACCCAGGGCGCAAACGGACTGCCGCCGGTGAAATAGCTCTCAGAGGTCACGTCGGGATCGTCGTCGCCGCTGATGAAGTAGATCGGCGCGGCGGTATTGTGTGCGCGCAGCTGCTCGATGAGCGCATAAAACGGCTGGGCATTGCCGTGTGGCGAGAGCATATCGCCGGTGAGCACGACGGCGTCGTATTCGCTTTCGCCCAGGGCAAAGGGAAGCATGCCCTGGCTGCCGCCGAAGCTGGCGCCCTTGAGATCGGAAATGTGCAGCAACGTATAGCCGTCAAAATCCTCGTGCAGGCCGGTGACTGCAATCTCGATGCGATGCACATGGATGAACTGATTGACGACAAAATTGACGGTTAGCACAGCCAAAAAGAAGAGAAAAAAATAAAGGGCAAGCCTTTGTCCCAGCGGCTTTTTCCTTCGTGCATCAAAAAAATCGTTTCCCGGTGTGGCGGCGGTAAAGCGCGACGCGCGCTTTGGAGAAAAAGAATCGTAGCCTGTGCGGCTCTGGCTGGGACGTCGGTTCATCGGCAAGCCTCCCTGACGGATATGAAAGTATTTAAAATTATAGCGCAGCGGATACAGGCAGATCAACTTAACAAATGCCGTATTTGGATAGGTGTGCGAAAAAAAGTTGCGCCTGTTTGCAGCCGGGCAAAACTGTGATACAATACACGTGAATCAAACAAGCATGGAGAGAAAAACATGGCGAAGGAAAAGACGGTTTACGTATGCAGTGCCTGCGGCTATGAAACGCCGCGCTGGCTGGGCAAGTGCCCGGGCTGCAATACGTGGAATACGCTGGAGGAGCAGGCGCCTGCGGCGAGCAGCGCGCTGCCTGTGAAGGCGAACAAGCAGCGCGGCGGCACGGGCGCGCAGGCGCTGCGGCTGTGCGAGATCCCGGAGGAGACGAGTGCGCGCGCATCGACCGGCATCGGCGAGCTGGACCGTGTGCTGGGCGGCGGCGTGGTGGAGGGATCGCTGATGTTGGTGGGCGGCGATCCGGGTATTGGCAAATCGACGCTGCTGCTGCAGGCGAGCGAGTATCTGGCGGGCAAGGGTGCGCGTGTGTTGTATATCTCCGGCGAGGAAAGCGCGCGCCAGATCAAGATGCGCGCGCGCAGGCTGGGTGTGGAAAGTGACAACCTACTGATCCTGAGCGAAAACGCGATGGATGCGGCGGAGAAACGCTGGGAAGAGCTTCAGCCGGATTACATGATCATCGATTCGATTCAGACAATGTATCGTCCGGATATGGCGAGCGCGCCGGGCAGCGTATCGCAGGTGCGCGAGTGCGCGAGCCTGCTGATGCGCATGGCCAAGACGACGGGATGCGCGGTATTTCTGGTGGGCCATGTGACCAAGGAGGGCGCAATTGCCGGCCCGAGAATTCTGGAGCACATGGTGGATGTGGTGCTGTATTTCGAGGGCGACAGGCAGCATGAATACCGGATTCTTCGTGCGGTAAAAAACCGCTTTGGCTCGGTGAATGAACTGGGCCTGTTTGAGATGCGCGAGAAGGGCATGGTGCCGGTGGAAAATCCGTCGGAGATGCTGCTGAGCGAAAGGGCCAAAAACGTGCCGGGCAGCTGTGTGATCCCGGCAATCGAAGGTTCGCGCCCGATGCTCGTGGATGTGCAGGCCCTGGCGCTGCAGACGGCCTATGGCACGCCGCGAAGGACGACAAACGGCTTTGACGCGGGCAGGCTGGCGCTGCTGCTGGCTGTACTGGAAAAGCGCGCGGGTGTATCGCTGTTTAATCAGGACGTCTATATCAATGTGGCCGGCGGCCTGAATCTTTCCGAGCCTGCAGCAGACCTGGCGCTGTGCGCGGCGGTAGCTTCCAGCGTGCGGGATACATGTATTCCGGCGGACTGGGCGGTGCTGGGCGAGGTGGGCCTTGCGGGCGAGATCCGCGCGGTGTCGCAGTGCGAGCGCAGGCTGGCGGAATGCGGCAGGCTGGGATTCACGTCGGCGGTGGTGCCGCGCGAAAACGCCAGACACCTGCGCGCGCCGCAGGGTATGCGCGTGTACGGCGTGGAGACGATCGCGGAAGCGCTGAGCATTCTGATCGGATAATTAATATGAAAGAAGCGAAGGCCGGCGGGCTTTCGCTTCTTTATATATAGCGCTGTTTAAAGGATGGGAACGATCAGCTCGGAGAACTGGCGCTGCTGACCGTTTTCGTCCACATGCCAGGAGAACTGGCGGGTATAGCCCTCGCTGGCGGGGGTGAGATTGTTCTCCGCCAGATAGGTCTGCATGCGGGCGATAATGGGCGACATGGAGGTACGCTTGGGCGGACGCAGATCGAAGAGCATGCGTACGCTGCGCGGGCCTGCGCTCATGCGCATCTGAGAAAAGTCTGCATGGATGAGCGAGGCAAATTCAGCCGGCGCGCAGATTCCGGTGCGCGTGGGCGTATCCTCGCCGCGCAGGCGGGCCAGCGGCACGATGGTGCAGTAGCTCGACAGCGGCAGCGCCTCGATCAGGTCGCGCAGCAGCGGCATTTTGGGTACATTGGCCCACAGATCGGCGACGGAATCAAAATCGATCAGATAGACGGCTGTACCCTGGCAGAGGCGCGGCTGCATGAGCAGATGCTCGTGATCGCGCAGAAGATCGGTACAGCTGACCAGGCGGTTGCGGATGGCATTGGCCAGAGAAATCTGTTCGCTCAGATCGGTGCGCTTTTCGTCCATCATGGAGATAAGCTCGGAAAGCGGCAGGCCGGTTTTGAGCACGCGCTTAATCTCATCCAGAGAGAAGCCCTGGCGCTGCAGGCTCTTGATAATGCCCAGCACCTGCACATCCTGAATGGAGAACTTGCGAAAGCCGCTGGAGGAGGTGCGCTCGGGTGTGAGCAGCCCCTTTTCCTCGTAATAACGCAAAGCTTCGGGGGTGAGTCCGTAGGCGATCGACAGCGCGCTGATGGATATCTTCATAAAACCTCCGTGAGCAGCGTATTTGCACATTTTTGATATTTTTTCAACAAATAAGAAAAGAATGGCTTGATTCTCAAGCGGCTTGAGAGTGTATAATGCTAATAATGGAAGCGACCAGGCATCTTTTCTGTATAAGTACAGTGTACTTGAATGAGAAGAAAAAATCAATCCCCGATTTGCTGCGGTCGATGACAGGGAAAAGAAGGAGACCGAAAGGAGAAACAACATGAAGAAGGTAATTGCGATTGTGATGGCCATGCTGCTTCTGGCTTCCTCCAGCGCGCTGGCCATGACCGCCGGCACCTATGAGGCGGAAGCGCAGGGCATGATGGGCATGGTGAAGGTCGCCGTGACCGTTTCCGACGCCGCGATTGAAAAGGTCGAGGTTGTTGAGCAGAACGAGACCCTGGGTCTGTCCGATCCGGCGATTGCCAATGTTCCGGCTGCGATCGTTGAAAAGCAGAGCCTGGCGGTGGATACCGCTTCCGGCGCGACCGTGACCTCCAAGGCGATTCTCGCCGCTGCCGAGGCTGCGCTGACCGCTGCGGGCGCCGACATTGAGGCACTCAAGGCTGCCCCGGAGGCTGAGGCTGCCGAGGCGAAGACCATTGAAATCACCACCGACGTCGTCGTGCTTGGCGCGGGCGGCGCGGGCGTTGCGGCGGCTGTTGAGGCCTATGACGCCGGCGCGAAGGTTGTGCTGCTGGAGAAGATGGGCGTGATCGGCGGCACCACCGCGACCAGCCAGGGCATGGTCGGCGCGTACGAGAGCAAGTACACCAAGGAGAAGGATGTGCACTACACCTTCGAGGAGATGTACGGCAACCTGATGAACAACGCTTCTTATCGCCTGGATCCGGCGCTCACCTCCATCACTATCGAGCAGTCCGGCTCTGCCATCGACTTCATGGCTGATCGCCTGGGCATGCACTTCTACGACGTCATCGTCGGCTACGGCCCGCTGCAGATGATGCACCTGGTTGAAGGCGCTGGCCCGGCGATGAAGACCGCGATGGAGACCGCGCTGGCCGGTACCGAGATCGAACTGATGCTGGAGACCGAGGCCACTGAGATCCTGATGAATGAGGACGGCTCTGTGAAGGGCGTCAAGGCTGTGCGCGGCAATGATACCGTGTACGTCTATGCGGATTCTGTGATCGTGTGCACCGGCGGCTACGCCTACAATCCGGAGATGACCGTGCGTCTGGATCCGGAGAAGCGCGGCACCATGGGCATCGGCCATGTGGCTTCCACCGGCGAGGGCATCATGATGGCCTCCAATGTTGGCGCGCTGCTGACCCACGTGAACGACATGATGTGCGTCCTCAAGGACTATGAGATCATGACCGAGCACAACGGCAACTCCACCACCGCGAACGTTTCTTCCTTCATCAGCCGTGACAACACCGTCCTGCTGGGCGCCAACGGCAAGCGCTTTGTCAATGAGAAGGACATCGGCTACATGACTCAGAAGCTCAACAGCCCGGTGTTCGATCAGATGCACAAGGACGACCTGGGCTATGTCTGGGCGATCTCTGACAAGGCTTCCCTGGAGGCCAAGGGCGTCAAGCGCGGTCTGGATATGGAATTCATCACCGCCGACACCTTTGAGGAGCTGGGTGAGAAGATGGGCCTGGATGCCGCTGCGGTTGCCGAGACCCTGAACAACTACAACAGCTACGTCGATGCCGGCCATGATCCGGAGTTCGGCCGTCTGCTGCTTGCCAAGCTGGAAGCGCCGTACTGCGCCGTTGCTGTTATGCCGTGCGAGATCATCACCTACGGCGGTATCGCCCGTAACGAGGCTTCTGAGGTCATCCGTGCCGACGGCACCGTGATCCCGGGCCTGTACACAGCCGGTGAGGCCAGCGCCAACAGCGCCTACATGGGCTTCACCATCACCAACGCGTTCGTCTGGGGCCGCATCGCCGGCGCCAACGCCGCTGCGTTCTCTTTGGCGAAGTAATCGCATATTCCCAGCGCCTTCCGCAAAAGCGGAAGGCGCTTTTTGCATGGCTGAATAAAGCCGCTGCAAAGGGAGGACAGGGAGATGAATTCTCCTGCTGCGCTCCATGCTGAGAAAAATTTCCATCGTGTGAAATTTCCGTATAACCTTGTGCGTCTTTTGATCAGGAGACTATCACATACGGGAGAGAACTCAATGGGCACACGAATGGACCGGGAGAAATTCTCGGAAGAGATATGGGCGATGCGGGGAAGCATGCTTCGCCTGGCGATGAGCCTGATTTCCCCGCGGCAGGATGCGGAGGACGCGGTGCAGGATGCGATTCTGCTGGCATGGGAGAAGCTGGACAGCCTGCGCAGCGAGAAGGCCTTTCGGGCATGGATGATGCGCATCGTGGTGAACAGCTGCCGCACGGCATACAGGAAGAAGCAGCGGCTTGTGCTGTGCAGTGAGGTGGAAACGGGCGGAACACAGGAGCGCGGCGAGCAGGACGTACTGTGGGAAAGCGTGTGCACGCTGGATGAACGGATGCGCCTGCCGATTGTGCTGCATTATTATGAAGGATTCAGCGTGGCGGAGATTGCGCAGATCATGGGCTGTCCGACGGGTACGATCGCCATCCGCATGAAGCGCGGACGCGATATCCTGCGCAGGGAACTTGGCGAAAAGGAGGGAAAGGCATGAGAGATGACAGACTGAATGCATATATGAAGACACATGCGCTGCCCCTTGAGCCCGATGCTGGCTATGAGCAGAGGATCAAAGCGACACTCAGCAGCCTTCCTGCGCGCAGTGTCAGAAAAAAGAACAGGATGTCCGGTAGCCGTCTCGTGCTTGCGGCTGTGCTGGCGGTTGCAATGGTGCTCTTCATTGCGCCAGGAAGCGAAGTGATGCTCACGACGCAGTATCTTCAGGCATATTCCAGCGAGGATGAACAGCAGTATATTGTAAAGGGCATCTACAAAGAGGCGGATGTTATGGGAAAAGCGGACGCGGATGCGGACGGCTGGGTCCATATTCAGGATCATGCGGAGCTGATGACGTTTCTGGGTATGAGCCCGCGAATCCCACAGACTGTTGGCGGCTGCTGGCAGCTGAGTGATATGGTTGGAAAATACATGGATTATGGCCTGTATCTGGGCCTGAAATACACCTGCCCGGATAAGCCGGGCGAGAAGCTGAGCTTTACAATAGAAAGCGAACCGCATATGCGGGAGCGGATAGAGCATCACGCCCTGCAGATGGAAAAAGGCACACAGACGAAGGTTGAAATCAACGGTCAAACTGCGTATGTCGAGCGCGAAATGTGGAACGAAATCCATCCGGATGCCAACGAGTACAGGATTTCATGGGAAGAGGATCAGTGCAGCTTTGATGTCGGCGGAATCTCTTCACTGGAGGAGCTTACGCAGATTGCCGGGCAGATGATGGAGATGTACCGCGCATGGACGCCGGCGGTGAAGCAGAGATGGCTTCCTACAGGGCGAAGCGATTATGATATGGATTCGCGCTCGTTCACCACATATGAAGAGATGGACGCCTTCTTTGGGGGGAAAGTGCCGATTCCGGCTGAGCAGTACGGAGAATGGCGGATCCGGGATTACGCCGGCAACAAATGGATGCTGGACAGTTGGCAGTATGACGTGCATGCATGGTATCGCCATCCGGACAGGCCTCAGGCCGATCTGATCGTCAGCACATACAGTTATCAGGATTTTAAAAACGTGAACATGAGCTTTGAGCAGAGCTATGAGGGCAGGGTGATCCGGCATAAGGGACTGGACATCTACGTGACGCATAACGCGGACCGCCTGGTATGTATCTGTATGAAAGCGCACTCCCTGTATTATGTCAGCGGAGATATCGGGCTGGATACAGCGAAATCGATTCTCGAGGAGCTGGTTCCATAAAGAGGGGAAGGGGTCGCGCAGTACTGCGCGGCCCCGATACTCTTGCGAAAGCACAGAAAAAGATTGAAAAACGGCCACTTATTGTATATAATGTAATCATGCGTAAGATCGCAAATTTATCACGCGAGGAGAAAACAACCATGAAAAAGTTTGTTGCTCTGCTGCTGGCTGCGCTCATGCTCATGGGCTGCGCCGCGATGGCTGAAAACGTGAAGATGGACAAGCTGACCTTCCAGTTTGTGCCGTCCAAGGACGCGGACGTCATCATCACCGGTACCAAGAACCTGCCCGAGCTGGTCAAGGCTGAAATGGCGACCCTGGGCTACGACATCGGCGAGGTCGAAATCTCCGTCTCCACCAGCTATGAGGCTTGCGGCGAGGCGATGTGCGCCGGTGCGATCGACATCGGCTGGCTGCCGGGCGGTACCTACGCCATCTACAGCCAGGCGAAGGAAGTTGACGTCATCCTGACCGCGACCCGTGCGGGCCTGTCCAACGACAGCACCGATCCGGCGACCTGGAATGGCGACGCCAACAAGACCCTGCCGACCGAAGAGCAGGTGACCTTCTACCGTTCCCTGATCTACGCCGCCCCGACCGAGAAGGGCAAGGCGCTGGCTGCCAAGGTCAACGCCGGCGAGAAGCTGACCTGGGAAGAACTGAGCGACGCAACCTGGGCCGTGGGCAACACCTCTTCCTCCGCGGGCTACATCTACCCGACCATGTGGCTGATGGAGAACTACGACAAGAAGATCACCGATCTGGCCAATGTTGTGCAGCTGGGCTATGCCGATGCTTTCGCGCAGGCTGCCGCTGAGCAGGTTGACGTGATCGTGTGCTACGCCGACGGCCGCCGCGACTATGAGGCTGCCTGGAACACCGCCACCGACAGCGCTGATGCCACCGGCAAGGCTGGCATGGGCCGCACCGAGAGCATCTGGAACGAGCTGAACGTCATCGGCGTGACCGAGGGCATCTACAACGATACCGTTGCCATCACCACCGCCAACGAGGACGTTTACAATCCGGAGTTCATCAATGCGCTGCAGACCGCGCTGATCAACATCATCAACACCGAAGAGGGCAAGGCGATCTTCAACGTGTACAGCCACACCGGCTATGCCATCGCCACCGACGCTGACTACGACGGCGCCCGCACCGCGCTGACCGTTGTGCAGTAATCAGTTGCCTGCATCCCTGCGGCTTCCGAGAGGAAGCCGCTTTAATTTTGCTTGATATGATTGTAAAAATAAGCATACTTGTTGCACGCAAAAACACAGGCATGTTATAATATATCCAAATGAAATCATGCTTCGGGCAGAAAGGGTAATTCACTTGATCGAGTTTAAGAACGTAAGCAAAACCTATCCCAACGGCGTGAAGGGACTCAAAAATGTGGACCTGACGATTGATCAGGGCGAGTTTGTGGCGATCATCGGCCTGTCCGGCGCGGGCAAGTCCACGCTGATCCGTACCATCAACCGTATGATCGACGTGACGGAAGGGCAGCTGATTGTCGACGGCGTGGATGTGATGACGCTCCATGGCAAGGAGATGCGCCGCTTCCGCCGCAAGATCGGCATGATCTTCCAGTCTTTCAACCTGGTGACCCGCTCGACGGCGATCAAGAACGTGCTCACGTCCATGGTGCCGGACATGGGCTTTTTCAAGGTGCTCTTCGGTGTATTTACCAAGGAGCAGAAAATGAAGGCGCTGGAGGCGCTGGATAAGGTTGGTATTCTGGACAAGGCGTATACCCGCTGCGACCAGCTTTCCGGCGGCCAGCAGCAGCGTGTGGCGCTGGCGCGCACGCTCAACCAGTCCCCGTCCATCATCCTGGCTGACGAGCCCGTCGCTGCGCTGGACCCGGTGACCGCACACCAGGTGATGAGCGACTTCAAGCGCATCAACGAGGAACTCAATATTTCCGTACTCATCAACATTCACCATGTCGACCTGGCGCTTAAGTACGCCAGCCGCGTGATCGGCATCCGCGCGGGCGAAATCGTTTATGACGGTCCGACCGGCGGCGTGACGCAGGACGTGCTCGACTTTATCTACAACGGCGCTGCCGTGCCGCAGGCGGGTGAATAAGATGGCAAAAAAGAAAGAAGCAGGCTATCAAACGCCATTGTTTGACCGCATCTTCAAGCCCGAAATCATGACGCTGCCCAACGGCCATCAGGTCGCGCGTCCGCGCTCGCGTATGCCGCTGATCGCTGCCGTGCTGATTGCGGTGGTATGGGCGAGCGTCCTGCTCACGGGCTTTGACATTGGCATCATCATCAAGCGCGGTCATCAGTTCGTCTACATTCTCCAGCGCATCTTCCACCCGAACTTCGAGTATTTCACCAAGGTTGTCGGTCCGCTGCTGGATACCATCAAGATGTCCATCCTCGGCTCTGTGCTCGGCGCGACACTGGCGCTGCCCTTTGCGGTGGTCGCCTCCACCAACATCAATAAAAATAATCTTGTCGTCTCTCTGTGCCGCTTCCTGCTTAATATCATCCGTACGCTGCCCACGCTGGTTATCGCCAAGTTCGCCGCGCTGATTTTCGGCCTGGGCACGTTCGCCGGTACGGTTGCCATCACGGTGTTCACCTTCGGCGTCGTTTCCAAGATGATGTATGAAGCGATTGAGACGATCGATATGGGTGCGTTTGAGGCGATGGAATCCGCCGGCGGCGACAAGTTCCAGTCCTTCCGGACGGCCTGTTTTCCGCAGATCCTTCCGACCTACCTGAGCTATTGCCTTTACAGCCTGGAGATGAACATCCGCGCAGCGGCCATTCTGGGCTATGTCGGCGCAGGCGGTCTGGGCCTGCTGATTAACGAGCGCATCGGCTGGCGCGACTATGAGGGCCTGGGTATGGTGCTGCTCGCGCTGTTTGTGGTCGTGTTTATCATTGAAAATACCAGCCAGTACCTGCGCAAGAAGCTCAGCTGAGGAGGATCCGAGCAATGGCAAAAGAAAAGAAAACCATGCTTCCCGATCGTCCGATGTCGATTGAGGAGGCTTACGAGGCCAGGCCGCGCCTGTGGCTGGTCTATACGCTGATTGTGCTGATTGTCGCCGCCCTGCTGGGGTGGAGCGGCACGGCGGTGGAATTCAAGGGCTTTGCTGCCAAGGGCATCGAGGTGGCCAAGGGCGTAGGAAACGGCCTGATCCACCCGGATATGAACCTGCTGTTCAACCTGACGAACGAGGGCGTGCCGTATCAGCTGTTCCAGACG
Organism: Clostridia bacterium; assembly: GCA_017397695.1. The sequence continues at coordinate 11,484 of JAFQIF010000040.1, forward strand.
GTGGCCATCGCCGTGTTGGGCACGCTCATCGGCGGCATTCTGGCTGTTCCGTTCAGCTTCCTGGCCAGCGAAAAGATCGTGCCCAAGTGGCTGGCGCTGATCACCAATGCGGTGATCCTGATGATCCGTACCATCCCGAGCCTTGTTTGGGCGTTGGTATGGATTCGCGTGACCGGCCCGAATGCGTTCTGCGGCGTAGTGACGCAGAGCGTGTGCTCTATCGGCATGATCTCCAAGATGTATATCACCGCGATTGAGGACATCGACGTGCGTATTCTGGAAAGCTTGGACGCGTCCGGCTGCACGACGTTCCAGAAGATCCGCTACGGCATCCTGCCGCAGATCATCCCGAACTTCATCTCCACCGTGATTTACCGCTTTGACATCAACGTCAAGGACGCGACTACGCTGGGCATCGTCGGTGCGGGCGGCATCGGTGCGGCGCTGATTCAGTGCATCAACTCCAGCCGCTGGAGCATGGTCGGCGCATATCTGTGCGGCATGGTCGTGCTGATGCTCTTTATCGAGCTGTTCTCCACGAAGATCCGCAACCGTCTGACGAGAGGATAAGCTATGGCGAAGCTGACGATCTATTTCACGTCTGATACGCATGGATATCTGTATCCCAACGATTTTGCGAGCAAGCAGCCCCGGAATATGGGGCTGCTTTCCATGCACTTTGCTAAGGATGAAAACACGCTGGTTATCGACGGCGGCGATACGATTCAGGGATCGCCGCTGACGTACTACTGCAAGATGGGCGGCCTTGAGCTGCCTGTGGCACAGGCGATGAACGACCGGGGTTACGACTATGTGACGCTGGGCAATCACGACTTCAACAACGGGCCGGAATATCTGCGCCGTCATCTGGAGGCGCTGGATGCGAAATGCCTGTGTGCCAACGTGAAGGACGCTAAAGGCAGGCTTCCGGTATTCCCTTCTGCCGTGCATGTGCTGGGCAACGGGCTGCGCGTGGGCCTTTTCGGCATTGTGACGAACTGGGTGAACCGCTGGGAGAAGCCGGAGAATCTGACGGACATCACGGTGAGCGATCCGTTTGCGGCGGCGAAGGAAGCGCTGGAAGCGCTGGATGCAGACATCATCGTGGGCATCTACCACGGCGGCATCGAGCGCGATCTGGAAACAGGAAGGCTGCTCTCGCAGACGGATGAGAATATCGCATGCCGCCTGTGCGAGGAGCTGAATATCGATCTGCTGCTGACCGGCCATCAGCACATTGCCATGGCGCAAAAGGAATGGCACGGCACGCATATCGTGCAGACCCCGTGCAACAGCGCAAGCTATGTGAAGGTGGAGATGGACGAAGACGGCACGTTCCATTCTGAGCTGTGCGCTGTGCCGGATACGGCGATGTTGACGGACGCACAGCTTAAGCTGTGGAAAGACGTGAACGTCTGGCTGGACCAGCCCATTGGCCGGCTCAGCCGGGATATCTGGCCCGAGGAGAAACTGACGATGGCGATGCACGGATCGCCGATTGCAGATTTCTTCAACACGGTGCAGCTATGGGCGAGCGGTGCGGATATCTCCTGTGCGGCGCTGAGCAACGAGCTGCGCGGCTTTGCCAGCGATGTGACGGTGCGTGACGTGGTGGCTAGCTATGTGTATTCCAACACGCTGGCGGTGCTGGAAGTAACCGGCGATGTGCTGAAAAAAGCGCTGGAGCAGTGCGCGAGGTATTTCGAGGTGGACGGTGAAGGGAACGTTACGATTGCGGATTCATTCCTGAGGCCGAAGGAAGCGCACTACAATTTCGATTACTTCAGTGGGCTTGAATATGTATATGATCTTGCCAAGCCGGAGGGCGAGCGTGTAGAATCGCTCACGCGCGGCGGCAGGGCTGTCGAGCCGGATGAAAAGCTGACGCTGGTGATGTGCGATTACCGGGCAACGGGCGCAGGCGATTTTGACTTTTACTGTGATTGTCCGCGGGTGAAGGACATTCTGACAGAGGTCAGCGAGTTGATCCTTAATTATCTGGTAGAGCACCCGTATGTCGAGATTGCGGCGGAGCATCCGTGCAGCTGTGTATATGATGGGAAACCAATTGACTGAAAAAGCGACATTTGAGCCGCCGGAGGGTATCCTTCGGCGGTTTTCCATTGCGGCAGATTGCGGGAAATGGTATGATAGCATCGTCCAAGGAAGTAGAGCCATCTGAGAAAGGATGATGCATATGATGGAGTGGATCAGGTGGAAAGCGATTGAACTGCTGGTGCGGCATCATGTGATAGCAGTTGTACCGGTGAGGGCAAACCGCAGTAGAAGATATAGGTGAATGGAAAGAGGCTTCCGATGGGGGAAGCCTCTTTGTTTGCGTAAGGGATAGAAAGTTCATTAAGGCAGCTTAAAGCCACCGCGAAGCGAAGAAGGGTCAAGGGATGAAATCCCTTGTCAGGGGCTTGGGGATGAAATCCCCAACGTAACCCAATCGAAGAAAAAAGCAAGAATCGGAGCGGAGCCGAAGGCGACAATTACGATTCCGGTACAGATTGAA
>JAFQIF010000005.1 GCA_017397695.1 Clostridia bacterium
CATCATGTACTACATCTATTACAATGCATTCAAGCTGAGCCGCTATGGCTACGGCAGCGCGATGGGCGTCATTCTTGCCGCGATCATCGCCGTGTTCAGCGCTATGCAGTTCAAGCTCGCCAAGAGCGATAACGGCTGAGAGGGGAGGAAAAAGTGATGAGTGAAAATATCAAAACTGCTCCCCAGGTGCATCATTTCAAGAAGCCCAAGTCCGGCAATCAGGATCACAGCGTCCATCAGACGACGCCGTATCAGGTGATCAGTGTGATCGTGCTGATCATCATTGCGTTCCTGTTCACCTTCCCGCTGTACTGGATTGTCACTGGTTCCTTCAAGAGCGCTCAGGCGGTCAATGCACGTATCCCGGTCTGGTTTCCGACGGAGCCGGTGACGATCAACTACATCAAGCTCTTTGAAAAGCCGGCCTTCATGTGGATGTTCAATACCGTGTTCGTCTGCGTGATGGCGATGATCTTTACCTGCATTGCAGCCTCCATGGGCGGCTATGCGCTGGCGAAGAAGAAATTCGTCGGCCGCACGCTGATCTTCTCCATCTTTGTGTGCGCGATGGCCCTGCCCAAGCAGGTGATCCTCATTCCGCTGCTCAAGGAGATGGCGTTCCTCAATCTGCATAACACGCTCTGGGCCGTGATCCTGCCGACCGTCGGCTGGCCGTTCGGCGTGTTCCTGATGAAGCAGTTCTCCGAGAATATCCCGGGCGAGCTGCTGGAGGCTGCCAAGATTGACGGCGCCGGCGAGGTGCGCACGTTTACGCAGATTGTCTTCCCGATGATCAAGCCGGGCATTGGCGCGCTGGCGATCTTCACGTTCATCAATACCTGGAACGATTATTTCCTGCAGCTGATCATGCTCAACAGCACGGAGGTGCTTACCATCTCCCTGGGCATTGCCAAGCTGCAGAGCGAAATGAGCACGGACTACGGCCTGATTATGGCCGGCGCTGCGCTGGGCTCTATCCCGATCATCATCATCTTCCTGATGTTCCAGAAGTTCTTCACCCGCGGCATCACCATGGGCGCCGTCAAGGGCTGAGCGGGCGGGCCCCGCGGCCACTACGTTTCGCCTTGCTTCTAAGGCCATCGCACGGCCGGAGGGGCCTCCGATGGCTTGCATGGGCAGACTGCGAGGCTTTGCGGTTCCAAACCCGTTTTCTGCGGCCGGATGGGCCTTGAAAACTGGACTGTACATGTGTATAATAACCTGCGTGTGAAGAAAAGAATCTGCTGCGAGAAAAGGAAACAAGTATATGAGCAATCATGAAAAATATCATGGCGTAATCCCCGCGTTCTATGCCTGCTATGACGAGGAAGGCAATGTGAGCGTGGAGCGCACCAAGAAGTTTGCCCGTCATCTGGTGAACAAGGGCGTCAAGGGCCTGTATGTCGGCGGTTCCTCCGGCGAGTGCATCTACCTGGAGAAGGAAGAGCGCATGGCGACCCTTGAGGCCGTGATGGAAGAAGTGAAGGGCGAGTGCACGATCATCGCGCACGTGGCCTGCAACAATACACAGGAGAGCGCGCAGCTGGCCGCCCATGCCGAGAAGCTGGGTGTGGACGCCGTGGCGTCTATCCCGCCGATCTACTTCCGCCTGCCGGACTATGCGATCGCGCAGTACTGGAACGATATTTCCGCCGCTGCGCCGAATACCGATTTCATCATCTACAACATCCCGCAGCTGGCGGGTGTGGCGCTGAGCGTGAATCTCTTCAGGGAGATGCGCAAGAACCCGCGCGTCATCGGCGTGAAGAATTCCTCCATGCCCACGCAGGATATTCAGGGCTTTGTCGACGCCGGCGGAGAGAACTGCGTGGTCTTCAACGGACCGGACGAGCAGTTCATCGCAGGCCGCGCGATCGGCGCATGCGGCGGCATCGGCGGCACCTATGCGGCGATGCCGGAGCTGTTCCTGAAGATGGATGAACTGGTGAAGGAAGGCAAGTTTGTCCAGGCTCAGCCGATCCAGCATGAGGTCAACGGCATCATCGCCGATCTGTGTTCCAGCCATGGCCACATGTATGCGGTCATCAAGAAGGTGCTGGAGATCAACGAGGGCCTGCAGCTTGGCTCCGTGCATAAGCCGATGATCGGTGTAACCGAGGCGGATATGCCCAAGGTTGAGGCTGTCGCCGCGCGCATCCGCGCCGCGATCGCAAAGTTCTGCTGATCGAATACATGTTCTCGGGCCTCCGGTTTCATGCCGGAGGCCATTTCCAAATTCTCTTTCAACCGCCGCGAAGCGAAGAAGGGGTTCGGGGACGATAGCCCCGAGCGGGGTTTGGGGCGGCAGCTCCAAGAAAGGACTTCATATGGAACTCAAAGGCGCAGTCATCAATTTTCTGGGCGACAGCATCACCGAAGGCGTGGGCGCCTCCTGCGAGGGAAACCGCTATACCGACGTATTTGCCCGGCTGTATGGCGCGAAGGTGAATAACTATGGCGTGAGCGGCTCGCGCATTGCGAATCAGCGCATGAACACCGGCGAACGGCATGAAGCGCATTTCTGCATGCGCATGGAGGAGATGGATCCTGCAGCGGATGCGGTGGTCGTCTTCGGCGGTACCAATGATTATGGCCACGGCGACGCGCCCATCGGCAGCTTTACCGATCGCACGCCGGATACCTTCTATGGCGCATGTCATTATCTGATGCGCGGCCTGCTGGCGCGCTATTGCGGAAAGCCGATTCTGCTCTTGTCGCCGCTGCATCGCATGCATGAGAACGATCCTGCGGGCGACGGTACGGATCGCAAGCTGGAGGTTCGCGCGCCGCTTTCCCGCTATCGTGAGATTCTGATGGAGGTTGCCGCATATTATGCGATTCCGGTGCTGGATCTGTATGCAACCAGCGGCATGCAGCCCGCGCATGATATCTGCCGCGAGCGCCTGATGCCCGACGGCCTGCATCCCAGCGACGAGGGGCATGCCATCATTGCCAGGCGCGTGGGCGAGATGCTGAAAACCCTGTAAACACCAAAAATCCCTTCCGGAATTCCGGAAGGGATTTTTGCCTTACAGGGGATCGCGTAAAACATGTGGAGCGAGCACAGAGAAACCTCAGAATAAAAATGGTTTGCAAGCGAACGCATCAGGCTTCGCGATAAAAATCGTTGCGAAGCTCGGACATGACCAGATAGCAGGTTTTGCCGAAAAGCAGAGACGCAGGAATGCGCCAGGGCTTGCCGGTGAAGAAGTTGTCGGCGACCATCCAGCCGTCCGCGTAGATCTGCGCGGCATCGTATTCCTTGTCGATCTCTACAAAGCCTTCGCCTGTGGTCACTTCCAGCGCGCGCCAGATGCGCTTTCTGGGGCCGCCCAGATTGAGCTCGCGCAGATACAGCGGCTCAAACGGCTCGGCCACGGGGGTCGCCAGCAGCTTGGCCGGAGAATGGTCGCGGCGGACCTCTACGCGCTCAAAGCGGCCATGGGCGAAGCGGCGATAGGCAAAGCTGCCCTCCTCGATGGCGTGCAGTTCCCGACGCAGCAGGTAAAGATTGCAGCCTTCGCCGATATAGAGCTTGCCGCCGAGCCGGCGCAGGTATCGCGCCTGATCGAAGGTAAGCGTGATGATCTGTACATCGCCGAAGGTAAAGCTGCTGTCCGTGCCGGGTGTAAATGTCTGCGTTTTGCCGTCCGGCAGATCGAAGATATACGTGGGATTGACGCCCTCGACGGCGGCAAAGAAGAATGTGTTGTCCTGCCTGCACAGGGGCTGTGCCGTGGCGCAGCGCAGATGTGCGCTGCCCAGCGCCATATGCACCGGCATGAAGAAGCATGTATCGGCGCACACATCCATCACGGGGAAAGAAACGCCCAGCGCTTCGATCTGCGCGCCTCGGACATCGTCAAGCGGCATGCGGCGCTGATGGTGGCAGACGAAGACGAAGCCGGAGGTTCCGTCCGTACGCAGTGCGCAGCGCAGGTTTTTGCTGTCCGTGCAGGGCACAAAGCGCTCGGCGCTTACGTGCTGCATCGGCGCAAGCAGATGGCCAAAATCGCAGACAAACAGATGCAGCATGTTCAGCATGCCGTATTGATCGCGTGCTTCGCCGTACTGGCTCAGGCAGGTCTGGAAATCGTAGTTGAGGATGGTTACGTCGTTGGGATAGCCGGTATCGCGGGACTCCTGCAGGGTGGACAGCGCGCCGATCTTGTTGGTGCCGCCGTGATACATGTAGTAGCCGACCAGGTTGTTGCCGCAGCCCAGCTTCACCAGCGAGAGCGCGTATGCGTCCATGGGCGAAACCAGCGGGCGGCGATGGTGTGTGACCTGAAGGCCGCTGCCCAGTTCGCAGGTGGCGAAGGGATAGCGCTCGTAGGGCAGGCGCCAGCCGTCTTCGGCGGTATCGTGCAGGATATCCATGCCCACGGCGGTGTCGTTTCGCGTGGGATCGAAGCAGAAGTGATGGCTGGGCGGCAGGGGCTCCATGGAAGTATCCCATGGGGCATCCACATAGCCGCCGAAGACGGGCAGAAGCTCGTCCAGGGGAATGCGTGCGCCGTATTTGCTGTTCCAGCCGGTGGCCGTATACAGTGGTGCGTCAAAGCCGATGGACAGCGCCAGGCGCTTGAGGGCGAGCAGGTGATCGGCATTGTCCACCAGCTCATTTTCGAACTGGATGCCGATGATGGGGCCGCCGTCCTTGTGAAACAGCCCCTTGACCTGCGCGTAAATCTGCTCGTACCAGGTGCGCGCCTTGTCCATATAGCGTGCGTCGTTGGTGCGCAGGGGAATGCTGCTGAGCACCAGCCAGTCCGGGAAGCCGCCGTTGCGGCACTCGCCGTGCGCCCAGGGGCCGATACGCAGCATGACCTCCAGACCCTGTGCTGCGCATTCGCGTACGAACGCACGCAGATCGAGATCGCCCGTGAAATCGAACCGGCCCTCGGTCTCTTCGTGATAGATCCACAGCACGTATGTCGCCACGACTGCCACGCCGCCGGCTTTCATCTTCGCCAGCTCGCATGGCCAGTTTTCCCGGCTGTCGCGCGAGAAGTGGTATTCGCCCATCACCGGGATGACGGGTCTGCCGTCGCGGGAGATGTATTGGCTGTTGATGGCATACGAGCCGCCGCCCATGTGCATGTGACCTTCCAGCACGGGGGCAGGAACATAGGGAGAAAAGCGGATATTCATAGAAGCTCCTTTGCAGAAGGGGGATATGTGCAGATATACAGCGCGTGGAGATTTGACGCGTTCTTTATATCGTACCATAGATTGGAGAACTTGTGCAACAGCTCCTGCGCCGGTATGAGCCGGATATTTTGCTGCCGGGGCTGACCGGACACATCATTTCACAAACTGGTGTGCTCTCTTTGTTGCAAATCAGGACGAAACATGGTAAGATATAAAAATGATGGATGCGTATACCCATAGGCGCGCCCATCAGAATACAGATAGAAAGCAGAGTTGAACATTTCCCCATGGACGATGGCAGTAGTACGTTTATGCTCGTGACGCTGGTGATTCTGGTATTGATGTCGGCCTTTTTCTCCGCGTCGGAAACCGCGTATTCCTCGCTCAACCAGATCCGCCTCAAGAGCCGCGCCGATTCCGGCGATGCTCAGGCCCGCAAGGTGCTGGCGCTCTCCAAGCGCTATGACAGCCTTCTGTCCACCATTCTCATCGGCAACAACATCGTGAATATCACCATGTCCTCGCTGGGCACGGTGCTCTTTACCCAGATGCTCGGCGGCAAATACGGCCCCACGGTGTCCACGGCGGTGATCACTGTTGCGGTGCTCATCTTCGGCGAGATTACGCCCAAGAGCCTGGCCAAGGAGATGCCCGAGAGGTTTGCGATTTTCAGCGCGCCGGTGCTGAACTTGCTCATCGTGCTCTTCACGCCGCTCAACTTCATCTTCGGCGCATGGAAGAAGCTGATCTCCCGCTTCTTCGGTGGCGGCGAGGTGGATGTGGTGACGGACGCCGAGCTGCTGACGATGGTCGGCGAGGCGGAAAACGACGGCGAGCTCAGCGATCACGAGAGCGAACTCATCCGCAGCGCAATCGAATTTGACGACGTGGAGGTCGCGCAGATTCTGACCCCGCGCGTGGATGTGGTTGCCGTTTCGGACGAGGATACCATGGAGGAACTGGCTCAGACGTTTGAAACGAGCGGTTACTCCCGCCTGCCGGTCTACCATGAGACGATCGACAATATCATCGGCGTGATCCACGAGAAGGATTTCTATGCCGCCATGCGCAAGAAGCACACGGACATAACATCCATCCTGGGCACAACCATGTACACCACCAAGACCACGCAGATCTCCGAGCTGCTGCGCCAGCTCAAGGAGGAGCAGCACCATCTTGCCGTCGTCGTCGACGAATACGGCGGCACGTCCGGCATCGTCACCCTTGAGGATATCATTGAGGAGCTTGTCGGTGAGATCTGGGATGAGCACGACGAGGCCGTTGAGGAATTCCGCCAGCAGGCGGACGGCAGCTGGCTGATTGCGGGCTCGGCGAGCGTTGCGGACCTGTACGAAGAACTCTCCGTGCCCGAGGATGAGGAGATTTCCTCCATGACCGTGAGCGGTCTGGTGCAGGAGGCGACCAGCCGCCTGCCCAAGGTGGGCGACAAGTTCACCATCGACCGCTACGACGGCGAGGTGACCCGCGTGGCGCACAGGCGCGTGCTGGAGGTTCGCCTCAGGGAGAATCCCGCAGAAGACAGGCGCAAAGAAAACAAAGACTGAATCAGCAGGCCCCGCCGGACAGAACGGCGGGGCCTTTGTCATGCGGCGTATTGCTGCGGAAACAGGAAAAAATATAGCGCTGAATCTGATTGCCGGAAGGATTATCCATGTTCTGATCGAATTGATGGTACGCTGTTTGAATGAATTGAATGCAGAAGGAAGAAACCATATGAGCAAAAGGCATTTTATCGGGTTTTCCGCGCTGGAGATCACCTATTGGGGATTTCATGCTTCTTTTCTCGCGTATGCGTCTGCGTATCTGATTGGCCGTGGCGTGAGCAAGACGGCGATGAGCATGCTGCTGGCCGGATTCTTGCTCTGCGCGTTTGCCGGCTCGATCATCTTTGGCCGGCTCTGCGACCGGTATCAGACCAACAAACGCGTGTTCATCCCTTGCATGCTCGCCGCATATGCGCTCATGCTTACGATCTATACCTTTGGAAACTGTCTGCCCGTGCTGGCGGTATGCTATCCGCTGATGGGCTTCTTCTTCCAGCCGCAGGGCGCCAATGCAGATGCCTGGGTGCTTTCGGCTTATGATCACGATCAGAAGATGTACGGCAGAATACGCAGCATGCCGTCGCTGTTTTATGCCGTGATCAGCGCGATTATCGGCGCGCTGATTGCGCGCTTTGGCTATCCGGTGATGCCTGTGGGCGCGACGCTGTTCATGGTGCTTGCGGTACTGAGCGCGGCGCTCATGCCGGATGCGCGCGAGGCGGCTGCGGCTCAGACAAAGATGAGCGCGCAGGAGATTGGCCGGCTGTTTGGGAGCATGCCGTATCGCCGCTTGATCATTCTGCTGTTTCTGATTGGCCTGGCGATTGCGCCGATCAACAACCTGAAGATTGTGGTGCTGAAAAACGTCGGCGGCAACGTATCCCATATCGGCGTGGATTCCTTTGTCAGCGCGCTGACGCAGGTACCCTTTATCGCGATGGCGGGCCTGCTTGTGCTCATTCCCCTGCGCGCAAGGTTCATGGCAATGGCCTTTCTTCCGCTGACGATGATCCTGCTGGTGCGCTTTGCATCCTCGCCTGCGATGATCTTTGCCGGCAGCTTCTTTAATAATGTCGGCTACGGTGTGCTGCTGGTGACGATGCGCGAGGTGACGGAGCGCTTTGTGGATACGGATTTGCGCAACCTGGGTCATAATCTTTCCGATGCGGTGTTCAATTCGTTTTCCGGCGTGGTGAGCCTGATGTTTGCCGGCGCTGTCGCGGATCACTTCGGCGTGCAGGCGATGCTCACGCTCTGCGTGCTCATCGCGGCTGTGCCGTCTGTGATGAGTATGAAAAAGCTGCATGATTGAGCGCTCTTTTGTGTGTTTTATCCATTCCATTTTTGCGCGCACTGGTCTATAATAGTCGCTGTTAATCATACACAACGGAGAAAACACTATGCTGATTACCGAAAAATCCAAAAAGATTGCGCGTCATTACGCGACCTCGAGCATCTTTTCCTCGAAAGTGCTGGTCAAGTGGCTGGCTATCGCTACGCTGGTGGGCGTGATCGTGGGCGTGATCGCTTCTGCCTTTGGCCATACGCTGATCGCGGTGAACAATTTCCGCGCGGCGCATCCGATGATCATTCTCGGCCTGCCGTTTGCCGGCCTTGCGATCGTCTTTTTGTATCACTATTTTAAGGATCAGGATGATCGCGGCACCAACATGGTCATCGCCTCGATTCATTCCTCTACCGGCATTCCCTTCCGCATGGCGCCGCTGATTTTCATCACCACGGTGATCACGCACCTGTTCGGCGGCTCTGCCGGCCGCGAGGGCGCAGCCATTCAGCTCGGCGGCAGTATCGCCAACAGGATGGGCAAAAAGATGAAGCTCAGTGCCAACGATCAGCACATCATCGTCATGTGCGGCATGAGCGCGGGCTTCTCGGCGCTCTTTGGCACGCCGATGGCAGCGACACTGTTCTCGCTGGAGGTCATCAGCGTCGGCATCATGCATTATTCCGCGCTGGTGCCGTGCGTGACCGCATCGATGATCGCGCATTTTGTGGCGGATTTTCTGAGGATGCCGCCGGAGGTTTTCCCGGTGGCGGCAGTGCCGGAGATGGCGCCGGTGCTCTTTTTCAAGGTTGTGCTCATGGGTGCGCTCTTTGGCGTATGCAGCATCGTGTTCTGCATGATCATGCATCAGGTGGAGCACCTGCTGGCGCATCATCTTAAGAACGCCTACGTCAAGATCTTCGTATCCGGCTGTGCGATCCTGGTGCTGTGCGGCCTGCTTGGCAGCGATATGTATCTGGGCAGCGGCATGGGCATCATCGAGCATATCTTCCATGAGGGAGAGACACAGACGCTTGCTTTCCTGCTCAAGATGATCTTTACGGCGCTGACCATCGGCGCGGGTTTCAAGGGCGGCGAGATCGTGCCGTCGCTGACCATCGGCGCGGCGCTGGGCTGCGTGATTGCACCGCTGTTTGGGCTGGATGTGCCGCTTTCTGCGGCGTGCGGCATGATCGGCGTGTTCTGCGGCGTAACCAACTGCCCGATCACGTCCCTGCTCATTTCCTTTGAGCTCTTCGGCTTCGCGGGCATGCCGTATTACCTGACGACTGTGGCGGTGAGCTATATGCTCTCGGGCTATTACGGCTTGTATCATGCGCAGCGCATCATGTATTCCAAGACAGAGACACACTTCATCAATACCATCACCCATTGATTCACAAAACGTTCGGTTAATTTTCCGAACGTTTTCTTTATATCATCGATTGACAAACGGATATGGACATGATATGGTGATGGCTGTGCAATTTCATAAACTGCAATGGAAGTTCTTAGGAAAGCGGCGCAAGCCCGCCGAAGGAGTAAAACTCTCAGGTGTCCGCATCACGGACAGGGACTAAGAATGGATGTGGCTCTGGAGAAGCTCCTTAAATGGAGTACCGAAGGTGCAAATCCGGCCGGTTTCGCTTCCGGCGAAGGACGCTGATGAAGCGTGCCTGAATGGACGAAGCGGATATTGATCAGGCTTGGACGAATCTCTCAGGTAAAAGGACAGAGAAGGATCGTGGGGACAGTATGTGCCTGCGCGGCCCATGTGCTTTCTTTTCTGGGGCAGCCGATTGTCGGCTGCTCTTTTGTTTTCGCGAAAAGGAGAAAAACTTCATGATGGCATCAATCGAAGCGGTGTTGTATCCCATCGTCGCAAGCATCAATAACTATCTGTCCAGCTATGTGCTGGTTGTGCTGCTGGTGGTTGTCGGCCTGTGGTACAGCGTGAAGACGCGGTTTGTGCAGCTGCGCTATTTTAGGCAGGGCATGAAAAAGGTGTTTGGCAGCTTCTCGTTTAGGGGAGAAAAGCAGGCGCAGGGCATGAGCTCGTTTCAGGCGCTCGCCACGGCGATCGCCGCGCAAGTGGGCACGGGCAATATCGTCGGCGCGTCCGGCGCGATCCTGACCGGCGGCCCGGGTGCGATTTTCTGGATGTGGGTGATCGCGTTCCTGGGCATGGCGACGGTCTATGCCGAGGCGACGCTGGCACAGAAGACGCGCGTGGTTCGCGACGGGAAGATTCTTGGCGGTCCGGTGTATTACATTACTGCAGCGTTCAAGGGGAAGCTGGGCAGGTTCTTTGCGGGATTCTTTGCTGTGGCGATTATCATGGCGCTAGGCTTTATGGGCTGTATGGTACAATCAAACTCCATCGGTTCCGCATTTGAAACTGCCTTCGGTATTCCGGCATGGTTGGTAGGCGCGGCGCTGGTAGCGATCTGCGGCTTCATATTTTTGGGCGGCGTGCAGCGTCTGGCTGCCGTCTGCGAAAAGCTGGTGCCTGCTATGGCGGCGGTATTTCTGCTGGCGGGCGTTGTCGTGCTTATTGCGCGTGTGAAGTACATTCCTGCGACGTTTGGCATGATCTTCAAATATGCCTTCCAGCCGCAGGCGATTATCGGCGGTGCGTTTGGCGCTGCGCTCAAGAGCGCGATCAGTCAGGGCGCCAAGCGCGGCCTGTTTTCCAATGAGGCCGGCATGGGCTCCACGCCGCATGCGCATGCGCAGGCCAATGTGGCGCATCCGCATGAGCAGGGCATGGTTGCGATGATTGGCGTATTTATCGACACCTTTATCGTGCTCACGCTGAACGCGCTGGTGATCATCTCTACGCTCTATACCGCGGGCGGCCCGCTGCATGAGATGGGCGCTGCGGCTGCGAGCACGGTGATCGATAAGACCAATCTGGCGCAGACGGCGTTTGGCACGGTCTTCGGACCGAAAATTGGCGCGGTGTTTGTCGCGGTGTGTCTGCTGTTCTTTGCATTCTCGACGATCCTGAGCTGGAATATGTTCGGCAAGATCAACATGATCTGGCTCTTTGGCGAGAAGCATGAGAAGACAGCGACGCGCGTATACACGCTGATCGCGCTGGCGTTCATCTTCCTGGGTACGGTGATGAGCAATGATCTGGTTTGGGAACTGACGGATGCGTTCAATTACCTGATGGTGATCCCCAACGCGCTGGCGCTTTTGGCACTGACGAAGATGGTGAAGAGCTCGCTGATGGAGATTGAGAAGGAATAGTTGATAGGGATATTTTAGTTCGCGGCGGTTTCAAGACTCCTCAATGAACTTTCTATCCCTTATGCGCAAAAAGGCTGTCTTCCTCAGGAAGACAGCCTTTTTTGCATTCGTCAATCTGCCAGACGCGCCTTTTCCAGGGCGGCGACCACGGCGGGCACGGCGATGAGCTGCAGGATGATACCGGGTACGGCGCTTACAAACCCGTTGGTCATGAAAATCTGCCAGGAGAAAGCCTTGCTCGCCAGACCGTAGACCGGCACGCTCGCCAGCCCCCAGACGATACGCCCTAGCAGCATGGCGCTGACCAGCGAAACAAAGAGCATCGGCAGCGTTTTGGGCAGCTTTCTGCGCAGGAAGCCGGAAATAAACCCGTAAGCCGCAAGCTCAAAAGCCATGGCCAGCGCGGCGGGCATGAGCACCGGCATGCCGAAAACCATGCTGCGAAGCAGAGGCAAAATGGCGCCCACACACAGCCCCCACCAGGGCCCGCAGATCATGCCACAGATGAAGACGGGCAGATGCATTGGGCAGAGCATGTTGCCGATGTGCTGAATCTGACCGGTGAGGAAGGGGAGCAGCATGCCCACGGCCAGCAGCATGGCGCTGAGCGTGAGGCGGCGGACGGAGAGTTTATTCTTCATAGCGGGAATCCTTTCGCAGTCGCATAAAAAATGCCATGAGCCAACAGGCCGGTTCTCCGGCCGATTGCCTTCATGGCATTGCTTTCATTCCTTTGGCCGCCTTCGGGCGACAGAGGTATTATATGACAAATGTACGCGCCTGTCAAGCGCGGTCCGGCGGATCGATCATCCCGCGCTGACGCCTGCGCTCGCGCAGCTTGGCTTCCTGCCCCTGCTCGGAGGGAATATAATAGCGGCGGCCCTTGACCTCGGGCGGCATGTATTCCTGAGCAATCCAGTGACCCGGATAATCGTGGGGATATTTGTACTGCGCGCCCGAGCCGATGCGCTCGTGGCCGCTGTAGTGCGTGTCGCGCAGGTGCACCGGTACGGGGCCGAATCCGCCCTTTTCTGCATCGGCAACGGATTGATCCAGCGCCATGACCACAGCGTTGGATTTTGGGCTTTCGCAAACGGCGATAATCGCCTGCGCCAGCGAGAGGCGCGCTTCCGGCAGGCCGACCATCTCCAGCGCCTGCGCGGCAGCGACGGCCTGGAGCATCGCTGTCGGATTGGCCAGGCCCACGTCTTCGCTGGCATGTGCGATAATGCGCCGGGCGATGAGCCGCGGATCTACGCCGGCATAGAGCAGCCGGGCAAACCATGAGAGCGCTGCGTCGGCGTCGCTGCCGCGCAGGCTTTTGCAGAAGGCGGAGAGCATGTCATAATACAGCGATTCGTCGCAGCGGATGACCGGCTTCTGAATGGATTCCTCCGCAACGGGCAGCGTGACATGGATCGCGCCGCTGTCATCCGGATCGGTGGTGAGTACGGCCAGTTCCAGCGCGCCCAAAGCGCTTCGCACATCGCCGTTGGCGATGCGGGCGATGTGCTGCGCAGCGTCGGCGTCCAGAATCACGTTTTTGCTGCCGAAGCCGCGCTCACTGTCGGACAACGCACGCTGCATCGCCATGAGCACGTCGGATTCCTTCAGCGGCTCAAACTGGAAGATGCGGCACCGGCTCACGATCGCGGGCGTCATAGCGACGAGCGGGTTTTCCGTTGTAGAGCCGATGAAGCGCACCACGCCGCGCTCGATGGCGGGCAGGATGGAGTCGCTCTGTGATTTGCTCCAGCGGTGACACTCATCCAGCAGAAGATACGTCGCCTGACCGTAGAGGCTGCGGCGGTCCTGCGCCTCCTTGATCACCTTGCGCACGTCGGCCACGCCGCTGGTGACGGCATTGAGCTGCACAAAGGCGGAATGCGTGGTGTTTGCGATGATGGAGGCGAGCGTCGTCTTGCCGCAGCCGGGCGGGCCGTAGAAGATGGAGGAGGTCATGCGGTCGGCCTCGATGGCGCGGCGAAGCAGACGGCCTGCGCCGACGATATGGCTCTGTCCGATGAATTCGTCGAGCGTGCGCGGGCGCATGCGGTCGGCGAGCGGGCTGAGCGCAGCGTCGTGGGAAGAGAACAGATCCTGCATGAGTACCTCCGTTGCGATTGATGGCATTATTATATCGCCGCAGGGAAAAAAAGACAAGCCCGCGCAGCAGCGTGCGCGGGCGAGGGAAAACGGAAGATTCAGCGGTCTTGCAGGCAGGCGATGATCTTTTCGTAGTTCTCTGCTCTGTGTGGAAACGTACAGGCGGAGCAATCCTTGATGCGCTTTCCGCCTGCGTCAATGTATTTCGGTGTGCCGGGGCAATGCGCCATGGCGTGCAGCGGACAGAAGCAGAACAGACAGTTGATCTCCTCAATGCCTTCATGGCAGGGATAGTATGCACAGGCAGTATTGCAGAAAAAAGCGTGGGACGGCTCGGTCATACATCCTCCTGTTATCGGGCGATCTGCGGCATGTGCCTGAGCAGATTGGAAATCGGGCGGTAGAGCGAAAGCATGATCACGAAATTGCTCACGCCATGGATGAGGTCGAAGGGGATGCCGGCGACCCACCAGGAGAACATCTGTATAAAGCCCTGCGACAGTCCGCCGCCGGCAAAGCCGATGAAGAAATAGGGGATGGCGCACAGCAGGCCGAAGAGCAGGCCGAACGCACCGGAAATGCACGCCCAGAAAAACGCCGAATCCGCGTGGGAAAGCGCGCGCACGACCAGCGCGAGCAGCGGCCAGGCATACAGGTACATGACCCACCACAGGCCAAAGCCGTAGAGCATACCCTCGATGAGGATGAAAGCGGGAACCGCATATACAGCCAGACGGCCAAAACGCAGGGTGAAGAGAATGATCAGAAAGCTGGTCATCTCGATATTGGGCAGGCCCTGCATGAAGAGTTTGAGTACCTCGATGACGGCGATCATGATGCCTACGGTAGCCGCGTCCTGCGCGGCGGAGCGCTTCATCGGGTATAGGCGATCGTGAATGCGTCGCCGTCCTCAACAGGCTGCTGGTCGATGCCGTAATTGCAGTACTGGCCGTTGACGCTGAAGCTCCAGTATGCGCCGTCAAGCGTATAGTCGGCGCGTTCGCCGTTGACGGTGTCGATCATTTCGCCGTAGGGGCCTTCCGTGCCGGAATAGGCGAGGCTTTCGCATTCGTCCATTGCCTGGCGCAGGAACTGCGCATCAGTATGGAGGGGGTAGGTTTTTTCCTGCGCGGCGGAATTGATCACGGAAATGGTGATCGATTTGCTGCCGGAAACGGGTTTTTCGCTGAATACGGCATATACCGCTGCGAGCGCGGCAACGAGCAGAAGGAGGCACGCGGCGGCCAGCACGCGCTTGAGGGGGTTCGATTTGGTCTTGTGCATGGGAATTTATCCTTTCTTGGGTCGGTGGGAGTATGGTGCAAGGACAGAGATGCTGCCATACTCCCCGCTCGGAAAGGAAGAACGCAAAAAGCCCGCGCAAAAGCGCAGGCCAAAAACATCGTTCCCGAATGGGCGTGCATGTTTTCAGCCAATGACTCGTGGCTGATTAGCTTCATCCATGGCAGGTCTTCTGACTTGGCGATCGACGCTTTGCGCCGTCTTCCCGGGGGAATCCCCCAGTGACATGCTTGGCGCAAAACTCCCGCCTTACAGCGACGAGTTCGTGCAGGATTTCCACCTGCTTCCCTTTTCATCCGGGCGCTGACAATCAGCCCCGGACACCGTGGATGCTCTGTTCACTTAAATATATGATAGCACATTTACGCTGCTGTGTCAAAACAGAAGAGAAAAATGAAAAAGCGGAAAGAAATCCCAGCGATCATTCGTCTGATATACAAAGATGGTGGAGGAATGACGATGATAAAGAGAGTTGCGATGATCGCGCTGGCGCTGTGCTTGCTGATTTCCAGGGGAATGGCGCAGAGTGTACCCCTGACGGACTACGTACCGGGGCAGATGATCGACGTGGGCTTTGCGCAGCCCGTGCGCTTCATAGCCGGATGCGTGCTGGAAAACGGTGAGGGTTTTATGCTGGTCGATTCGGACTTGAGCGACGGGCATCTGCTCAGCGCTACGGGCAGAATCGCGCGGGATCACATCAGCAACAGCATGCCGATTCCCGACGGATACAGCGCCGAAGTGACGGCACAGGATGAAATGGGATGCGTGGTGCGCATATTTAATGACCGGGAAAGCCACAGGTATACATATGCGTATGAGCAGGTTCAGCAATACGAAGAACCGTGGAAGCTGAGAGAATACACATACGAAAATGCGGAGCGGAAGCTCACCGTGAAGCTGAGCCATGACCGCGCTCAGGCGCTGGAGACGACGAACACAGGCACGCAGGAATACACGACGTTTTATCAGTTTTTTATCGAGGCGAACAATATCAACTACGGAAAGCTTCCTACGTCCATTGCGGATCTGAAGCGCATGGAAAAGGAATACCCCGTCGCGGCGGTCAGTCCGGATGATCCGGCGACACGCGTGAACCTGCGCAAGGGTCCGTCTACGAAGACGGAGCGCGTGGGCAGCCTGTACAGCGGCACGCGCCTGCATATCCGGGAGATGACGGACGACGGCTGGGCAAAGGTATTCGCGGGGGATATGGACGCCTATATCAGCACGGCGTTTCTCACCTTCGGCGCGGCGATTGAGCAGGTTCCGGATGCACGGCCGGCGGCGCGGCTGAAAGACAGCGAGTGGGTGGAGATCAGCCGGATGCCCTATCGCGGCGGAGGCGGCACGGTGGCGCACACGCAGGGAGGGCAGGCAGTACGCATTATCGGAGAATACAACAGCCAGTGGCGGATCGTCGGCACGGGCAGCGGATCGTATTTTATCGAAGCGGATAATCTGCGATGAACGGCACACTGCGGACAAATTTTTGAAAAACCCTTTACAAATCGGGGAAAAAAGGGTATCATGATCTGGCATATTGCAAAACGCGAATGAGACAGGACGCTGCCGCGACGAGCGCAAAGAGAGCCGGAGGATGGTGCAATTCCGGACGGGAGGCGCGGCGAGGGATCACCTGTCCAGCGGTCCTGCTGAAGCAATGTAGGCGGGGACGGATCGGCCACGTTACGGCATAATGAAGTGAGTGTCAGCAGATACCGGTGCTGGCTTCCAGCCTCGTCTATATCAGGAAGGAGTTTCCTGAGAGTGCGTCGGAAGCGGGTCCGGCAGCATGCCGGCGCTAATTTGGGTGGTACCGCGAGCAGCCTCGTCCCAATGGGATAAGGCTGCTTTTATATTACTCCTTCCGTCAGCTGCGCTGACACCTCCCTCAAGAGGGAGGCTTGGTTGCGGAGGAAAAGAGATTTGGAGGAATTGAGGATGTATCAGAAGGTTTCTACCGACATGAACTTTGTCGCCCGCGAGGAAGAGATTGTCAAGTTCTGGCGGGACAACGACGTATTTAAGAAGAGTGTCGAGCTGCGCAAGGGCGCGCCGGCGTTCACGTTCTTCGACGGCCCGCCCACGGCCAACGGCAAGCCGCACATCGGCCACGTGGAAACCCGCGCGATCAAGGACCTGATTCCGCGCTACCGCACGATGAAGGGCTTTGACGTGCTGCGCAAGGCCGGCTGGGATACCCATGGCCTGCCGGTTGAGCTGGAGGTTGAAAAGCTGCTGGGCCTGGACGGCAAGCCGCAGATCGAGAGCTACGGCATCGAGCCGTTCATCAAGGAATGCAAAAAGAGCGTCTGGAAGTACAAGACCGAGTGGGAAGAGATGTCTGAGCGCGTCGGCTTCTGGGCGGATATGGAAGATCCGTACGTCACCTACGAGGACAACTACATCGAGTCCGAGTGGTGGTCCCTCAAGGAGATCCACAAGAAGGGCCTGCTCTACAAGGGCCACAAGATCGTGCCCTACTGCCCGCGCTGCGGCACTGCGCTCTCCAGCCATGAGGTCGCTCAGGGCTACAAGAACGTAAAGGAGACCTCTGCGTACGTCCGCTTTGCGGTCAAGGGCGAGGAGAATACCTACCTGCTGGCCTGGACCACCACGCCGTGGACTCTGCCCAGCAACCTCGCGCTGTGCGTGAACCCACACGACACCTACTGCCGCTTCATCGTCGACGGCCAGACCATCATCATGGCCAAGGCGCTTATCGAGGCGATCTATCCGGATAAGGAGATTCAGGTGCTCGCCGAGATGCCGGGCTGCGATCTGCGCGGTCTGGAGTATGTGCCGCTGTTTGACTTTGCGGTGGGCAAGCTCAAGAAGAAGGCCTGGTTCGTCGTGTGCGACGAGTACGTCACCATGAGCGACGGTACCGGTATCGTTCACATCGCGCCGGCCTACGGCGAGGACGACTACCGCGTCTGCCGCGACAACGATGTGCCGTTTGTCAATTTCGTCGATGCGCAGGGCTGCATGACGAGCGAGACCAAGTGGCCGGGCGTGTTCGTCAAGGACGTGGACGCGCTGGTGCTTGCCGATCTTAAGGAGCGCGGCCTGCTGTTTGCCGCTGTGCCGTTCGCGCATGACTATCCGTTCTGCTGGCGCTGCGATACCCCGCTGATCTACTATGCCCGCCAGAGCTGGTTCATCAAGATGACCGCCGTGCGCGAGGCGCTCATGCGCAACAACCGCGCCGTTAACTGGCTGCCGGACAACATCAAGGAAGGCCGCATGGGCAACTTCCTGGAGAACGTCATCGACTGGGGCCTCTCCCGCGAGCGCTACTGGGGCACCCCGCTGCCCATTTGGGAGTGCAGCTGCGGCCACCGCCACCTGATCGGCTCGATCGCCGAGCTGCAGCAG
>JAFQIF010000041.1 GCA_017397695.1 Clostridia bacterium
GGGGATTTCATCCCCAAGCCCCTGACAAGGGATTTCATCCCTTGACCCTTCTTCGCTTCGCGGCGGCTTCATGTTGCTTAGTGAACTAAATATCCCGAATACGATATTAGTCTTTTACAGCATCCACCTCGCTCACGCCGTAATGCTTAAACAGCGCAAGCGCCTCTTGCGTAATCCTTTCGCCCGATACAGCAATGGGAATCGCCGGCGGGCAGGCGACCGTTGGCGCGCCGCAGATGCGGTCGAGCGATTTGTGCGCGGGAATCAATTCATGCGGCGAAAATACCGCTTCCCGCACCGACAGCACGCGTTCGCCCTTTGCAGTGGGCAGCTCGGGCCATGGACGTGGAGAATTCTCGTTCCTTCCGAGTGCAGATTCAAGCTTGCTCAGATCCTCTGCGCTGTTTTCCGGCGTGAGCATGAGTACCAGCGTCTCCGGATCGGCAAATTCACATTCGATGCCCGATTCGCGCAGTCTCTGTGCCAGCGCTGTGCCAGTCGTGCCGGCAGCACATGCGTCGATCGTCAGTTTGAGCGGATCGCCGGCCAACACATGCCAGCCGTTAGCCGTAAGCCTGCCCCTGAGCATGTCGATGCGCTGCACCGTCTGTGACAGTCTCTGCGCGTAATCGTCTGCCAAATAAGCGTTGCATAGGTCCAGCGACATCAGCGTCAGATATGAGGGGCTGGTGGAGCCGAAGAGCGCCATCGCCTGCTTGGCCTGTGCGGCAAAGGAAGCGGGCGCAGCCTTGCCGATGTGCAGATACGCACCGCCGGTAAGCGCGGGCAGTGTTTTGTGCGCCGAGTCGCAGCAGATATCCGCGCCCAGGTCCATGGGATGCAGGCTGGGGGAGAGGAAGCGCAGATAGGCGCCGTGCGCATTGTCCACCGCCAGCACCGTGCCATGTGCATGGCAGACGCCAGAGAGTGCGGCGATATCCGCCATGCCGCCCAGATAGTCCGGACTGGTGATATAGACCGCGGCAGGCGGCGTATCCAGCGAAGCGAGCGTACGCGCGAGCGCCACTGGCGAAACCTCGCAGGCACACAACGACGTCATTTCCTCGGGCCAGAGCCAGACGATTTCAAAATCCAGAAGGGCGGAGGCGAAGACAAACGCCTTGTGCACGTTGCGCGCGGCGACAATCACAGGCCTTGTGCCTTTGCCCCTGCATGTCAGGCACAGGTGGAGCATTGCCCGGATGCATTGGCTGGAACCTTCCGTGGAATACAGCGTACTGGCTGTGCCGAAAAGCTGCGAGGCATTTGCTTCGCTTTGCGCGATGATGCCGTTCGCCTCGTAAAGCGCATCGGCTCCGGAGATTTCGGTGATGTCAAAGGCTTCACATCCAAGAAATGCCCGGCCTTTGTGACCGGGCATGTGAAGCCTCGCCGTATCGGATGCGGCGTAGCGCCGCACAAAGTCCGCAATGGGCGTGTTCATAGCGTCCTCCTACAGGGAGAATTACTTGTTCTTTGCAGCATCTTCAGCGACGCGCATCATGATCGCGCATTCGATGCGCTTCTTGAAGAGCTCGCAGCCCGGCTTATATACGCCGGCAATGGTGCCTGTAGCGTGATAGGCGTTGGCCGCGCAGCCGCCGGAGCAGTAGAGCTTGGCCCAGCAGTCCTTGCATTCCGGGCGGGAATACGCATTGCACGCGCGGAACTGCTCGCGCAGCGCCGTATTGGTCACGCCGCCCCAGATGTTGCCCAGCTTGTAGCTTTCCTCACCTACGAACTGATGGCAGGGATACAGATCGCCCCATGGGGTAACGGCCATGTATTCCGTGCCGGAACCGCAGCCAGAGATCCGCTTGTAGATGCACGGGCCTTCGGTCAGGTCGAGCATGTAGTGATAGAAGGTGAAGGGACGGCCTTCCTGCTGGCGTTTGAGCATTTCCTTAGCCAGTACTTCGTATTGATCCTTGACGGTTTCGATATCGTCGCTCGTCAGGCCGGCAGGGTCGCCCTCGGCGCAGACGACAGGCTCCATGCTCAGCTCCGTGAAGCCCATATCCGCCATGTGGAAGACGTCCTTGGTGAAGTCCGGATTGGCATGGGTGAACGTGCCGCGCATGTAGTAGTTCTTTCCGCCGCGGGATTCAACAAACTGCTTGAACTTGGGTACGATGCGGTCATAGCTGCCGTTGCCGGCGTAGTCCACGCGCAGGCGGTCGTGGATTTCCTTGCGGCCATCCAGGCTGAGCACGACGTTGCTCATCTCCTTATTGGAGAATTCAATCACGTCGTCATCAATCAGCACACCGTTGGTCGTCAGGGTGAAGCGGAAGTTCTTTCCATGCTCCTTCTCCACGCTGCGGGCATACTTGACCAGATTCTTGACCACATCCCAGTTCATCAGCGGCTCGCCGCCAAAGAAGTCGACCTCCAGGTTGCGGCGCGTACCGGAATGCTCGATCAGGAAATCGAGCGCGCGCTTGCCGACCTCGAAGCTCATCAGCGCACGGTCGCCGTGGTACTTGCCCTGGCTGGCGAAGCAGTAAGAACAGTTGAGGTTGCAGGTGTGAGCCACGTGCAGGCAAAGCGCCTTGACCACGTCGCCGGAGCGCTCCTTGAGCGTGCCGGCCATGGGGGCGAAGGTATCCGGCGTGAAGAGCTTGCCCATCTTCTTGAGGGCTTCCACATCGCCGATGCACAGGCGGATTTCTTCCTCGGTCACATCCTTGCGGTCGCCGTACTTGTCCATCATGGCGTGCACGATTTCATCCGCAGATGCGCTTTCGTACATGGCGATGATGTCGTAGGCGACGTCGTCTACGGAATGCACGGAGCCGGAGCAGGTGTCCAGAACGATGTTATAGCCATTGAGCTTATACTGGTGAAGCATAGGTTCCTCCGAAATGGTATCTGAGAGAATTTGGCATAAAAAGTGCCGCCCGAGGGCGGCAAGCTTTTTTGCTTACTTGTTGTTCTCGCACTGCTGATTGGCCACGCCGCAGCTGGTCTTGCAGGCAGACTGGCAAGAGGTCTGGCACTCGCCGCAGCCGCCGTTCTTAGCGCTCTCGCACATATTGCGGGTCTCAAGCGTCTTGATTCTCTCCATAACCGCTATCTCCAATTCTGATTGATATTTGATTCTCACTGCATTGCAAAACAGCAAAACAGCCCAATAATCATTAGAAGTATAGCACAGAGCGCTATGTAAGTCAAGCAATCGTACAGAGGGAATTTGGCAGAGGCAAACAGGAACACAGGATGAAGAAAATTGGACATATCCTGTATTGAAATTCATCAAAAGGGGTTGTCAGAATGGTTTTTGAGGGGTATATTAGTTGGGTATGGTTATCGGCGGCGCAAGGCTGCTTAGTTTTATCCTGGAGGAAATGACATGGAGAACAAACAAAAGAGGGGAAGCTTTTCCGGCTCGATCGGTTTTGTGCTCGCCGCTGCGGGCAGCGCGGTGGGCCTTGGCAATATCTGGCGCTTTCCGTATCTGGCTGCAAAGGATGGCGGCGGCGTATTTCTGCTGTGCTATCTGGTGCTGGCGCTTACATTCGGTTTTACGCTGCTGACCACGGAAATCACCATTGGCCGCAAGACGGGGAAGAGCCCGCTGGTGGCCTATGGGGTTCTGCATCAGAAGTTTTCCTGGGTAGGTTCCATTGCGAGCCTGATTCCGGTCATTATTCTGCCGTATTACTGCGTGATCGGCGGCTGGGTGCTGCGCTATCTGGCGGCTTTCGTCACGGGCGGCGGCTCCGCTGCAGCAGCAGACGGTTTCTTCACCGGTTTCATCACCAGCCAGTGGTCGCCGATCTTCTGGTTTATCGTTTTCCTCGCAGCGACGCTTTTTGTTGTGTACAAGGGTGTAGACAAGGGTATTGAAAGGCTTTCTACCATCCTTATGCCTACGCTGCTGCTGCTGATCATTGGCATTGGCTGCTTCTCTCTGACGCTGAAGCACACGGATGCTGCGGGTATGACCCGAACAGGCCTTGAGGGTCTGAAGGTGTACATGATTCCGGACTTCTCCGGTATGACGCTGGGCAAGTTCTTCGTTGTGCTCATGGATGCGCTGGGGCAGCTGTTCTATTCCGTTTCCGTGGCGATGGGTATCATGATCACCTATGGTTCCTACGTGCAGAAGGAAACCAATGTTGTCAAGTCTGTCAACCAGATTGAGATTTTTGATACGGCAGTTGCGTTCCTTGCCGGTCTGATGATTGTGCCGGCTGTGTTTACCTTTATGGGTACGGAGGGCATGAGCGCAGGACCGAGCCTGATGTTTATCTCCCTGCCGAAGATTTTTGAAGCGATGGGCATCGTAGGCCAGGTGGTTGGCGCGGTGTTCTTCGTGATGGTTGCCTTTGCTGCGCTGACCTCCTCGGTCTCTATCATGGAGGCGATCGTTTCCTGCGTACAGGATAAATTCCATCTGGATCGTTCAAAGGCGACCCTCAGCGTCAGCGCGCTTGCGCTGGTGATGGGGCTGGTTGTCTGCCTGGGCTACAATGTGCTCTACTTTGAATTGACGCTGCCCAACGGAAGTGTGGGTCAGGTATTGGACGTGCTCGATTATATCAGCAATTTCGTGCTGATGCCGGTGGTGGCGATTGCAACTTGCCTGCTGGTGGGCTGGGTGCTGGGCCCCAAGAGCATCATCGAGGAAGTGA
This sequence comes from Clostridia bacterium, assembly GCA_017397695.1. The sequence goes on from JAFQIF010000041.1 coordinate 4,638, forward strand.
CGCGCAACGGCGAACGTTTTGGACGCGAAAAGCTTTATGTAGCAATGGTCAAGGTTGTCGCGCCTGTGCTGCTCATGTTCCTGCTGCTGCAGTCGCTGGGCGTGGTCAGGCTATAATAGAATATCAAGGAGCTGCATGCCTGGCATGCAGCTCCTTTTGCGCTGAGGGAAAATCAGAGTTCGTTCAGGTCTGCGGCTGGCAGATCGTTTTCGATGTTGTCCCGTGCCAGATCGCCTTCGATCACCGGATAGATTTCGCTCGGGACAGGGCGCTCGGTCTTTTCGGGATCGGCGCGCCGCCTGCGCGGTTTGAGTTTCGTTTCATTCATGGAATCACCCCATGCTCAGCTTTTCCTGCAGGAGCGTTTTTATGCGTATCTTGTCATGATTGTGAATAAGCGCTACAATAAGGATAATGAGGGTGAAAGGGGATAGAGGAATGACGCAGATTGAGCGGATCCGGAAGATGGAGGGGATTCTGAACGACGCAGCGCAGGCGCTTAAGAATCTGGAGCATGCGCTTGAACGGTTTGAATCGCTTAATGTGGATATCGCGCTGCTGGAGGCATATTATACGGGGCCGCAGTGGATGGCAGATTACCGGGATGACTGCGATGGAAAACTGCCCGATGACCTGCGGCGCGGCGTGCTTAGCGAGGATGCCGTATACGATCTGCTGAGCACGCGTGACAGGCTGCTCGAGGACATGCGAACGGCAGGAAGCAAAACAGAATCGAAAGAAAAACAAAGGCAAACCCGCCGGTGATTCGGCGGGTTTGCGTGATTTACAGGTTGTAGTACTTGTCGAATTCTGCAGGATGCGGAATTGCTGCCATCTGGCTGCATTCCTGGCGCTTGGCCTTGATGAAGTTGACGATGAGCTCCTCCGGGAACACGCCGCCGACGGTCAGGTAATCGTGATCCGCTTCCAGCGCATCCAGCGCCTGCTCCAAAGAGGTGGGCAGCCCCTTGAGTTTCTTCTTCTCTTCTTCGGGCAGGGTATAGAGGTTCATGTCGTACGGGCCCCAGCCGTTGGCATGCGGGTCGATTTTGTTCTTGACACCGTCCAAACCCGCCATCAGCAGCGCCGCGTAGCAGAAATACGGGTTGCAGGTGGCGTCCGGATTGCGCAGCTCAAAGCGGCGCTTGTCCGGAGTCTTGGCATATGCAGGAATACGGATGACCGCGCTGCGGTTGGAGGTGGCGTAGCCAACGGTGACCGGCGCTTCGAAACCCGGAACCAGACGCTTGAAGGAGTTGGTGCTCGGGTTGGTCAGCGCACACAGGGAGGCGATGTGCTTGAGCAGGCCGCCCATGAAGTAGTGCGCAGTTTCGCTCAGGTGGGCATAACCATTGTCATCGGAGAAGACCGGTTCGCCGTCCTTGAACAGCTGCATATGCACGTGCATGCCGCTGCCGGCCTCGCCGTAGATAGGCTTGGGCATGAAGGTGGCGCTCTTGCCGTACTTGAGCGCGGTGTTGTGGATGATGTACTTGATCATCATGGTCGCATCGGCCATCTTGGACATCTGGCCCAGCTGCGGCTCGATCTCGAACTGGCCGGAAGCGGCGACCTCCGGATGATGGTAGTTGATTTCAATGCCCATGTCCTTCATGAGCATGCACATTTCGCTGCGGCATTCGTAGGCCTGGTCAAACGGCTTGGCGATGTGATAATTCTTCTGCTTGGGCACAACCACGCCCATGCCCTGCACAGCGCTGTTCCAGTAGGAGTTGTTGGCGTCCATCTGCACGGAAATGGAATTGGGCTGAACCTCCCAGCCAACCTGATCAAAGAGATAGAACTCGAACTCCGGCAGGATCAGCATCGTGTCTGCGATGCCGCTGTCCTTCATGTACTGCTCGGCGGCGAGCACGATGTTGCGCGGATACTGCTTAAGCGGACGGTTTTCCGGGTTGTCGATGATCATCGCATTGCCGGTCATGGACAGCGTGGGAATCTGGCAGAAGGGATCAACGACGGCGGTGTCCGGGTCGGGGATGAAGACCATGTCGCTCTTTTCCACCACGGCATAACCGTAGTTGGAAGCGTCAAAGCCGATACCGCTCTTCATGGTGTCTTCGGAGAAATTCTCTGCGGGAATGGTGACGTGACGGTACTGTCCGCTGATGTCCACCATTTTAAAATCGATCATTCGGATGCCGTGTTCCTGGATGAGACGCATGACATCCTGTACGTTCTTCGCCATAATACCGCTCCTTTTCAGGCTTTGTTTGTGATCAGTATATCAACATTTAATCGGCTCGTCAATTGACAATGTACCCGCGGGACGATTTGCACATGCACTTGCGGCAAAGAATTCTAAAGCGCGTGAATTGGAGCCGGCGAGAAAGCCGTTGCAAGAATACAAAAGGTATACTATAATGGATGAAAAGCGGACGAAGAAGATATCGGTTGTTCGCTGGTTTTGTCTGATTGGAGGACGGGATGCATGCTGAAGACAGATCCGCGCTATCATCATTTCGTGCAGATCCTGCGTGAGGAGCTTGTTCCCGCCATGGGCTGTACAGAGCCGATTGCCCTTGCTTACGGCGCGGCAAAAGCACGCGAGGTTCTGGGAAGAATGCCGGAGAGCGTATTGATCGAAGCAAGCGGAAACATCATCAAGAATGTAAAATCCGTTGTGGTGCCCAATACGGGCGGTCTCAAGGGCATTGAAGCTGCAGCTGTCGCCGGCATTGTTGCCGGCAGGGCGGACAGGATCCTGGAGGTTATCAGCGAGGTGACCGAGGAAGACAAGCGCGCCATGCGTGCCTATCTGGCAGAGCATGATGTGCGCGTGAAGCCGGCGGAAGGCGACGTTGTTTTCGATATTATTGTGAATCTGCGTGCGGGGGAGGATTCGGTTCGTCTGCGCATTGCCGATTATCACACCAACATCGTGCTGATTGAGCGCAACGGCGAGGCGCTTCTCTCCAGCGGCAAGGTCAGCGAAAAGGCGGAGATGAAGGGCCTGACGGACCGCAGCTGTATGTCCGTGCAGGCGGCGATTGACTTTGCGGATACATGCGATCTTCAGGATGTGTCTGCGCTGGTGGAGCGGCAGATTGCCTATAACTATGCCATTGCTCAAGAGGGTATGAAAAACCCATGGGGCGCCAATATCGGTAAAACGCTGCGCGATTATTATGGCGACGACGTCAAGACGCGCGCAAGGTATATGGCTGCGGCGGGCTCGGACGCAAGAATGAGCGGCTGCGAGATGCCGGTGATCATTGTTTCCGGCAGCGGCAATCAGGGGATTACGGCGTCTGTACCGGTTATTGTATATGCGAAGCATCTGGATGTGGGCGACGAGGCGATGGTGCGTGCGGTGCTGCTGTCCGATCTGCTGACGATCCACCTGAAGACGGGCATTGGCCGGCTGAGCGCGTATTGCGGCGCTGTCAGTGCTGGCTGCGCGGCAGCGGCAGCTATTGCACATCTGAACGGCGGCGGGTTGGAGGATGTGGCGCATACGCTGGTAAACAGCCTGGCAATCGTATCGGGCATGATCTGCGACGGTGCGAAGGCTTCCTGTGCGGCGAAGATCGCTGCCGCCGTCGATGCCGGCCTGCTGGGCTGGTGCATGTATCAGAACGGACAGCAGTTCTATGGCGGCGAGGGCGTTGTGACCAAGGGCGTAGAGGCGACGATCATCAATATCGGCCGCTTGGGACGCGTGGGCATGCGCGAAACGGATAAGGAAATCATCCGGATTATGACGAATCAGCCCTGTGTTGGCTGAACGCCGGAAAGAATAGTGATTTGTAAAGGAAATGCATGATATGAAGTTTTTTAAGAGCCTGCCTGGCAAACTGCTGCTAGGCATTCTTGTGGGCACCATTGTTGGTCTGCTTGTTCCTCAGTCTGTGATGACTGTGATCGTTCCGATCAAGAACATCATGGGTCAGCTGATCAACTTTATTGTTCCGCTGATTGTCATCGGCTTCATTGCGCCGTCCATTACCAAACTCGGCTCAAGCGCTTCGCGTATGCTGGGCGTGGCGCTGGTGCTGGCGTATGCGTCCTCGGTGCTTGCGGCGCTGATGTCTGCTGCTGCCGGTTATGCGCTGATTCCGATCATGAATACGGCAGGCGAAGCTGCCGCACTGAAGGAACTGCCTGCCGACGTGTTTGCCTTGCAGATTCCGCAGATCATGAGCGTCATGTCCGCGCTGGCGTTTTCTGTGCTCATGGGTCTGGCTGCCGTGTGGACGAAGGCAAAGACGGTCATTTCGCTTCTGGATGAATTCCAGAAGATCGTATTGGCGATCGTATCCAGAATCGTGATCCCGATTTTGCCGCTGTTCATCGCGTGCACGTTCTGCTGTCTGGCGTATGAGGGCACCATCACCGAGCAGCTTCCGATTTTCCTGAAGGCGGTGGTTGTCGTGCTCATCGGGCATTTTGTCTGGATGGCGGTGCTTTATACGGTTGCGGGCATTTATTCCGGCAGGAATCCGAAAGAAGTGTTCAGGCACTATGTTCCGGCGTATATCACGGCGGTGGGTACCATGTCCTCCGCGGCGACGCTGTCCGTTGCGCTGCAGTGCGCCCATAAATCGAAGGTTCTGCGCAAGGATATGGTGGACTTTGGCGTACCGCTGTTTGCCAATATCCACCTGTGCGGCTCTGTGTTGACAGAGACCTTCTTCTGCATGATCGTTTCGCTGATTCTGACCGGCGCGCTGCCCTCCGTGGGCACAATGATCCTGTTCTGTGCGCTGCTGGCGATCTTTGCTATCGGCGCGCCGGGCGTTCCGGGCGGTACGGTCATGGCTTCTCTTGGTATTGTGACCAGTATTCTGGGCTTTGGTCCGGAGGGGACTGCGCTGCTGCTGGCGATTTTTGCCATTCAGGATTCCTTCGGCACTGCCTGCAACGTGACAGGCGACGGCGCGCTGACGCTGATGCTCACAGGCTATGCCGAAAAGCATCATATTAAGGAAGAGAAGATTGAGGTCAGCCTGTAACCGCTACCAGATAAAAGAATAATAGAAACAGACTTGCTTCTCGTGATGAAAGCAAGTCTGTTTTTGATCAGGACGTCAGGGCGGAGTATATATCATATGATCTGCCGGGTTTAATCTGTATGGGCTGGCTTACCAGACTGCCTTGTCCAGGCTCTCTTTCCCGGCGAACGGGCCGGGCACAGCGCTTACGCCACGCTTGTTGCCGTAATAGTCGCGGTCAAAGAGGATGAACGATCCATCCGGATCCTCAAAGCGCTGATCCGGCTCGAAGGCGCAGCCCAGAATGTCGCTGTGGATGAGACCGGAGGCAAAGCTACCCAGATAATCAAACAGATTGGTTTTAAGCGCATATGCGCCGTCCTGCTCGATCATATCAATTCGAACGTCGGCGTGATCATCGACGAGACAGTGCTGCTCGTTTTTCCACGGTTTTGCGCCGCCAAGATAGGCATTGCCGTCGATCCATACGGGCAGATGGCTGAAGTGGTATTTTTCGAGCTTGCCCATGTCGGGGCGCGCAGCATCGAGATCAAACCAGCCGATCCATTCGTCATAGGCAGGATACTCGTCAAAGCACCAGGTGCCGGACAAGCGCTCATGCTCACGCGGCGCGCCGCGTTCTACTGGTGTGTCTGCCGGCCAGCCCTGAATGAAAATGTTGTTGTAGATGCGGTTGTCGCCATGCAGGATGGTCATGAAGCCCGCAACCTCGGTGCGGTGGCGGATGTGGTAAGGGGTGTAACGCCAAGTGGTACCATCGCCGACAAACGTAAGCGGGCCCATGGCCAGATTGTGTACCATGGCGACGCCCTGCGTAGCCAGACGCACAGATGCCTTGGAGAGCATGATATTGTTGTCGATGAGCGTCGGGCCGTGACCGACCTCAATAAAGATATCCTGGCTTTCCATGCCGCCCTCGGCCCACGCGCAGCCGGCAGGACGCTCGTTGTGGTGGAGCAGATTCTGAGAAATGCGCGTACCCTGCGGCTCCCAGTCGCACCAGATGCCCATTGTGCAGTGGTGAATATGGTTGCGGCGGATAACCACATCGATGGCCGCATGCAGCTTGATGCCGGAAATCTCTGCACCGCCCAGTTCCTGCATGTTGTTGATATGATGGATGTGGTTATTTTCGATCAGCGAGAATACTGCGCCCATGCGTCCGACGATGCCTGTCTGCTCGCAATGGTGGATATGGCAGCGGCGCACAATGTGCGAACCGACCTTTTCCTTGAGCCATCCGTGATACTGACCGCGGCATACGGCGTCGCGCTCCATCTGCGTCGGGCTCTTGAGATGCCGGGTGGTGAAGTAATGATCGTTTTCCGGATCATAATACTTGCCCAGCGAGATGCCGCAGCACTTGCTGTTGCTGATTTCACAGTCTTCAATAATCCAGCCCTTGCTCCAGTGCGGGCCGACCATGCCATCCTGGAAGGCGGCGGGCGGCGCCCATGTGGTGGCGGCCTTTTCGACTTTGAATCCGCTCAGGGTGATGTATCCTCTGCCCGTCTCCTCGGGGAAGAAGCAGCGGCGGCGGACGTTAATCTCCGTCTTCTGCGTATTGGGATCAATCTGCTGGAAGTTGGCATATATGCGCGTCTTTCCGTCTTCCTGTACGGAAAACCACTTGTACACAGAGTATTCCGGTTCCCAGGACGGCGCATAGACTTTGCCCGCAATGCACTCATCAAGCGATTCGGCTTCGTAGAGCATGCGGTCATTGAGGTATACCGCGCCGGCATGACGCACGGACGGAGCGAAGTACCAGTCGCCGAAGACTTCCGTGGTATACGGATTGTAATTGCCGAAGACGCCGTTATCGACACTGAGTGTCCACAGACCGCTGTCTAAACGCTGCCATCCGGTGACGGTCTGCGCGCCAGTGATCACGGCGCCGAGCGGCACTTCGCTGCGGTAGACGATTCGCTGTTCCTCTGTACCGCCGTTTTTCGGGCTGACACATTCGCGGTAAATACCCGGTGCGACGATCACCTCGTCACCCGGAAGGGCAAGCGAGGCGGCTTCGCTGATGCTTCTGAAGGGGCGCGCTTTGCTGCCGTCGCCTTCACGCGGAGCGAGATGATTAACATAATAGATCATGAGAATCCTCCTTTGCCATGGCAGGGGTGTGCATGATTCTTATATGTGACGGTTCTTTCTGATAGAGAATACATTTCACCGTGTGCCTATGGAGAATGATATTCGTCTTAAATCCGCCGAAACCTGCCACAGCGCGTATAACCGAAAATCTTTTTATAAGGGGTGACGAAGTATAAGAATCAGTTTGTCGTTAGCGTCTTTAGTATCCCGTAATCAGATGGCTGCCATGGCCTTGAGAAGACCTCCTTTACAGGGCTTTTTCAGGGAAGGGTTCCCACGATTTTTGAAAAAGCATCCCAAGGCGTTTAGAGTTTCTAAACTTCTGGAATACAATAAAAAGAAAAAACCTCGATTTCTTTAATGAAATCAAGGGTTTTTGCTGGTCGGAGTGGTGAGGTTCGAACTCGCGGCCTCTTGAACCCCATGGGGTAAATTAGGCTTACATATCCCCTTGAGGCAGACCACGGAAGCGTACTGATACGCTTGAAACTTCAGTACAATCATTATAATACAGAGAATAAGTTGAAGCAATAGCAGAACGAAATAAGGAAGCAAAAGTAGTTGTTTTCATTCAGTTTCATTTACTTTCAGTTCTGTTTTGCTTAGATAGATGCAGATGGCTGCAGATAGATTCGGTTTACGTTGATTTGTTCAACGATCAAAATTTTATACAAACTTATGTGAACTTATACGAGTTTACATCAACAATACATTGGATTATGCGAACTTACATGAACTTAAGTAAAAAATAGAGAAGCATATAAGAACTCTGCGTATTACCCACATCAACTCAACAAATAGCATAAATGATTTTCATTTTCTCTATAATGCTTTACAAGATTCCTTGGATTGGAGAGTGAAGAAAGATCATAGGGATTTTTGGTTTAGACAGAGAAAATAAAACTATTGCAATTCAGTATGGTTTCGTGTAGAATAAACACATCAATAAACACAGGGGAGCTTGTATTGACAGGCTGAGAGGAAGTTATCAACTTCGACCCTTTAACCTGATGCGGGTAATGCCGCCGTAGGAAGAAGTGTAAATGCTTTTTTACGGAGTATCGCCCAACAGGTGGTACTCCTTTTAATTTTATATCGGGGGAGCTTGTATTGACAGGCTGAGAGGAAGTTATCAACTTCGACCCTTTAACCTGATTTGGATAATGCCAACGTAGGGAATGATTGATTTTCAAAGCGTTCCCGAAAGTGGGGGCGCTTATTTCTTTGGAGGAAAATATGCTTGGAGAGATTATTACTCAAAATCGGCGGCGCAGACCGCTGATTCATTGCATCAGCAATCATGTAACAGCAAATGATTGTGCCAATATTCTGCTGGCATGCGGCGGTTCGGCGATCATGGCGGATGATCCTGATGAGGTCAAAGAGATTACGGCAATGTGTGACGGCCTGGTTTTGAATATGGGAACACCGAATCCGCGCAAGATTGAAGCCCTGCTGCGTGCGGGCTTGGAAGCGAACAGACTTGGGCATCCAATAATCCTTGATCCTGTAGGAGTTGGAAGCTCGGGTATGAGAAGAAAAGCAGCACATCAGTTGCTTGAAAGCGTTCGCTTTGCCGCTATTCGTGCAAACGCAACCGAAATTGCAACGCTTGCTTACGGAACAACAGCGCATCGGGGTGTTGATGCTGATATAGAAGAAGCAGAAATGAGAGTTGTTGCTCAGAATGCCAGATTGTTGTCGCGGGAAACAGGTGCAGTAGTCATCGTTACTGGCGATACTGACATTGTTACAGACGGTAATACGACGTATCGTGTCCATAATGGTCATCCCATGATGCGAACAGTCACTGGCTCTGGATGTCAACTATCTGTCCTGCTTGGTGCATATATCACGTCAAATCAAGAGCGTCCATTACAGGCGGCGCTGGCTGCTGTATGTTCTATGGGGTTGTGTGGAGAGATTGCCTATAAGCGCCTTGGCCCTCTGGACGGAAATGCAAGCTATCGAAATTATATCATTGATGCGATTTATAACTTAACTCCGGTTGATTTGGAGAAGGGAGCAAAATATGAAACTGAATAAAGAAATGATGCGCCTCTATGCGGTGACGGATCGCAGTTGGCTGCGCGGACAGACGCTTTGCGAGCAGGTAGAACTGGCTTTGATTGGCGGAGCAACGCTGGTACAGCTTCGGGAAAAGGCGCTGGATGAAGAAACTTTCCTGCGCGAAGCTGTTGATATGGCGAAGCTCTGCCATCGTTATGGCGTACCGCTGCTGATTAACGACAATGTGGAGATCGCCCGCCGCAGCGGTGCGGACGGTGTTCATGTCGGTCAGGATGATATGGAGGCAGCGTCTGTACGCAGTATCCTCGGCTCTGACATGATCGTGGGTGTTACCGCGAAGACTGTCCCGCAAGCCATTCGTGCGCAGAAAGCCGGTGCGGATTATCTGGGCAGCGGTGCTGTATTTGGCTCGTCCACAAAGCTGAACGCAAAGCCGATGACCAAGGAACTGCTTGGGTCCATCTGCCATGCTGTCACGATTCCGGTCGTAGCCATCGGCGGCATCAACAGGCATAACATCCTTGAACTCGCCGGAACGGACATCTCTGGCGTCGCCGTAGTGTCCGGCATCTTTGCCGCAGACGATATTGAAGCGGAATGCCGCCATCTGCGCAGCATCGTGAATCAGATGACCAAGTGACTCGACATGCCCTGAGCATTTGAGAATCCAAGCGAAGGGAGGCAGGCAAAGCTCGGATGAGCCCATCGGAGGGGGAGCGCCCTGCGATGAGAAAACAGCGATGGGAAGCCGTGTTCCGGCGTGAGAGGAGACCAGCAAGTCTCGACCGACCAGCAGATCAATTGGTATCATGCTGTTCCCGCGAGGGAGGCTGTTTTTGCTATGCAAATCCGGCAGCATGCCGGTGCTTTGCCGCCCTCAACCATAACGAATAGGAGGAATTCTCAAATGAAACGCAATCGTACCCTGCGGCTGACGCTGGCCGCACTTCTTACCGCTGTTGCCGTCGTCGGCAGCCTGTTCTCTTTCCCGGTGTTTGGCAGCAAATGTTCCCCGGTTCAGCACATGGTCAACGTCATCTGCGGCGTTCTTCTTGGCCCTTGGTATGCCTTCGGCGCGGGCTTTCTCGCCGCGCTGATCCGAAACCTCTTTGGCCTCGGCAGCTTGCTGGCGTTTCCCGGCAGCATGTGCGGCTCTCTGCTCTGCGGCTTCGTCTGGAAATATAGCAAGAAGCTGCTGCCTGCGCTGGTCGGCGAAGTATTCGGCACCGGCATCATCGGCGGCCTGCTGGCCTATCCGATTGCCGTTGCGTTTATGGGCGTCTCTTCTGCCAGCATTGGCTTTACGGCCTATGTCGTTCCCTTCCTGATTTCGACTGTTGTTGGCTCCATCATTGCAGGCGCGATTATCTTTGCCCTTCAGAAGAACGGAACCCTCAACTCCATGAAGAATAAGCTTTGATCCATTTCTGCTTCCGGCTGCACTGCTGTATGCAGCCGGAAGCACTTCAGCATTGCATGTAAAGGACAGAACTATATGATTCAGGGAATGATTTTTGATTTTGATGGCACACTGTTTGATTCTATGTTCATATGGGATATCGCAGGTGAAACTTACCTTCGCTCCATCGGAAAAGAACCTCAGGAGGAACTGCAAAGTATACTGAAGCCCATGAGTCTATACCAGTCAGCCGCTTATCTCAAGGAGCAGTATAGCATCCCTCTGTCCATCGAAGACATCATGAGCGGCATCAATCGAACCGTCGAGAGCTTCTACTTTCACACAGTAAAGCCAAAGCCGGGTGTGGTTGCCTTTCTTGAGAAACTCGCCCTAAAAGGTGTGCGCATGTGCATTGCAACAGCGACAGATCGCTATCAGGTAGAAGCGGCGCTTGTACGATGCGGAATGAGGCATTTCTTTTCTGAGATCTTCACATGCACGGAAGTCGGTAGCGGCAAAGATCAGCCATTGATCTTCCGCAAGGCGATGGAGCATCTTCAAACAGACCGCAGCAACACAGTGGTCGTTGAGGACGCCTGGCATGCCATCCGCACCGCAAAGAATGACGGCTTCATTGTCGCAGCGGTATGCGATGCTCACGAAAGCATGCAGCGCTGTATCTGTGAGACGGCAGATATTTACCTGACGGATTATTTCCACATAGATCCACTTTGGAAGTTTGCTTCGGCCATATAGGCCGACAGCTTCAGGCGGCACATTGGGGGCACCACTTTATGCCGCGATAGAAAACAATGCTGACATACGAAAGGAGCATGCAACATGAAAAAGAAAACAGCATTGACCATTGCAGGCAGCGACTGCAGTGGAGGCGCCGGTATTCAGGCCGATCTGAAAACGATGACCATGAATGGGGTCTATGCCATGAGCGCGATCACCGCGCTGACGGCACAGAACACAACCGGCGTAAGAGCAATTCAGGAATCCACGCCCGAATTCCTCGGACAGCAGATCGACGCGGTATTTGAGGATATTGTTCCCGATGCCGTCAAGATCGGCATGGTATCCTCCTCAGAACTGATCTGCGTGATCGCGGGCAAGCTGAAGGCGAACAAGGCAAAAAACGTCGTGGTAGACCCCGTTATGGTGGCGACCAGCGGCTCGGCGCTGATGAAGACGGACGCTGTGCAGACGCTGACCCGAGAACTGCTGCCGCTGGCTTCGCTCGTCACGCCGAACATCCCGGAAGCACAGGTACTTTCCGGAATGATCATTGAAAGCAAGGACGATATGATCATGGCGGCGAAGAAGATCAGCGACGACTGCCATTGCGCCGTGCTGCTTAAGGGCGGTCACAGTATCAATGACGCCAACGATCTCCTGGTTGCCAATGGTGAATCTATGTGGTTTACCGGAAAGCGCATCGACAACCCCAACACCCACGGAACGGGCTGCACGCTCTCCAGCGCCATTGCTGCCAATCTCGCCAAGGGCTACAGCCTTGCGGATTCCGTCCGTAGAGCCAAGGACTATATCTCCGGCGCGCTTGCCGCTATGCTGGATCTGGGACAGGGCTCCGGCCCGATGGATCATGCCTTTGACCTGACGGGCACGTTTGCGAAGGAGACGGAGTGATATGACAGAAAAACGTACATCCGTCTTTGAAAACGGATTGATCTGGTTCGGCGCTGCGGTTTCCATTGCGGAGATTTTAACTGGCACCTACTTTGCACCTCTCGGCTTTTCCAAGGGTCTGTTTGCCATCGTCATCGGTCACATCATCGGCTGTGTCATGCTTTTCTTTGCTGGTCTTATCGGCGGTACGGTACGTAAAAGTGCGATGGAAACCGCAAAGATGAGCTTCGGCAGTAAGGGTGCGCTGCTCTTCACTGTGCTGAATATCATTCAGCTGATCGGTTGGACGGCCATCATGATCTATGACGGCGCGCTGGCGGTAAACGGCATTCTCGCCATCGGAAACTGGATCTGGTGTATCGTCATCGGCGCGCTGATCATCCTCTGGATCATGATCGGTATCCAGAACCTTGGCAAGGTGAACACCGTGGCGATGGGCGCGCTGTTCGTTCTCACGATCGTACTGAGCTTCGTGATCTTTGGCAAAGGCACCGCACTGAATGTGGTTGGCGAAGGCATGACCTTCGGCGCGGCCGTTGAGCTTTCCGTTGCCATGCCGCTTTCCTGGCTGCCGCTGATCAGCGACTATACCCGGGAAGCCAAGAAGCCTGTAAAGGCCACTGCTGTCAGCGCAATCGTCTACGGCATCGTCAGCTGCTGGATGTATGTAATCGGTATGGGTGCGGCCATCTTTACCGGAGAATCCGACATTGCACAGATCATGGTCAAGGCGGGCCTCGGTGTTGCTGGCCTTCTGATTATCGTGTTCTCTACCGTGACGACAACCTTCCTTGATGCGTATTCCGCAGGCGTCTCCAGCGAATCGCTTTCCGCCAGAATCAGCAGTAAGTGGGTTGCTGTCGGCGTAACCGTGCTGGGCATTATAGGAGCAGTGTCCTTGCCCCTTGCGGACATCACAGACTTCCTGTACTTCATTGGCTCGGTCTTTGCGCCGATGATCGCCATCCAGATCGCTGATTTCTTTATCCTGAAACAGAGCAAGGAAGACAGTGCATTCAGCATGCAGAATCTGATCATCTGGCTTGTCGGCTTTGTGATCTACAGGCTGCTGATGAATGTGGATATCATCGTAGGCAACACCCTGCCCGATATGCTCATCACGATCACCATTTGCATTGCAGTCAGAAAGATTGAAAAAGTAAAGAACTGAGTGCGTGAGCACGAATCGACAAGTTATTGTCTGTGGATCCAGTAGCGGTAATTATCCCAAGGCGAAGACCAAGTTCGGTTCTTCGCCTTTTTCTTTTCCAGAATAAAAGCCGCCCATTTAAGGCGGCATGGGCGACTTCCTGAGTGAAAAAAAGAGAAAAAGAAAAGAGAATCATTATCAGCCTTCCACAGACAGCATCATGCTTCCACTCTTGGCACAGTTCGCGGAGACCGCTGAGTATTACAGCACAGCGTTTCACGAACTGACGACAGCACAGGACACGCGAGCCGCTTAGATCGCCTGAGCAAGACCGCATACTTCGGTTCTGAGGCATACAGCAAGGAAGAATTGATTGCGGAGATCGGCGCGGCGGCGCTGGTCAATCATGCGGGACTTGAGACGGCGAACAGCTTCCGAAACAGCGCGGCGTATGTGCAGAACTGACTCAAGGTTCTGCGCGATGACAAGCGGTTCATCGTGAGTGCGGCAGGAAAGGCTGAGAAGGCCGTGAGCCTGATCCTCGGATGATGCATATGCCAGCCTCTTGGTGGTCAGGAGGCTGGCAACAAAAACAAATGGAAGCTTATACAGTCACCATGGGCTGGATCGCCGCAGAAAACGCGGAAAAAGCGTAAAAGAATTCGGTAAACGAAACGATTTGCGGCGATCCACCTTTTCTTTTACATAGGAGGTCAGGACGATGAAGAATTGGGGCTATGCGCGTTGCTCGACGAACGAGGACAAGCAGGACATCAACAGGCAGATCCGCGAACTGAAAGCCGCAGGCGCGGACGAAGTGATTTTTGAATACGAGCATGGAGACGCCAAGGTCAAAAAGAATCTCCATATGCTCTTGGATGCGGCGACTGAGGGCGACACGATCATCACTCTTGAGGTCAGCCGACTGAGCAGGAGCACACAGCAGCTGTGCGAGATCATAGACGTCATCAAGGATAAGAAGCTGAGATTGGTGATCGTGGGAAGCATCACGATTGACTGCCGGAACGGAGAGATTGATCCCATGTCGGCGGTGTTTATGAAGATGGCTGGTGTATTCTCGGAGCTTGAGCTTCAGATGATTCGCGCCCGGGTTCGCTCTGGCGTAAAGAATGCGCAGAGCAAGGGCGTTAAGGTGGGGCGCAAGCCTACGACGAAGGACGATATTCCCGCGATCTTCTACAAGCATTATCCTGCGTTTGCTGCAAAACAGATGAATGTGAGCGAACTGGCGAGGATATGCGGGCTGAGTAGGCCGACGGTGTATAAGTATTTGGAGCTGGTGGAATTAAAGGCATAAATACATTCTTTCTTAATAAACTCAGACTCGGGAAAAACAGGTTATTTCCATGGTTTTCGTCGTTTTGCACAATGCGAATATGTATATCTGATTGTTGTGTTTACATATCCTTATTCTTCGCTTTACATTATATCATATCTCCTTTGGAACTGCGGATTTGTAAGGTTTCTCGATTCGGATTATGATTCTCATACATAATCATGAGTTGAGGAGGGATGCATTTGATTGCATAAAAAATGATCATTCTCTGTTGCCGCAGGAATGATCGTTTGGGAAGATTATTTCTCTTCCACATATGCGTCATGATGTGACGCTGCACACCCATCATAACGCATCTCGTGTGGAAAAACAACATGCAAATACGAGGTGAAAAAGGAATTAAAAAATACTCCTTGGAATGATGTATTTCATACCAGTATGGTAGACGGTGCTAAATTTAGTACACAGTATGAGTTTCCTATTTTACAGAAAAGCACCTATACCACGCAGCAGGCGATTCCTTTTGAAAAGGGATTAAGAAGCAGAAATAAAAATCAATGGATTCATTTTTATACGCATGACAGGAACTTTGAATGCCTTTGGCGAACACCTGAAAGGTATTTGTCGGCATTGCAGTCTTTTCAAGGTGTTATTACGCCTGATTATAGTCTCTATAGAGAAATGCCATTGGCGATGCAAATCTGGAATACCTACCGCAATCGCGCAATAGCATTCTGGATGCAGAAAAACAATATTCCCATCATTCCTAACATTCGTTGGAGTGACGAGAGAACATATTCTTTCGCGTTTGAGGGTATTCCGCGTAATAGCGTAGTGGCGGTAAGTACTTGCGGTTGCATTCGTAAGCCTCTTGACAGGCTGTATTTCAAAAAAGGCTTGCTTGAAATGTTGGCAGTACTTCAGCCTTCCGCCATTGTTGCTTACAGTTCTGCGCCCAAGGCGGTCTTTGATGAAGTGCAAACTTGCGGAATTCCCGTTTTTCTCATTGAAAACTATCAGAAAACCGTTCGAAAGGCGGCGATCTGATGGGCGGAGGTTCTGGCGGTGGCTTTCGTGGTACTCGGGGCGGAGGAAGTGGCAAGCAGCACCGTGGTACGCCGAGGAATAACCAAGCACAAAACAGTCAAACAAATGATATTGCACGCAGATTAAAACTTTCTCCAAAACAGCAGAGAGAATTGCACGACTTAATTCATGGTCAAAATATGGGATATCAGGAAATACTTCAGTTCGCAAGAGAATGGTTTCAACGATAAAGGAGTTAAGTAATGGATAAAAAACAAATAGACATTTTGAATCAGGAACTCGGAGTGCTGATTGATGTTCCACTATACTCGGTGACAAGGTCTGCGGATGCGCTTTGCCTTAGTTTGGGAAACCTCATCAAATGCCAAGGTGTTATTCGAGATGAGCATGGAAAGCTCGTGACTGCAGAGGTTGAACGCAGTATGCTTGCATTGGAGATTTCTTGTTGTTATCGCATTGTCTGCGGAAACGAGATTCTTCTTGCCAAGAATGA
>JAFQIF010000042.1 GCA_017397695.1 Clostridia bacterium
AAGGCCTGGTTTGTCGTGTGCGACGAGTACGTCACCATGAGCGACGGTACCGGCATCGTCCACATCGCGCCGGCCTACGGCGAGGATGACTACCGCGTTTGCCGCGAGAACGACGTGCCGTTTGTCAACTTCGTCGATGCGCAGGGCTGCATGACCGAGGAGACCAAGTGGCCGGGCGTGTTCGTCAAGGACGTGGACGCGCTGGTGCTGGAAGACCTCAAGGCGCGCGGCCTGCTGTTTGCCGCCGTGCCGTTTGCGCATGATTATCCGTTCTGCTGGCGCCGCGATACCCCGCTGATCTACTACGCCCGCCAGAGCTGGTTCATCAAGATGACCGCCGTGCGCGATCAGCTCATGAAGAACAACCGCGCCGTCAACTGGATGCCGGACAACATCAAGGAAGGCCGCATGGGCAACTTCCTGGAGAACGTCATCGACTGGGGCCTCTCCCGTGAGCGCTACTGGGGAACCCCGCTGCCGGTGTGGACCTGCGAATGCGGCCACATCCACGTCGTGGGCTCCAAGCAGGAGCTGCGCGAGATGGTGACCAAGGAGATCGGCGAGATCGAGCTGCATCGTCCCTACATCGACGAGGTCACCCTCAAGTGCCCGGAGTGCGGCGGCGAAATGATCCGCGAGAAGGAAGTCATCGACTGCTGGTATGACTCCGGCTCCATGCCGTTTGCCCAGTGGCATTATCCCTTTGAGAACAAGGAGAAGTTTGAGCGCCGCTTCCCGGCGAACTTCATCTCCGAGGCGATCGACCAGACCCGCGGCTGGTTCTACACGCTGCTGGCGATCTCCACCTGCCTGTTTGACACCAACCCGTTCGAGAACTGCGTGGTCATGGGCCACGTGCAGGACAAGGACGGCCAGAAAATGAGCAAGCACAAGGGCAACACGGTCAATCCGTGGGACGTCCTCAATGCGCAGGGCGCCGACGCCGTCCGCTGGTTCTTCTACAACAACGCCGCGCCGTGGCTGCCCAAGCGCTTCCACGCCAAAGCGATCGAGGAAAGCCAGCGCAAGTACATGGGTACCCTGTGGAACACCTATGCGTTCTTCATCCTCTATGCCGAGATCGATCAGTTCGATCCGAAGGCCCATCCGCTGGACAAGGTCGAGCTGAGCCTGATGGACAAGTGGGCGCTCTCCCGCCTGAATACGCTCATCAAGAACGTGGACAACCATCTGGAGAACTACCGCATCACCGAGGCCTCCCGTGAGATGGTGGATTTCGTGGACGATCTGTCCAACTGGTATGTCCGCCGCAGCCGTGAGCGCTTCTGGGGCAAGGGCATGGCCGGCGACAAGGAAGCCGCGTTTGCTACGCTCTATCATATCCTGGAGACCATGGCCCGCCTGACCGCGCCGTTCACGCCGTTCATGGCTGAGAACATGTACCGCAATCTGGTGTGCTCTGTGAATCCGGATGCTGCGATCTCCGTGCACCTGACCGACTTCCCGGTCTGCGACGAAGCGATGATCAACCCGCAGCTGGAAGAGGACATGAAGGCGCTGCTGCGCGTGGTCATGCAGGCCCGAGGCGCTCGCGCCGAGAGCGGCATGAAGGTTCGCCAGCCGCTGAGCAAGATGATCGTTTCCGGCGTCACCCTGCCGCAAGATCTGTGCGCGCTGGCTGCCGACGAACTGAACGTGAAGGCCGTCGAATTCACCGACGACACCACCGCGTTCATGACCTATCAGCTCAAGCCGCAGATGCGCACCCTGGGCAAGAAGTACGGCAAGCTGCTCAAGGCCATTGGCGAGAAGCTCAATACGCTGGACGGCAACGAGGTCGTGAAGAACTTTGAAGCCGGCAACCTGCTGACCTTCGA
Source organism: Clostridia bacterium (assembly GCA_017397695.1). Next base: position 1,839 of record JAFQIF010000042.1, read on the forward strand.
CCTGGACGGCACGCAGGTGGAGCTGGAGAAGGACGACGTGCTCACCAGCCCGATGAAGAAGCCGGGCTACGTGGTGGCGACTGATCGCGACGTGACGGTGGCGATCGATACCAACCTCACCGAAGCGCTGATTGCCGAGGGCTTTGCCCGCGAGGTCGTCTCCAAGCTGCAGACTATGCGCAAGGAAGCCGGATTCGAGGTGACCGACCGCATCCTCGTGACGGTCAAGACCGACGATGAGAAGCTTGCTGCGATCGTGGAAGGCAACGTTGAGTCCATCAAGAATGGCGTGCTTGCGCTGGAGGTCGTTCTGGGCGAGGCTGCCGAGGGCGCTTATGTGAAGGACTGGAGCATCAACGGCGTTGCTGCGACCCTGTCCGTCAAGAAGGCGTAATTCATTCAACTTTACTTCCGATGCCGGGGAATACGTTTCCCCGGCATTGGATTTATGACAGGACAATCGGGATAAGATGAAAAAGATTGTGATTGCCGGCGCGGGCTCGTATCACTTTGCCCCCGCCATTTTTGAAGATCTCTTTGTGCGCCGGCGCGAGGCGGTCGAGGTATGGATGGTAGATTCTGACCTGGACATGGCGGAGCTGTCTGCCCGCGGTGCGCAGGCTCTGGCACGCGGCTTTGGCTGCGAGGCAAGGTTCTACTACACGACGCAGCTGAGCAAGGCGACATTCAGCGCCGACGCAGTCATCTTCTGCGCGGATTTCCTGGATGAGGAAGCCTGGAAGATGGACCAAAAGGCGCTGGAGGACGTGGGCCTGTATAAACAGGCGCGCCTGCGCGGCGGTATCGGCGGCGCGATGCAGACCATGCGCGTGCTGGACTTCATCACGGATCTGGCGACGCAGATGAGCGAGGAATGCCCGGATGCGCCGCTGATTCTCTGCGACAGCGGCTTTGGCGGTGTGCAGCTTGCGCGCGCATGCGAGTGTGCGCAGCGCTTTTGCGGCGTACGCACGCTGGGTGTGAGCGGCGTGACGGAGCAGACGGCAAAGCGCCTGGCGCTGTATCTGGACGTCAGGGAAGAAGATCTGGATACCGAATGCGCCGGCTTGAACAACTTTGCGTGGGTGACGCGCCTTGGCGACAGGAAGAAAGGGATTGACCTGATTCCGCGCTGCATGAAGGAAATGCAGGAGGACAGCCGCGAGGAACTTTCCGCCCAGTATATCGACTGGTACGGCGCGATCCCGGCGGGCGAGCGCGTGATGCTCTATGAACTGCTGGGCGATACGGAAGTCAGCCCGAAGAAGACCGTGCTGCTTTCCGGCGTGGGCCTTGCGGATTACGAGCTGCGCAAGCGCAATCTGGCGCTGCTGACCGTGCATGGTCCGCTCTCGCCCGAGGGTGCGAAGGCCTGGGGTCAGATCCGTACGAGCGGCCTGCAGACGGCGCGCCCGGTGGAGATCCTGCGCGCGCTGTGGGGTGAAAAGGATTGCCAGGTGAATAACCTCAATATGCCGTGCGACGGCGCGGTGGAGGGCGTGGCGCCGGGCAGGTTTGTGGAATGCCCGGCGGTGATCGAGCATGGAAAGGTGCGCGGCATACCGGTGGAATTGCCGGTGGAGCTGCACGACCTGATGGGCCAGCTGAGCCTATGCAACGTGCTCTATGCTGAGGCGGCGGCCACGGGCAGCCGTGTGGCGCTGCGCGAGGCGATGGAGATCGATCCGGCGCTTACGGGAATCGATTTGCTCTATACAGAAGGCGTGCTTTCTGATATGATGGAAGCGCAGAAGGAAAAGCTGAAGCGGTTTTTCTAAGAGGTGATCGCCTGTGGGCGGGGACCTCATCCGCCCTTCGGGCACCTTCCCCAGAGGGAAGGTCTAGTTACTTCTTTCTTGTGGCCCAAAGGTTTCCAAAGGGCGACCGGAAAGCCCTGTGGTGGGGTTTGGGGCAAGGCTCCATGCTTCAGAGAGAATTTTGTTTGCGAGGTAAACGATGTTTATTGCAGATAAGTGGCAGGACTATGAGGTACTCGACTGCGGCGCGGGCGAGAAGCTGGAGCGCTGGGGCGATGTGTATCTGCGCCGCCCGGATCCGCAGGCCATCTGGCCGGCGCGCGATCAGGGCCTGTGGCGCAAGGCGCAGGCGCACTATCACCGCAGCGAGAAAGGCGGCGGCAGCTGGGAGTTCTTCCAGAAGCTGCCCGACCGCTGGGAGATCAACTACAATTGCAACGGTGATGCGCTCAAGTTCTACGTCCGTCCTACGGGCTTCAAGCATACGGGCCTGTTCCCGGAGCAGGCGGCCAACTGGGATTGGATGAACGCGCTGGTCAAGGCCCGCAAGGCCGAAGGCCGCGACGTGAAGGTGCTCAATCTCTTTGCTTATACCGGCGGCGCGACGATGGCGTGCGCGGCGGCGGGCGCGCAGGTTTGCCACTGCGACGCAGCGAAGGGCATGGTGCAGTGGGCGCGGGAGAATCGCGAGCTGTCCCGCCTGCCGGAGGAGAGCACGCGCTGGATCGTGGACGATGCGCTCAAGTTTGTGCAGCGCGAGGCGAGACGCGGCCACTTCTACGACGGCATCCTGATGGATCCGCCCAGCTACGGCCGCGGTCCGGGCGGCGAGGTATGGAAGCTGGAGAACGAGCTGTATGGCTTGGTGAAGGCGGCGAGCGAGGCGCTGTGCGAGGATCCGCTGTTCTTCCTGCTCAACGGCTATACAACGGGCTTCCAGGCGAGTGTGCTGGGCAACATGGTCGATATGTGCGTGACCTCGCGCTTTGGCGGAAAGGTCATGGCGGACGAACTGTGCCTGCCGGTTTCCGCCGGCGGCGTGCTGCCCTGCGGCACGAGCGGAAGATGGGAAAAGAAGTGAGCAATCCGGCAACGGCCGGGAACCTCATCCGTTAGTCCGCTGGGCTGCCACCTTCCTCATGGGGGGAAGGGTTATATGGCTGCTTGAATCCGCTGCGAAGCGAAGAAGGGTTCAGGGCGGCAGCCCTGACGTTCTCCCGAGGAGGACCTATGGAAATGTATCACGGCGTCGGGATCGTCTACGAGGACAACCATCTCCTTGTGGTCGTCAAGCCCCCGAACATGCCTACGCAGGCGGACGCCTCCGGCGATGCCGACCTGCATTCTGTGATGAAACAGTATATCGCAGAAAAATACCAAAAGCCGGGCGCGGTGTATCTGGGCCTTGTGCACAGGCTGGATCGTCCGGTAGGCGGTCTGGTCGTGCTTGCGCGAACGAGCAAGGCGGCGGACAGGCTGAGCGAGCAGGTGCGGAAGAAAACACTGGCGCGCCAGTATGTCGCTGCCGTGCGCGGCAGTACGCCGGAAGCGGCGGAGCTTAATGATTATCTGCTGAAGGACGAGCGAACGAACACCGTACGCGCGGTGAGCGCGGACACGCCCGGCGCAAAGGATGCAAAGCTCTGTTACCGGAAGGCGGGCGAGAGCGGCGGATTGTCGCTTATTCGGGTGAAGCTCTTTACCGGCCGCTCGCATCAGATTCGCGTGCAGACGTCCCATTCGGGCTATCCGATCTGGGGCGATGCGCGCTACGGAAACGGAAAGCCCGGCGAACAGATCGCGCTGTGGGGCGCACATCTGGGGCTTGTGCATCCTACGAAAAAAGAGGAGATGCATTTTACCGTGCTGCCGCAGAAGGACAAGATGCCCTGGCGCGGCTTTGGCGAGGAAATCTGGGCGCGGGAAGAAGAGATCTGCCTGTAAGGCGGGAGGATAATATCCGCCTCTATGGAGCGGCTTCAAGCCGCCGCGAAGCGAAGAAGGGACCAGGGACAATGTCCCTGGTCAGGGGTCCGGGGATGAAATCCCCGGCGTACCCCTTGTAAACCGGGAAGAAAACGACGCGCTTACGCGTCTTATGGATAAACGGCTGAAAGGAATCATTTCATGAAAAGCATTCTGGCGCTTCTTTTGTCTCTTGTGCTGCTGGCGGGCGCATGCGCGCTGGCGGACGAGCAGGCAGAAATGCTCCTCAACGCTGCAGTGAGTGAGCTGGGCTATACCGCGACCAAGGGCGGCTACAGCAAATACGGCGAATGGGGCGGCAAGGCCTATGGCGAGTGGTGCTCGGAGTTCGTCTCCTGGTGCGTCGCGCGCGCGGACGAGGTATATGGTACGAGTATGCTGGGCAGCGACTATCCGCTGCAGACCAGCTGCGAAGCGGGCGCGCAGTGGTTCAAGGAACGCGGACGCTACATTACCGTAAACGGCGGCCTGCGCGGTGAGGAAGGTCAGTTTTACCTGAGCGACGGCGTGGCGGTGGCCGACAGACCGTATATTCCCCAGCGCGGCGATCTGATCTACATCGAATGGTATAAGTATAACCGCCTGGATCACGTGGGCGTTGTCGAGTTTGTGACGCAGGATACGGATGGAACGTATCTGGTGCATACCATCGAGGGCAATAATCATGTGATCGGCCCCACGCCAACGGAGGTGCGCCGCTATGTCTATCGGCTGGATGATCCGTCCATCCGCGGCTACGGCGTGCGCGAAAGCGGGCTTGTGGGCACGGAGCTTGCGATGGGATCCAGCGGCGGCGAGGTCGTGGCGTTTCAGAAGGATCTGATCCAGCTGGGCTTCTACGACGACGAGCCGGCGGGCAAGTTTGGCAAGGGTACCGAAACGGCAACCAAAAACTACCAGAAAAAGCGCGGCCTGACTGTCAACGGCGTGGCTGACAAGCAGACGCTGGAAACCATTGCCAAAGAGATTGAAGATATGCAGGCCGAGGCGGAGGAAAAGGCGAGGGAAAAAGCCGAAGCCGAAGCGCAGGCGATGCTGGAAACGGCCAAGAAAGCGATTGCGGCCGATTGGTTCGGGGAGTTTGATCCGTATGACGAGGAAACGGCGTGGAGCCGCCTGATGGCGGATATCACCGTGCTCAACGTTGATCAGAAAGAAAAGGTGTATCTTTCCGACGGCCCGAACGGAAAGCGGAAAACGACCGCGGAACACCGCGGTTTTTTCTACGGCGAGTCTGTGGCGGTCCGGCTGCTGGATGAACAGGACGGATGGAGCAAGATCCAGGCCTATAACGACTATGACGAGCTGGAGGAGGGTTGGGTACGCCCCGGCAGGCTCAAGACCGTCACGCCCAACAGCACGTGGGGCATGATTATCGACAAGCGCACGCAGCGCCTGTATCTGTATAAAGAGGGCAGGCTTCTGACCGAGCTGCTGATTTCCACCGGCACGACCAAGGGCGATAACGAGGGCTTCTGTGAGACGGCCTCCGGTGAGTTCCTGCTCATCAGCCCGACGGGCGGCTTCTGGTCCGGCAATCTGTGGTGCGACCAGGCAATCCGATTCAATGGCGGCGACCTGCTGCATATGGTGCCGGCCGTGTATCGCGGCGAAAATGTCGGCGTGTATGCCGATGGTTCGGGCGATTTCAGCGTATGCGAGAGCGCGCTGGGCTCCCGTGCATCCCATGGCTGTATCCGCGTGCAGCGCAGGGAGAACGAGGACGGCTACAATCACTCGTGGATCTGGAACAACCTGCGCTACGAGAAGAATATTAAGCTCATCGTATGGGACGACGACGGACGCAAACTGCCGGAAACAGACCTGAACGCAAGCATGTACTACAACCCTGACGGCGGCGCGAAGTACCATACCGATCAGAACTGCCAGAGCGTGCGCAGCAAATATCTGCCGCTTACGCCCATCAGATACGGTACGCTGGCGCGCTATCCGCATACGGAACTGGAGCCGTGCACCAGCTGTAAGGCGCCCGAGCGTCCGGAAATTGTATCTACCTGGAATGCGGTGATCGATCGCGCCTATGAAGAGCTGGGCATGGAAGCACCGCAGGCAAAGGGCGCGCTTTGATGCAACGTTTACATAAGACAATGGGAGGCATATTCCAATGGAACCCCTGAGAATCCATGGCGTGGGCATGCGCACGTTCAAGACGGCGCTGGCAACGGCGCTTTGCGCAATGATCTATTACTTCGTGGGCAGAAGCCCGGCCTTTGCCTGCATCGGTGTGATCTTCGGTATGGGCTATAACCTGGAGGATGCGCGCAAAAACGGCGGAAACCGTCTGTTCGGCACGATTATCGGCGGCGTGGTGGGCGTATTGCTGTTCAAGCTGTATCTGGTCTTTGTGCCGGATGGCCACCATACGCTGCTGCTGGTGCCGCTGGTCTTTGTCGGTACGATCATTCTGATCATGGCATGCCAGTCCTTCTGGGTGGGCGGCGTACAGCCGGGCGGCGTTGTGCTGTGCATTCTGCTGTTCAATACGCCGGCGGCGACATATATCGACTACGCGATGAACCGCGTGTTTGATACGGCGGTGGGCGTGCTGCTGGCGCTGCTGATCACCTATTTCTTCCCGCGCGGCTGGATGCAGATGTGGCCCGAGCGCTATCGGGGCATGAAGCTGCATGCGCGCGAGGCGTTCAGCCATGTACACCTGCATCATCCGCCGAAGAAGACGCGCTTCCGCCATCACTGAATACGAAAAGACGCCTTGAGTGCAAGGCGTCTTTTTCTGTCTTTTTATGTGGGATTGCCGAAAGCGGGTATCAAAGAAAAGAACAAGAAAAAACACAAAAATGACAAAATAAGCTGGTAAACTGTCTGTATTGGATCAGGACGCGGCAGAATGCATGCCGACAAATGATGCGAAATTACACTTTCTTCTTTCTTATTTCTCAGCGAAAAGGGGATGCCGCATGGCATCCCCTTTTTGCGATGTATGGGTCAGCGTATATACGCTTTCAGCATGGCATGCAGCAGCGCGGCGCTCTTTTCGGGCGGTGGGCTGTTGTCAAAGATGATGTGCGCAGCCTTTTTGTAATGCGGTTCTCGATCGGAAAAGAGCGTGCGCATGCGCTCTTCCTTGTCGCCGGCGAGATTGGGACGCGTGTCCTGGCGGACGGTCGCGATCATGTCTTCCAGCGGACGATTGAGCCAGATGACCAGGCCATGCCTGCGCATGAGGCGGATGTTTTCCTCGCGGGTGACGATGCCGCCGCCCGTAGCGACAACGCAGGGCGCCTCGTCGAGTATGCATTCCAGCGCGGCTGTTTCGCACAGGCGGAAGCCTGCGTCGCCCTCTGCCGCAAAGATCTCGGGGATGGAGCGCTCTTCGTAGCGGACGATCTCCTCGTCCAGATCCGCAAAGCTGCAGCCGATATGATCTGCAAGCAGCCTGCCCAGGGTACTCTTGCCGCAGCCCATCATGCCGATGAGGAAAATGTGCCTGTCCATAGCTTTACTCCTTTGCTGCCTTGTATGCGCCCAGAATGCGGCAGTTTTCGCAGTCCTTATCCAGTGCTTCCATGAGGATGGTCAGGTTGCTTTCGCTGACGTTGCCGGTCAGATCGACGTAGAAGCAGTATTCCCAATTGCTGCCCCGAAGCGGGCGAGATTCGATGTGCGTCAGGTTCATGCCCATGGCGACAAAGGAAGACAGGGCGCGCATGAGCGTGCCGCGCTCATGGCGAACGGAGAAGGTGATGGTCGCCTTGTCCGGCGCGCCGATAGGCGTGGGGCTGCCCGATACGATGATAAAGCGCGTGTGATTGCCGCTGAAGGTGTGGATATCCGGTGCAAGAATCTCCAGCCCATAATGCCGGGCTGCCAGGCGCGAGGCAATGGCGGCATTTTGCTTTTCGCCCAGCTCGGCAACGTGCTTGGCGGCGATAGCGGTATTGAAATAGGGCGTGGTGATCCAATCCGGATGCTCGCCAAGGAAGGCCGGACACTGGGCAAAGCCCTGCTCATGGCTGTATACGGTTTTGATATCCTCAAGCTTGGCGCCCGGTATGCCCAACAGGCAGTGTTCCACGCGCACCAGCTGTTCGCCGACAATGTTGAGCGCGTACTGGCCCATCAGGTCGTAAACGGTATTGATGGAGCCGGAAGAGGAGTTTTCTACCGGAACGACGCCGTATTTGGCATGCCCATCGGCGACGGCGGCGAAGACCTCGTCAAACGTTTTGAAATGGATGCGATCGCAGTCCTCGCCGAAGAAGCCTACGACGGCGCTCTCGCCGAACGCGCCGGGTACGCCGCTGTAGGCAACCTGCTGCGAGGTGCTCATCTGGTCGAGATAGCGCTGCTGTTCCTGGCGGGAAAGGCGCATGAGCTCGCGGAAGAAATCCTTGACCGGTTGTTTGAGCATCGGATCCTGGATCTGCTGGGCGCGGCTTTCCAGCACGGCCTGCTCGCGGGCGGTGTCGAGGATCTTCATGCGGTTTTTCAGCTTATAGTCGGCTACGTCGCGGGAAACCTGCATCCGCTTTTCAAACAGCCAGACCAGCTGCGCGTCGATGACGTCCAGCTCCTGACGGCACTGATTCAAATCCTTCATCGCTGTATTCCTCCGGTGTCTTTTTCTGGTCATCGTTCTGCACGGCGGGAGAACTCATCCGCCTTTGACTTCCCCAAAAGGGAAGGCATATTTTGTTGCAGTGTCGTCCATCATCAGTTCGCACAGTGCGATTGCCAGCGCGCTTTCGATGACGACGACGGCGCGCGGTACGATGCATGGATCGTGGCGGCCGACAATTGAAAGTGTTGTATCCTCGCCTGTGGTCAGATCGACGGTCTGCTGCGCTTTGGCGATGGATGGCGTGGGCTTGATGGCTGCGCGCAGCACAATGGGCATGCCGTTGGTGATGCCGCCGGTGACGCCGCCGTTGTGGTTGCTCATGCAGGCGACGCGTCCGCTCCGCCAGACCATGGGATCGTTGGCCTGGCTGCCGGTCATGGCGGAAAGCGCCATGCCGTCGCCAAATTCCACCGCCTTGACCGCCGGCACGGAGAAGAGCAGCTGGCTTGTCACGCTTTCCACGCTGCCGAAAAACGGCGAGCCGACGCCGGCGTGTACATGGATCGCCGCGCACTCAATCACGCCGCCGACGCTGTCCAGATTGGCCTTTGCCTGCGAAACAGCTTCGCGCATGGGCGCTTCCTGCGCGGGATCAAGCAGCGGGAAGCGGCTCTGATTCAGGGCAAGGAGCGTATCGGCGCTGATGCCTACGGGATCAAACGGCGTATCCGTTACGCCGCCGATCGCGGCAATATGCGCGCCGACGGCGATGCCCTTTGCGGCGAGCAGCTGCCGGGCGATCGCGCCGGCAAAGACGAGGGGCGCAGTGATGCGGCCGGAGAAATGGCCGCCGCCGCGCGGATCGTTGTATCCGGCATATTTCACATGCCCGGCATAGTCCGCATGGCCCGGGCGCATCTTTGCGCGCAGCTGGGCATAGTCGCCGGAGCGTGTGTTCGTGTTTTCAATCAGGCCGCACAGCGGCGTGCCGGTCGCGCGCCCTTCAAACAGGCCGGAGACGATCTTCACCTTGTCCGGTTCCTTGCGGCTGGTTGCCGTGGGATCTGTGCCCGGGGCGCGGCGCGCCAAATCGCGGGCGATGGCGGCTTCGTCAATTGGCGTGCCGGCGGGAATGCCGTCGATGACCATGCCGATGGCGCTGCCGTGGGATTCGCCGAAGATGGTAAGCTTGAAATGCTGGCCGAAGGAACCTCTCATCGTGCGTAACCTCCTAAGCGGGAGAATTCATCCCAGAATGCCGGGGCGGATTTGGAGACGGCCTGTGCGTCGGTGATCGCAAGATCGCCTTCTGCCATGGCGGAGGCGACAGCCATGGCCATCACGATCCGGTGATCATTGCAGCCGTCGATTCCGGCGGCGTGCAGCTTTCTGCCGCCGCGGATGATCAGGCCGTCATCAAGCTCGGTGACGTCCACGCCGCATGCGGTCAGCGCCGCATGCATGGCGAAAAGCCGGTCACTTTCTTTGATGCGCAGGCGTGCGGCGCCGGTGATGCGGCTTTCGCCCTCGGCGGCGGCCATGGCCACGGCAAGGATGGGTACCAGATCGGGCACCTGCGAAACATCCACCTGCGCAGCGCGAAGGCGGGAAGAACAGGCGGTGACCGCGTCCGGTCGGGTCTGGATGATGGCGCCCATGCTGCGAAGGATATCGACGATGGCGCGATCGCCCTGTGCGCTTTGCATATCGAGCCCGGTCAGCGTCAGCGGCCCGCTGGCAGACAGGCAGCCTGCAGTCAGATAGAATGCTGCGTGGCTCCAGTCGCTTTCCACCTGGATGCGGCCGGGGGAGACGACCTTCTGACCGCCGGGGATGCGCAGGGTTTGAGCATCTTCCCAATGGGAGACGACGCCGAAGGTGCGCTGCACGCGCCTCGTGAGCTCCACATAAGCGCGGGATTCCAGCGGCGTGGTGATACGGATGACGCTGTCGCCGTCGAGCCCCGGCAGCGCCAGCAGGAGGCCTGTGATGAACTGGCTGCTCACATCGCCGCGCAGGGCATATGTGCCGGGGGAGAGACGGCCGTCCACGATCAGGCTGCCGCCGGTCTGCTGCCAGCGTATGCCGTGCGAACGGAACATCTCTTCATAGATATCCAGCGGACGCTGCATCAGCCTGCCGTGGCCGATGAATGTCACGGGGCCGCGACCATCGAGCGCAAGCGGAATGAAGAAGCGCAGCGTGGAGCCGGATTCGCCGCAATCCAGGGTCCGGCTACCGCCGGAAAAATGCTCGCCGCCCGAGAGCGTCGCGCAGACGAATCCGCGCTGCTCGTGCGGGGTGGTGAAAACATCGCCCACAAGGCCCAGCGCTTTGGCGCAGGAAAGCGTTGCGACGATATCGCGCGAGAGCTGCAGCGGTGAAAGGATGGTTTCCCCCTGAGCGAGCGCTGCCATCATCACTGCGCGGTGCGAGGCGGACTTGCTGGGCATGATGTGGATCGTACCGCTGAGCGAGCCGGGAGAGACGGTTTTGATCATGGGGTACCTCCAAAGAGGATGGGTCAAAGGGACTGCCAGCGGCATGCAGCGCGCTCCGCTGGGGACAGGAGAATCCATTGTTCTTTGCTGGCAAACGAAGTTTGTCATACTTTGCGTGTTGAAGCAGGTGCGAAACGAAGAAGGGGTCTGGGGATGAAATCACCAGGCGGGGGTTGGGGCCTGCGGCCCCAACGTTTCTCTTCGCTTTTCCGTTTCATAGCAGCGCCTTGAGCTCCTGCGCCGTGAGCGGCACGCCTGTCGCTTTGCCGATTTTTTCAAGGAGCACGGTGCGCACGCGGCTGCCCTCGGCCTTTTTATCCAGCGCCATGGTAGCGGCGAGCGCTTCTTTGCTCAGGCCGTCCGGACAATCGGTCATCAGGCCGTAGGCTGCGAGCACGGCGCGGATTCTATTGGTTGTGCCCTTGGGCGTGACGCCCAGCGCCTCGCCCCAGCGGGCAGCGGCAGCCATGCCGATGGAGACGGCTTCGCCGTGCAGCAGCGTGCCGTAGCCCATGGCGTTTTCCAGCGCATGCGCCAGCGTGTGGCCGAAATTGAGCTGCATGCGCACGCCGTGATCGTGCGGATCAAGGCGCACATATTCGGCCTTGAGCGCGCAGCAGCGGGCGATGATCTCATCCAGAACAGGCAGCAGATTTTCGCGGCTGCCAAGCGCCTCAATGCGCGCAAACAGCGCTGCGTCGCAGATACAGCCGTACTTGATCACTTCGCCCAGCCCTGCGCCGATCTGGCGCTCGTCCAGGGTCTTGAGCGTGTCAACGTCGATGAGCACGAGTTCGGGCTGATAGAATGCGCCCAGGAGGTTTTTGCCGCGCGGATGATTGATGGCGACCTTGCCGCCGACGGAGGAATCGACCTGAGCCAGCAGCGTGGTCGGTATCTGAATGAAATGCACGCCGCGAAGATACGTGCAGGCGGCATAGCCGGTGATATCGCCTACGACGCCGCCGCCCAGCGCGATGACCAGATCCGCACGGGTGAGGCGGAAATCGAGAAACGCATCGTAGAGCCTGTCAAGCTGGGCGGTGCACTTGGTTTCCTCGCCCGCAGGCAGGATGATCACGCTCGTCTCCAGCCCGGCCCGGTGCAGCTGCTCGAGCAGCGCGTAGGAATATAGCGGCGCAGTGTTGCTGTCCGCGACGACAGCGGCCTTGCGCCCCCTGTACGGGGCAAAGAGCGGCGCACAAGAAGCAAGCAGGCCGCGGCCGATGTGAATGTCGTAGCGGCTCTGGGGGGCATGGGCGGCGACGGTGACAATCGGCATGAGGGATTCCTCCTGTGAGGGATTATTTGAACAAAGGCTTCTGGCTGTTGGTAATGCCGCGCAGCTTGTCGAATTCCTTCTTGCGGTCGCTCGATTCCTTGAGACGCGCAAGCAGCGCCTGGCGATCGTCTGCGCGCAGCAGCGAGCTGTACTCGCTGAGCTTTTCGATCAGCTCGTCCGTGAGATCGGCAAGCGTTTCCTTGTTGGACCAGAACAGCTCCGTCCACAGATCGGGCTCCAGCGCGGCGACGCGGGTTGCGCCCCGGAAGGAGCCGCCTTCAAAGCCGTAGCTGTCAAAGAGCAGATGCTGATCGCAAAGCGCAAGCGCCATCACGTGCATGAGCTGACTGGTGTAGCCGATGCGCTTATCGTGCGCGTCGGGATCGGACAGGACGACGTCGGCGCAGCCCAGGTACAGCACGAGCTTTTCCATCAGTCGGATCGCGCCCATGGGTACGGAGTCGTCGGGCGTGAGGATGTAGTGACTGCCACGGAAAAGATCGGCGCTGGCATTGGCAAAGCCGCCGCGTTCCTTGCCGGCCATTGGATGGCCGCCCAGATAAATGAAGCGCCTGTCGGACAGGGATTGCACGGCTTCATGCAGCGGGCGCTTTACGCCGCATACATCGGTGAGCAGGGAGCCGTGCTTGAGGCGGTGCGCGTTTTCGCGGATGAATGCCGCCGCTGCTTCAGGATGCAGGCACAGCACGGTCATATCCATGGTTTCCAGCGGCGCATTCTCGACGTCTGCCCATGCGGCACGTACGGCGCCGCGGCCCAGCGCTTCAAAGCGCGTCCATTCGTCGCGATCGACGGCGTATAGCTCGGCGTCCGGATAGCCCTGCAGGGCCAGCGCCATGCTGCCGCCGATCAGGCCAAGACCAATCAACATGATTTTCATAATACACGCTCCACAATCGGCGCAATGGCATGGAGCTTGCCCATCACCTGCGCGAACTGGTCGGGGGTCAGGCTCTGCGCGCCGTCGCAAAGGGCGCAGGGCGGGTTGTTGTGCACCTCTATGATCAGGCCGTCCGCGCCGGCGGCGACGGCAGCCAGCGACATGCGCTCCACCATCCAGTTCAGACCTGTCGCGTGGGAAGGATCGACGATCACCGGAAGATGCGAGAGCTGCTTGACGGCCTGAACGGCGGAGAGGTCGAGGGTGTTTCGGGTATAAGTTTCGAACGTGCGGATGCCGCGCTCGCAAAGAATAACGTTGGGATTGCCTGCAGCCATGATGTATTCCGCGCTCATGAGCCACTCACTGACCGTTGCATTGAGGCCGCGCTTGAGCAGGATGGGCTTTTTCGTCTGGCCCAGCTCGGTGAGCAGGTCGAAGTTCTGCATGTTGCGTGCACCGACCTGAATGACATCCACCCGGCGGTCGAATTCCTCCACCAGCTTCGGACTCATGATCTCCGTACAGATGGGCATGCCGGTCAGCTCGCGCGCCTGCTCCAGCAGGGCCAGGCCTTCGAGCTTGAGCCCCTGGAAAGCATAGGGCGATGTGCGCGGCTTGTATGCGCCGCCGCGCAGAACATTTGCGCCGGCAGCATGTACCTTGAAGGCGGTATCGGTCAGCTGATCATAGTTTTCCACGGAGCAGGGACCGGCGAAAATCGCCAGCTTTCGCCCGCCCACCTTCACACCGCCGCAGTCGATGACAGAGTCCGTGGGATGGAACTTTCGATTCGCTTTCTTGAACGGCTCGGAAACCGGCATGATGCGCTCCACACCGGGCTGAATCAGAAAATCGGTCGGGTCCAGATGGGCAACGTCGCCGATAACGCCCAGCACCACGCAGTCTACGCCCGCGTTGCGCTGGATCTGCATACCCTGCGCGATGAGGGAATTGCTCAGCGCGTTAATCTGTTCTTCGGTAGCCTTCGGCTTCATGATGATGATCATGATGATGTTCCTTCTTTCTGATAAATTGCTGTTGCTTTACGCGGCGGGCACCAAAAACTGAAAGAAAAAGGCTCCCGCCATGTGTGGCAGGAGCCTGACTATACAGGAATGGGTATGGCGAAGGTATCGCGTTATACCCCATCTCTTGCGCGCACAAAAGCAAGACTATAGCTCTTAAAGCAATAGCCGCTAAATCGCGCAAAAGAGAAGTTGTACATGAAACGTACCTCCGGTGGATTGGGGTTGGATTTGAATGTGAAAATTATAGCACTCAGGATCAGGTCGCGCAAGACAGTATTTTGAAAGGTGCGAAACTTGATTCCTGATCAATTGATAGATGAATTGAATTCAATGGTCGAACGTTCATGCATGAAACTAGGGGGTGTATCTGAGCGGCACAGACGCAGTCAAAGAAAAAGGAGCCGGAAGGCTCCCAATATATGGAAAAGAAGCTTACAGAGAAAAGCGAACGGCGACAGCCTTGCCCAGAATACTCACGTTGCGCGTTTCCTCTTCGCCGCCGATGTCGATAGGATCGTAGGCAGGGTTGGAAGGGAGCAGCTGGGTAAAGACGACGCGGCCGCCTGGCCCCATGATGCGGCGCACACGCTTGAGCGTCAGCTCGTCATCCAGGGCGATCGCGGCGATTTCGCCGTCGCGCACGCTGTCCTGCTTTTTGATGAAGACGATATCGCCGGAATGAATGCGGTCGCCGGACATGGAATCGCCCTGCGCGATCAGCGCAAAGTCGCAATGCACGCTGTCCTCGATGGAGGCGTATTCCGTACCGTCGCCCGGCTTGTAGATCGGCTCGCCGCAGGCTACGCCGCCCAGAATCGGGACGCGGCGCACGCCGCCCTGCACAATGGGCTCCGGGTCGCTTTCCTCGCCCGTGAGCACGGAGAGAGGAACGCCGAGCTTGAGCGCGTATTCGATCACAACGCTGATGCGCGGCACGCGCTGACCGGTCTCATAGCGGCTGATGACCTGCTTGGTGGTATTCAGAATAGCGGCAAGCTCCTCCTGCGAAAGGCCGCGTTCGCGCCGGATCTGCTTGAGAATCGCACCGAATGGCATGATCTGCGCCTCCTTTTATAGAAATGGAATTGATGTCCGATAATGACATTATACCAGATAAGTCGCCATTTGCAACCCATTTAAAACTTTTTTAAAGAATTTGTCACCAAATGGTTGACTAAGGCGGATTCGCATGATAGAATGACGTTGTCGCCAAACGAGTGACAAATGAAAATTCGTGTCATCCGGTTGGAGAAATTTTAAAAGTGGTTTCTTTTGGAATGGTTTAATCGCATATTTCCATAAAAGTGGGAGCAGAAACGCAAAAGAGACCGAAAATAAGTAGAAAAGTGGATTGAATGCGGAAAGGGGATCGAGGAGCGTGGAAACAACGATGGAGATGTCAATGCAGCGGATGGCCGATTTGGAGCGGCGCGTGCTGGCGCTGGAGGAGCGCACACGAAGGTCCCTGTGGACGCAGGAAAACGCGCTGGCGCACAAGGAGGAGGAGCTTCTTGGCCGCTATGGCGAGTATGTCGACAAGACGGTAACGGCGAAGATCCTGGGTGTTACGCGCGCGACGGTATACGCGATGCTCGCGGACGGCCGCATCGAAGGCGCTTGCTCCGGCAGGCGGGTCAGCGTGCGCAGCATCGCGCAGTACATGGCGGCGCCCAAGAGCCGCGGCAGGCAGCAGAAGGTCAGGCCTGCGTAACCGGAATGACGGAAATGGTATTGGAGATCGCCAGACAACGAAACGAAAACAGGCCGGCACTAGCCGGCCTGAACAAAGAAACACAACGGAAAGAAGGATATGTTTATGAGCCTGATTCAAATGCTGCTGCTGCTGGTCTTTGGCGTGCCGCTGGTTGTAGCCTGCCTGGCGTTTACCCTGTGCGCGATGTGGATGCAGATGCGCGAGGATCAGCTTCGCTCGGAGAAGCAGGGGTTGGCGGAGAGCGCATAATCTCCGAACAGGCGCGCCATAGCGTCTTCATAGACGGCGATGGAATTGGCCTTGCGCGCAGCCTTGAGCGGCTTGTCTGCGCCCTCGAAGCAGCAGGCGATATTCTTGGCCACCTCGCGCATGCGCCCGAGCACAGCGCTGGTGTGGTAAGCCTGCTGATAGGCATGGAACAGGTCGTCGTGGAAAGCCTTCAGGGTTTCCCGGGTCAGCGGCGCGCCGCCGGCATAGGTCTGTGCGAGGGCGGGATTGGCGAGCATACCGCGCCCGAGCATCAGCGCGCGGGTCTTGTGATGGGCCTGAGCAAAGGCTTCGCATTCGCCGGCGGTGAACAGGTTGCCGTTGTAAATGAGCGGGAGCGCCGTGTTCTCCTGCGCCCAGGCGTAGAGCGCTCGATGCGGCATGCCCTTGTACTGTTCCTCGCGCGTGCGCGGATGGATGATCAGCTCGTGCACGGGATAGCGGTTGTAGAGCGAAAGCAGCGCTTCAAATTCATCCGGCGAGAAAAAGCCGATACGCGTCTTGATGGAGATGCGCACGCCCGCATGTGCAAAGACTTCGTCCAGAAACCACTCAAGCTCCTGCATATGAAGCAGCATGCCTGCGCCCTTGCCCTTGGAGGTGACCGTACCGGAGGGGCAGCCGACGTTCAGGTTGATTTCGTCATAGCCCATATCCTGCAGCTGACCGGCCGCCCAGAGAAAGTGGTCGGCTTTTTTTGTGAGCACCTGGGGCACGACGGGCATGCCTGCGTTCACCTCGGGCGATACGTTGCTGCGCTCGCGCGGGGTGAGCACCAGATTCTGCGTGGGGCTGATGAAGGGGATGAAGTATTTATCAATACCGCCAAAATGCGCATGATGCACGCGGCGGTATACGGCGTCGGTAACGCCCTCGAGAGGGGCGAAGTAAACAGGCAAAGACATGGAAGACTCCTTGAATGGCAGAGAATCATGCACGGATTCATCGTGCAGACCGTATTGTAGCATGAAATGCGCGTAAGGGCAATTGACAAACGCATCGCAGGTGTTTACAATGAGGAAAATTCTGTCAGATGCAAATGAGGGATGAGGATGAATCGCAAGATGGCCCTTCGCGGCGCGCTGCTGACGCTGCTGGGCGGCGTGCTTTGGGGCTTTTCGGGTACCTGCGGACAGTATCTGCTGCAGGTCAAGGGACTGACGAGCGAATACATCGTGCCTGTCCGCCTGCTGTGCGGCGGCACTCTGCTGCTTCTGCTGGGCGTGATGAAGCAGGGAAAGGGCGTATTTGACGCCGTGAGAAACGATGCGCCGGGCATTCTCGTCTTTTCGATTCTGGGCATGGCGATGTGCCAATACACCTATTATTCGGCCATTGATGCATCCAACGCGGGCACGGCGACGGTGCTGCAGTACACCAGCCCAGCGATGATTCTCGTCTGGGTGTCGCTGCGGGGAAGGCGCAGGCCGCGGCCCATTGAGCTGGCAGCCATTGCGCTGGCGCTTTGCGGCACATGGCTGCTGGCTACACATGGCAGGCCAGGCAGCATGATGCTTTCGGCCGACGCGCTCTTCTGGGGTTTGCTGTCTGCGGTATGTCTGTCGGTATGCACGGTGCAGCCGGGGGAGCTGCTTGCCCGATATGGCTCCGCGCTGGTGACGGGCTGGGGCATGCTGTTGGGAGGTATTCTGCTCTTTGCGCTGTTTCGCTGGTGGGCGATTCCCGCGCAGGTGGACGCGATGGCCGTGTTGGCGCTGATTGTCGTGGTGATCACGGGTACGCTGGCGTATGTGGTGTATCTGGAGGGCGTGCGCTGTGTCGGCGCGAAGAAGGGCAGTCTGTATGCCTCGGTGGAACCGGTGGCGGCGGCGGTGTTTTCTGCGCTGCTGATGGGCGCTGCGTTTGCGCCTATGGATCTGGTGGGCTTTGCCTGCATCCTGTCCACGGTGTTCCTGCTCGCGGCGGACAAAAAGGACTGAATCTTGCCAAGCAGGCGGGGATGCGGTATACTGTTTCGCATGACAGGTGCAATTGCACGGAAAGGATAATCGTATGGATATTCAGAAGATCATTGCTGAGGCCGTGAAGGCACTCACCGAGAATGAGGCGCTGCTCAAAGCGTTCAACGAGAACCCGGCCAAGACGCTGGAAAGCATGCTGGGTATCGACCTGCCGGATGACAAGATCAACGCCGTGGTAGCGGGCGTCAAGGCGAAGCTGGGCCTGGACGACGTGATGGCGATGGCGGGCAAGCTCAAGGGTCTGTTTGGCAAGTAATCTTTTCCGCTTCTTAAAACTGCCGTAAAGCGAGAGGGGTCTGGGGATGAAATCCCCAGATGGGGTTGGGCGATGGCCCAACGTTTCCAAATAAAAAAGCACCGATTCTGCAATCGGTGCTTTTTGCTTGCGTGTGCATTACGCCTGGGCGAGCCACTCGTCAGCCTTGGCGGCGGACATGCGCTTGATGCCTTCCTCAGCGTACTGGGACTCCGGACCGCCGAAGGTGTACAGGAAGAACTTGCCGCCCTCGGTCTTGTACAGGGACTCCTCGTAGCCGGCCGGATCGCCGAAATTGCCAAAGGAGCGCTTGGAGATCAGCTCGGAAGCTTCGGTATCATATTCAACCTTGCAGATAATCTTCTTCATGGAATGAGTTTCCTTTCGTTTTCAGTTCTGTTATCAGGGCTGCGGTGCAGCCGGAAATATCATGGTTCATATGTCTGGTATATCAGTTACCGGACGCGGGATATCATATCACAAAGATTTGTAAAACACAACACCCTTTGGAAAGAATGATGAATTCTGATTAAAAAAAGGGGAATGGTTATGTGGATAAAGCGAAACAAACGAGCGTTTGCTGGAAAAAGCAGGAAGAAGCGGGCCGCTCGGGATGAATAAAAAACAGAGATGACCGCGATTATGCATTGCCTTTGACCATGCCTGGCGGTATACTGAAGCATAGCGAAAAAGCATACGAACCTGTGCGAAACGGAAAGAAGGATGCATATGAAGCGGAACACCGTATTGTTTGATCTGGACGGCACGCTGCTGCCGATGGATCAGGATACGTTTATCAAGGCGTACTTCGGTCGGCTGGCCGCAAGAATGGCGCCGCTGGGCTATGAGCCGGAGAAAATGATCAGAGCCGTCTATGCGGGTACGAATGCGATGATCGCAAACGACGGCTCGGCAAAGAACGAGGAGGTCTTCTGGAAGACATTCTGCGGCATATTCGGCGAACGGGCAAGGGAGGATGAGCCGCACTTTGACGCGTTTTATCGCAACGAATTTCAGCAGGTGCAGCATGCCTGCGGATTTGACGCGCGCGCGGCGCAGCTGATTGCGCGCCTTAAGGAAAGGGGATACCGGCTGGTGCTGGCGACCAATCCGCTCTTTCCCGCTGTGGCGACGCACAGCCGCATTCGCTGGGCAGGCATGCAGGTTTCGGATTTTGAATGGGTGACGACCTATGAAAACTCGTCTTTCTGCAAGCCGAACGTGAAATATTATGAAGAAATTCTGCAGCAGCTGGCGCTTGATCCGGCTGAATGCCTGATGGTGGGCAACGACGTGGGCGAGGATATGGTCGCGGGGAAGCTGGGCATGAAGACGTTCCTGCTGACCGACTGCCTGATCAACCGGGCAGGTGAGGATATTGAAAAGTATCCCCATGGAAGTTTTGAGGCGCTGGAGCGGTATATTCGTTATATTAACGGATGAAGGAGTGAAAAGGCGATCGGCGTTGAAAAACCTATATCGGATATAGCATAATCATCCGAATACAAATTGACGGAATATGGAAAATATGGTATAATTTCGAATATTTATTGTGTCGATAAGAAACAACAAGCGTTAGTGTACTGTAGAGATTGCTTCGTTAATGAAGACAAAGGAGGATGATTGATATGAGAAGGATAAACAGGCGGTTGGTTATACTTTGTGTTTTGCTGCTGGTTATGTGCTTGGCGCTTCCGGCATGTGCTGCTGCTGTATCTCAAGATGGGCTTGAAGTAACGTTGGTTACCGACAAAAGCCAGTACTCTTTGGGTGAGTCTGTCCGAGCGACGCTCATGGTTGAGAATAAGAATGAATCTGCGATGGCAGACGCTTTTTTAAGTATATCGGTGCCTGATGGATACGAGTTTGCAGAGGGCTCGGAAGAAACAAAGCTGGTGAAAGCGTTGGCTGCTGGCCAAAAAACGGCCATGACAGTATGCCTTAAACCGCTTAATATGGATGTTCTGGTGCCTGATACTGGAGATAAGTCTTCTCTTATTTTTTGGGGAGTACTGCTGATTGCTGCCGGAGTCGGATTGTATGTGTCAAAGAACGGGCAGTGGAAACGTTTCGTTTCGCTGATGCTGTGCGTGGTTCTGTTTGGATGTATGCTGGGGGATGTTCCCAGCGCTCTTGCTGACAATAAGTATATTGTCAAGAACGTTGACATTGAGCATTCTTTTGGCTGCGGCCAGCAGAAATATGTGATTGAAGCGTCTGTTCACTATCTTCTCGCCGACAGTGCGATGAAGATCGACATGACAGACAGTGATAATGACGGCCTGGTTGACGGATTGGAGCAGTATTATCATACCGATCTGCACAAGCAGGATACGGATCTGGATGGTCTGAATGACTATATCGAAATTGCTCTTCTGGGTACTGATCCGCTTTCTGTCGATTCTGATCAAGATGGTATCAGCGATGCGGATGAAGATTGTGATGGAGATACATTGTCTAATCTGAATGAGATTTATGGCGGCACCAGCCCGGTCGACCGCGATTCGGATGCTGATAGTTTGGACGACAATGAGGAACCATCTTATCATACGGACCCCACAGATTATGATACTGATAATGATGGCGCATCCGATGGAGATGAGGTGCGTTTGGGCACCGATCCACTGAAGGCTGATCGTTGGTTCAATGTGAGCGTGAAATCGGACTTCAGCGATTCAGTCAAAGCGTCTGTTACAGCAACACTGAATGGTGCACAGGTGGATTCCCTTGCTGTTGAACCGCTTGTCAATTCGGTTTTGTTCCCGAAGGACATGCCTGGTTACCTGGGAATGGCATATGATTTCTCCGTTGATGGTCAGTTTGATGAGGCAACAATCAGCTTTGAATTTGATGCATCCCTCTTGTCGCGCGGAGTTGAACCTGCTATTTTCTATTTCAATGAAGCTGATCAGACGCTGGAAGAACTGCCTACGACGATCCGCGGAAATGTGGCATCTACGACTGTCAATCATTTTTCAACATATGTGCTGATCGATCGTAATGCTCACTATGAAGCGTTTGAATGGGAAGATGTCTGGGCTGAAGAAGGCGGATTTTCCAGTGTGGAAATTGTCCTTGTTATCGATGATTCTGGCAGTATGACCAGCAATGACAGAAGTAATCAGCGTCTTAGCGTTGCCCGAAATCTGATTGATAACCTGCCGGAAGACAGCAAGATGGGTATTGTCTGGTTTGCAAATAATAGCAAACTCCTGACGACGCAGATGCTGACGGACAGAAATGCAGCGAAGGCCTTCCTGACCACCAGCCATTTTAAATCAAGTGGCGGGACGTATATGTATACGGCCATCAATGATGCGTTCAGTCTTTTCCAAAGCAATGCGGACGATGTACTTAAGATGATGGTTGTTTTGAGCGATGGCAATTCTAGCGATTTGAGTATGCATTCTTCTACAATTGCTGCCGCGGTGAAAAACAATGTCCGGATTTATACTGTCGGCCTCGGCAGCAGTACGACCTATTTTAATAAGTATCTGCAGCCTCTTGCCAGCATGACGGATGGTGTTTTCTATCTGGCATCCAATTCCAGCCAGTTGTTCGAGATCTATAATGATATCAACAAGAAGATTGATATTGAAACCGATACAGATGGTGACACTATTCCTGACTATTATGAGACGCATATGTTCTCTTTCAACGGAAAGAAGATCGAATTGGACAAGAATGATCCCGAACACGATGCTGATAAAGATGGATTGTTGGATCAAGAAGAGGTGAAAGTTGAACTCGTCTATAATTCTGATAAATCCAAGGTATATGTCAAGGGTAAGTATCGTTCGTTCCCCAATGAAGTTGACTCGGATCACGATGGCATCGACGATAAAATAGACCCGTTTCCGCTGGACTACACCATTACAGATCGGACTCTTGCGCTTATTGAGGGCCTGAGTTATTCAAATCTCGTGGCACATAAGAATAAAACTCTGGAGCAGGCGATTAAGGATGGCGCAACAATAAAGGGAATCTCGAACGAAAATGTTGAGCTTCTAAAAGATGCGATCATCGTTTATGCTAATGATTCCGGCACAGGTGGTTGGGATGAGTTCTGGGATGATGCCGGCTTGGGAAGCATTGCGTTGAAATTTGTCAGACGTAATAATCCAACTGCCATAATATACGCATTGAGAGGAACGGAATTCGGAGAAGATTTTGTCAATGATTTCCTGTTTGCGGATATTGATCTTGGCGTAGGTTTAGATACTTGGCAATCGCAGAATGCTTTCAGTGAATATAAGAGTATTGCCAATAATCGTTCTTATAACTATTATGTCACCGGCCATTCTTTGGGCGGTAGATTGGCGCAGGATGTCGTGTACAAGACGTACGACGCCAATAGAGGTGGTTTGTTCAAAACCAAGGCAAATATTCCGGTCCCTGTGCATTCGGCTACCTTCAATGCGCTTGGCTACAATCAGCTTAATTACGCGCTGCTGAAAAACGCTGTACTCAATAGCTTGGGCAGTAAGATTGTCAATTTCTATTATTGGCAGGATCTTATTGGTGAAACGATGGGCAATAGTGCGGCTTTCAGCCATATCGGTCGTGACGTTGAATTGCTGTGCAAGAATAAGAACGGAAAGCTGTACCGTCAAAAGGATCTGGATGCCTGGATTCAGGTTCATGCACCCGATTTGACTTATCATGGCATTAAGTATTTCCAGGATGATTACGACCTGCTCTATACAAGTCCTCATAGCTTTACTTACTGGGTTGAGTGAGTCAGCTTGAAAGGGTGGACGAGGTGCGGATATTTGGTTCATTTCTGTTCAGCTGCTTGCTGCTGATTCCTGCTCGCTTCTTGCTGCTGTTCTTCGTCTGTGCGATTGCAGGGCTTACCGGACAGACAGCTTTAGGGTATCTGATTGGTTGCGTATTGTTTAGTGCAATTGCTACTGTGCCGCTATGGCTTAGAATCAGCAAGAATAAAGAGCGTTCAGCCAGCAGTCGGTTTCTTTTGATATGTGGAACGGTGATTGTGTTTTCCGTTATGCTGTTTGCTTCGGTACTTTCATGGTCAACTCCACCCACATACTGAAATCGTAGCATGATGATTTGTTTGCGCTGATTGATAATTTGTACGATGAATATGGCGCTGCATTCCGTTTTGGAATGCAGCGCCATTATTTCTGTATGTTAAATGGGAAATGTTACAAAGAGATTGAGAAAGTTCTGCAGTGGTCCGGCAGAAGAACTCAGAAGACGTAGCTGCCCTTGCCAACGTGGTATACCTTGCCCTCGATGTGGATTTCCGCAGGCACGCTGGTGTGGATTTCGTAGCGGATGCGGTCTTCGATGCGGTACCAACCGGAGTAGATTTCGCCGTGAACGGTATCGATTCTGGCGCTTAGGCTGGGAATGCGCTCGTCCGGCTGGGGCGCGATCACCACGCGGGCAAAGCCGGGCTCGGCAGCCTGAATGCCGCAGGCAAATTCGTATACCCAATCCGCCACGGCACCGTAGGCATAATGATTGAAGGAGTTCATATCCGCAGACCAGAAGCTGCCGTCCTCGCGGATGCCGTCCCAATGCTCCCAAACGGTGGTTGCGCCTTTGGTGACGGAATACAGCCAGGAAGGATATTCGCGGCGCAGCAGCAGCGAATAGGCCAGATCGGTATATCCGAAGCGGCTGAGCACGCGCAGCAGATAGGGTGTGCCAACGAAGCCGGTCTGCAGCGCGGTGCCGCAGGCGATCACCTGCGCGGCGAGCGCATCGGCGACGGACTGCGGATCATCGGCAAGGCCGAACTCGAGCGCCAAAACCTTTTCCGTCTGCGTATTCAGGCGATTGCCAAAGGTCTTTTTGAAGGCACAGACGATGCGCGCGTGCAGCTGCCCATAATCGCTTACGTCCCTGCCCAACACGCGGCCAGCTCGCACGACCAGATCGGTGGAATGGGCATAGAACGCGCTGGCAATCAGATCCTCGCAGCTGGAGCCCTTGTAGCTGCCGCTCGGCGCGTCCAGGCCAAGCCAGTCGGCGTAGTGATCGCCGCCTGTCCACAGATCGGGCGTATCGGTGATGTGGGTGATAAAGTTTACCCAGGCGCACATGCTGTCGAACTGCTCGCTCAGGAATGAGACGTCGCCGTAGGTGTTGTAGAGCTGCCAGGGGCAGATGGTGGCGGCGTCGCCCCAAGCGGCGCTGCCTTTGCGGAAGGGGAGCACATTGGGCACCACATCCGGTACCCAGCCGTCTGCGCCCTGCGCAATTCGCAGATCGGCGAGCCATTTCCTGAAGAACTGGCGCACGTCATAGTTATAGCTGGCTGCGCGGATGAACACCTGTGCGTCACCCGTCCAGCCCAGGCGCTCGTCGCGCTGTGGGCAGTCCGTGGGCACATCCAGGAAATTGCCCTTCTGGCCCCAGATGATGTTTCTGAAAAGCTGATTGAGCAGGGGATCGCCGGTTTCCAGCCAGCCCGTACGGCGGATATCCGAATGCACGACGATGGCGCGGATACTCTCGGGAGAAAAACCCTGAGGCGCTTCGTCGATGCGCAGATAACGGAAGCCGAAGAATGTGAGGCGGGGCTTGTAGGCCTGAAGGCCTTCGCGGCAGGTGTATTCCAGGCGGCTGCGGGCTGCGCGGTAGTTGTCCGTGTAGAAGTTGCCGTCGGCGTCCAGCACCTCGGCGGTGGACAGGCAGAGACGCTCGCCGGCATGCGCGTCCAGCTCGAAGGCCATATAGCCGGTCAGGTTCTGGCCGAAATCCAGCACGCGTTCGCCCCTGGGCGTGACAAAATAGCGGCAGGGCAGGATTGTTTCCTGCTCGATGATGCGGCAGCCCTGTTGGGGAATCAGTGTGTCCTTTGTATAGTCGGCGCGCTGTGCCGGCACAAAACCTGCAGGCGTGATCCGGGCATCGACGGTTTCGCCGTCAAAGATGCCGCTGACAGATATATTGCTGGGCGCGGCGCACCAGCTCTCGTCGGTGAGGATGGTTTGCGTGCGCCCGTCGGCATAGCGGATATGCAGCGCCGCAATCAGCAGGGCAGGCATATCCGCATGGGGAGAAGGCGCGGAGGACCAAGCGGGATTGCTGCGGCGGAACCAGCCGTTGCCTACGGTAACGTCCAGCACATTTTCCTTTTCCAGCAGGGCGGATACGTCATAGCGCTGCACCTGCAGGCGCGTGTCATACTCCGTCCAGCCGGGCGCAAGCACAAAATCGCCTATACGCCTGCCGTTGAGCTGCGCCTCATAAACGCCTGCGGCGGTGATTTCAAACTGCGCAGACGCCACCTCGGCCTCACAGATAAAGCTGCGGCGGAATACGGGGACCATGGCTGCGTCTGCGCCGGGCGCGCAGATCCAGTTTGCATGTAGAATTCTCATGTTCTGCCTCCTGCTGTACGTATATATCCATTATAGCCGGATGAACACAAAAATGCCAGCTGTTTCCATCGGATAAAGGCTGCGGCAGAAGCAGACGGATAGAAGAAGCCGAATAGAAGAAACCGGCATGCTGCGCGCAGCACGCCGGTTATTACGATCACGGTGCAGATTTTTTCCTGAGCACGATCTTGATAAAATTCAGGTATCTTCCGGCCCCGGCTTCCATGGATTTGCGGTCGCCGACGGCATATGGATTCTCTTGCGCAAGCCAATCCGCCCAGACTTCGTCATGGGACTGCATCTCGCTGACTTCGATGATTTCAGCATCCCGGCTGTGACTAACCATGTCGCGCCAGTAATCTGCGTCGTGCATATAGTCCATCTGTTCCGGCGTCCAGGACAAGAGCAGCTCCGGCGGCAGATGGTCATGGCAGTCCTTTTTCATACCCGGGAGCGCGATGTACACATAACCGCCTTCCCGGACAAAGGGCAAAAGTTTCTCATCCAGATACTTCGGATCACGGCCAAAGTAGTTGTAGGAATCCGTGCTGACGACAGCATCGAAGAATTCTCTTTCAAACGGAAGCGCAGCTGCATCTGCTTTCACAGGGATGATTTCCGTTTCGGACAGGCCCATCTCCCGGAAGAAAAGCCGGTTTTCCTCCGGATCGCTCCACAGGTCTGCAGCATAGGTCGTAAAACCGTATTCCTTAGCCAGGAATACGCTCGTCAGCCCCTGACCGCTGCCCAGATCGCATACGACGCTTTTTTCGGGGATGCGATGGCTGATCAGCAATTCTTCTTCCAGCTTTACGGGATTGGGCCCCATGATTTTCGCCATCAGCTGCGGCGTATTGTATTTTTCGCTGCGCGGGTAGTTCATTCTTTCCACCTCTCTAAATGGATATCCAGCAGATTGAGAACGGCATCTTTGTTTTGTGCTTCATCGTAGATGCTGTAGAGCATGTGCATCGGACCATAAAAAAGCAGCGCTTCCTGCTGTGAGCCCAGCAAATCTGCGACATAGGAAAGGGGACCGGAGCCGAGATACTGATGATACAGGCGATGCATTTCCTCGCTGCGGTATTGCTCCACGGTCAGCATTCTGCGGAAGGATGAGGCGAATTCGTCCTGTGTCCAATAGCGAAACTGCATCCTGCTGAATGCAATCAGATCTGCGATGGATGCTTTTTCATATGCCTGCGGCGCCGCGTCCATCGTTTCCTCAGGCAGTGAGCAGGCAGCGGCATTGTCTGTGTCGCGGGTTTCCATTGTCTGCAGAATCGCGCTGAAAATATCGCGCTTGCTTTTGTAGTGCTTGTAAAGCGACGGAGCCTTGATGCCCACAGCGCTTGCGATCCGCTCGACGCTGACGGCTTCATACCCCTCCCTGGCAAAGAGCTTCAGAGATTCCATGAGAATCCGCTGACTTGTGGTATAGTTATCCATGATTGTCCTCTGATCTTTGGGTTAATATTTATTAGCTTTATAATAAGCTAATGATCGTTAGCTTTCAAGGGGGCGGACAGGTAACAGGGAGAAAATAAAGAAAAACCTCAGCGCTTCGGCTGAGGTTTGATGGAGCATATCGGAATGGTCACATGCAAATTGTGATTTATCGGTTAAGTGAGTTCCATTCTTTGCGTGTTATAGCATACGCGTAAGAAATCTTATTTTTATCATCGGGATATTCCTTTACCTTTTTCATTCCATTTGCAATGGCGGTAGAATATGACCCAACATTTGTATATTTCATATAGGAATACAGACAATCATAATCAGTATTTTCAAATGCCCAATCTCTAACGGCCCTCGCAGCTTCGCTCCCAAATCCTTTTCTCCAATACTTCTTATGAATATGATACCCAATTTCAGGAAGCAATTCCCCATCGATATCTTGAATTGTCATTCCGCAGTCACCGATAAACTCGCCTGTTTCCTTCAAAACTACGGCCCATATGCCAAAACCATGTTTCTGATAGTTCTGAATATTCCATTCAATCCAATGCCTTGTCATTTCTATATCATAAGGTTTGGGATAATGCTGCATGGTTTCAGGGTCAGACAGGATTTCAAAGAGTGCTTCAAAATCCTCCCAAACATAATCCCTCAATATCAGGCGTTTTGTTTCCAGAACCATTTTCATCCCTCCAAATTCAAGTTTTTCGTACTCGTACAGTTTCTATATATAATGCAAAAGACCTTCTCTCATGAGAAGGTCTTTGTGGTGGAGCATACCGGATTCGATACCTAAGACCTCTACAATGCGAATGTAGCGCGCTACCGAAGTATGCGTAACTCATCCTCAATTGAGAAGTTCAAATTGGAATTTGATTATAAGACCTCTTGCCCTTTCGCAATAAAATAAACTTCTTGCATTACCGCAATGGTTGCAAGTACACATATTGTCGCAACGCTATAAATGGTTTCATCAAAAGTCAGCGACAACGGCAAAAGGAACAAAGCAAATCCCGTTGCTTTATTTAACACGCTATGTATTGATATTAGTTTTTTCTTGTGAATAAAGACTAACGCAATATTAAATATCTTAATCAACGCAACAATGATAATCCACACCCATAGCCATACAGGTATGTGTATGAGGGGCAGCATCTTTATTGAGCATACGAACATAAATACAAAGTCGGCAACCGTATCAAGTCTTGCTCCAAATTTACTAACCGCTTCCATCTTTCTCGCTATCGTTCCGTCAATCATATCGGTAAGCCCGCAAAAAAGATAGAGTATATAAAACCATGCCGATGATAGAGGGACGAACAGAAGAGGCAAACTAAATGCAACTCTGCTCCCTGTAATGATGTTTGCAATATATTTCTTCATAAATTGGAATTGGTCAATACCGATCGCCGTAAATCATTTTTGCTTGTGCAGTATATTTCTTCACAAGCGTGGTTTTGGCATTTGTATAACCATCTCTGTTATGCTCATACTCTTTCCATAGCCTCAATTTCAATTCTTCATATTCCTTTGCCACCTTCGGATACTCGATAAGGTAATCTCTGAAATACAATTCGTCGTTATCGCCTGAATATCTCAAATGCAAATGGAACACTCGCTCGGCAAATCCATTCTCTGTATATCCTTTGTTAAAGGACAGTCTATTTTCGCTTTGCGACATACAAATATAACCGTTATTTGTTATCGAGGCCTTATACTCAAGCAAATTACTTTCCTTTGGGATTTCCACGAGAATATCTACAATGGGTTTCGCCCAAATAGAAGGAATGGCAGTGCTTCCGATATGATTTATTCTTTCGGTTGATAAGAGAGCGGTTTTTAATAAGCTTTCTTCTTCGAGATACCATTCTTGCCAATATGGTTGATGCTCTGTTAAATATATAGGGAATAACTGCCACAGTTCTTCCAAGGTCATTTCTGATAATTTCTTTCCCATTACTTACACCTACAAATTCAAGTTTATCGAATATATGATAGCATGGACAAAATCAAGGATCAATCATATATAGAAAAAAGCTGAGAATCCATTACGAATTCTCCGCTTTGGCTCACTATGCACCAAGCAATGCAAATACGCCGCTACCAACTGTGCTAATGCCCCACGTGAAGTTGTTCACTTTCTTACTCTGATGATTCTTTTGTGCAATCAGACTGCTTTTGACGTTTTATTCTGTACATAATGCAATAGACCTTCTCTTTTGAGAAGGTCTTCGTGGTGGAGCATACCGGATTCGAACCGGTGACCTCTACAATGCGAATGTAGCGCGCTACCGAAGTATGCGTAACTCATCCCCAATTGAGAAGTTCAAATTGGAATTTATAGTTTAATCCACTCGTCTCTTGAAATCGCAAATACTTTCGTGATTTCATTTACGTCATCTTCAAACTCATCAACTTGTTTGCATCCCCAAGACATTGCAGTCTTATACGATGGAGCATTGGTATATTTCATGTAAGAATAAATGACATTAAACGGAGTGTTGTTGAATGTCCAATCTCTAACAGCAATTGCCGCTTCTTTTGCGTAGCCTTTTCGTTGTTTATCCGCTCTGATATGATATCCGATTTCGGGCTTTATTTGACCATTGATAAGCTGCATAGTTAATCCACAATCACCTATCATTTCGCCTGTTTCTTTCAGGCAGACCGCCCACAGGCCAAAGCCGAAGACTCGATATCTGTCCATATTTCGTTGTATCCAGTTTCTTACTCTTGCTTCATCAAATGTGTATGGATAATGCAGCATGATGTCTGGATCTGCCAGGACTTTATTCAGCGCTTCGAAATCATTTTCCGTCATTTCTCTTAAATATAAACGCGCAGTTTCTAGAACCATCCCTACATCCCTCCAAATCCAAGTTTATCGAATATATGATAGCATGAATAAAACCAAGCATCAATCATACAAAGGGAAAATGCATAGGATTCATCCGAATCCTATGCATCTGGTAAACTATACACCAAGCAATGCGAATGCGCCGCTACCATCTGTGCT